>MVZH01000046.1 GCA_002068325.1 Lentisphaerae bacterium ADurb.BinA184 | reverse complement strand
GCCCTGCCAGCCCCCCTTGCCATCAGTCCCTGCCGCCGATCCCCCACCCCCCGCGCCCGTCCGCGACTTGAAATCTGGCGGAGAGGCGCTAGAATACGAGTTTGTTCCGGTGCTTCATGGCCGGCGACCCGGGAGAACGCATCGTCCCGGGTGAGTGCAAACTAAGGTCAACACGCAGGACGCTTCTCTGCAGGAACCTGGAAAGCGAGGCAAGACGGCACGCATGGGGAGGCCTCTCCCTGATGCCTCTTTCGGTTGTTCGTTGAGTCCTCCAAGTCCCGGGTGCAAGTCGAATCAACTCAAGCAAGGAGTCTCCGATGGTTAGGATTGCCTGCGTTCTGGTTGCGTTTGTGGCCGTTGTGTTTGTCAGCGCGGTCGCCATGGCTGAAGAGCAGGTTGCCGTTGGCGTGAAGGCGGTCGAGGCCGTCGCGGCGGTCGCCAAACCGGAAGTGGTGACGGTGAAGGGCGTGGTCGTGGTGACCAAGGGTGAAGACGGCGCCCTCACCGCGATTGACCTGAAGGACGGCGACAAGGCCGTGGCCGTGAAGCTGTGCGAAGTTGGCAAGAAGCTGGCCGCCCTGGAAGGCAAGATGGTCGAAGCCAAGGGCACCATGGTCGAGAAACAGCTGGCGGTGGCCGAGTGCAAGGTCTGCGAGCCTGAGAAGAAGGCTGGTGTGGTCGAGCAGGCCGTCGAGAAGAAGGTCGAGGCGGTGGAGAAGGCCATCGATAAGGCCGTCGAGAAGGCCGTTGACGTGACGAAGTAGGACGGGGAGCCGGCGGCGGCGACGGTCGCCGCCTCGTCACCCCGGCAGTCCCGTGGCGCCGTCCTGTCTCCTTGCGAGGCGGGGCGGCGCCTTTCGTTTGGCGCCTGCAGCCGGGTTCATCCGGCGTGGGGGGCCGCGCGCCGCGCGGCGCGGGCGATGGCCGCGATATGATCGGGGGTGGTGCCGCAACAACCGCCCACCACGCGGGCGCCGGCCGCGATCAGCTCGGGGACACGTTTCGCCATGGCGGCCGGGGTCTCATCAAAGACGGTGTGTCCGGCGACGAGCCGCGGCAGGCCGGCATTGGGTTTGGCCCACAGCGGGACTCCGGCGGCGGCGCGCAGGCGGCAAACCACCTCCACCATGGTGGCGATGCCCGCGCCACAGTTGGTGCCGACGAGGTCGGCCCCCGCGGCCGTGAGGCTCTCCGCCGCCTGCTCGGGGGTGACCCCCATGATCGTGGCGTACCCGCCCGAGGCGGCCTTGTCGAACGTCATGCAGGCGGCAACCGGCAGGGCCGAGACCTCGCGGGCCGCGCGCAGGGCGGCGCGGATCTCGCCCAAGTCGGTGAAGGTCTCCAGCACCAGCCCGTCCGGGGCCGCCAGGGCCAAGGAGGCAATCTGCTCCTTGAAGGCGGCGATCACCTCGCCCTCCGACAGCGCGCCCAGCGGCGCCATGAACTCGCCGGTCGGCCCGATCGAGGCAAACACCATGGCCTGCGTCCCCGCCGCCTCGCGCGACAGCTCGACGGCGCGGCGGTTGATCTCCGCCACCCGCGCGCCCAGTCCGCTCTTCTCCAGCTTGAGGCGCGTCCCGCCGAACGTGTTCGTCAGCACAATGTCCACCCCGGCCCGGACGTAGGCGGCGGCCACGCCCCGGACCTCGCTGGGCCGGTCGAGCGTCCAGCGCTCGGGCGCCTCCCCGGGGGGCAGGCCCAGCTTGGCGAACTCCGTCCCCCAGCCGCCGTCGGCGACCAGGACCTTGCGGGCGGCGAGTTCTGTCTTCCAGTTCACGGTACGGGGCTTTCTCTGTCGGGCATGCGGCCAGGCCGCCTCAGCGCCGCCGGCGCAACAGGGCGAGAGCGGCGAGCGCGCCCAGCAGGCCGCTGGCCGGTTCCGGCACATACTGTACTTGCAGAAGCTGCCCGCTGCCCGCGGTGCCGCTGATGAGCATAGTCCACTTGCTGGTGTCTTCAAGCGCGAGGGCGATGCCGTTGTCAATGATGGTTCTGGCCGAGAGCAGGTCGAACGTCTGGCCCACGCTCGGCGTGTAGGCCCCCAGCAGCTCCATGTTCAGCGTGCCGGCCAGGGCCGCCTGGAAATTCAGGCCCGAGGAGCCGCCAGTGCCGGTCACATGAATCTGGCTTACCCCGCCCGAACCGACCTCGAAGGTGAGCGTGCCATTGGAGTAGGCGCGGAGGAACGGGTTCGGGCTGATGTCACCCCAGTCGCGCCCGACGATGATGTCGGCGCCGCTGCCGCTGACCACCAGCTCGCCCGAGCCGAGGCCGTTGGCGCTGCCGACGTGCACGAGCGGGCTGTGCAGAGCGCCGGTGGTGATGGAGACCAGTCCGGTGGCGCCGGCATAGCGGCCGCCGACGTAGAGGGTCTGGGTGCCGTTGCTGTAGACACCGTTCTCAAGGGTGCCGCCGGCGATGTTCATCTCGCCGACCGCGCCGGCCGCGTAACTGCCCACCATCATCCCCGAGGAAGCGCCCGTGCCGTCCAGGGTTCCACCCAACAGGTTGTAGGTGCCCTTCACGCCGCTCTGCGTGCCCAGGTAGAAGCCGCGCCCCGGCTGCACGACACTGCTGCCGGACTGCGTGACCGTCGCCGGCGCCGTCATGCCGACCTGCCAGGCGCCGGTGGTGTTGCCGTTGTTGAACGTGCCGCCGGAGATGGAGACCGTCACCGGCTGGCTTCCGGCACCCAGGTTGAGCCCGGTCATCTCCACATCGCCGCCATCCATGGTGATCGAGGCGCTGCCGCCGGCGCCCACGGTGGTGGTATGCATCCACAGCTTCGACCCTGCGTGCAGGTTCAGCGCCCCCGAGGAGAGGGTCACCCAGCTGCCCTCGCCGACGATGTCGCTGCGGGCAAGAACCGCGCCGTTCTCGAATTCGAGCGTCCCGCCGTTGGTGATACTGATCGTGTGGCTGTAGTTCGCCACCCCGCCGGTCAGGTCGGTATTGATGCGGGCCGTGTTCGCGCTGATGTTGCAGGTTGCGCCGTTGGCCGGCACCCCCGCGGGGTTCCAGTTCCCGGCCACGTTCCAGTAGCCGTCCGCCGCAATGAAGTCCGCCGCCATCGAGCTGACGCATGCCACTGCCACGACTGCAACCGCCGCCGCCACACCCATCCATGCCTTCTTCATCGTCCTGTCTCCTTCTGTTTGCCGTACCACACTCGCACCCGGAAAGGACACGCTGACGTCCGATGTCTCTGTCACCGCAAAAGCCTCCTGATCGGCAGACGGCAGCCCTGACTCACGGACCTCACAGGCACACATCCAGCAATATAGCGCCAAGTGATACGAGATGCAGACGGCCCGCCGTGACCGCAGGCAGACGGGCAGTCGCCGCCCCCGGCCGGCCGTCCGCCGAATAGTGGCCGCCCAACGATGAACTGAGGCAAGGCCGGTGCAGCTCGGTGCCCGTGTCCTGCCGCGCGGCTACTGCAGCCGGTGGCCGGGGATGCTGCAGGTCGGCCGCTGACCGAGGGGGTTGACCTGGTAGGTTCCGCCCTGGGGACAGCGCAGGTTCTCGAACCCGCCTTTGAGGTAGGGTGAGATGTCCTGCGCGGTCGGGGTGGCCCCGGCGGCGGCGTTCTTCTCCTGCGCCCACTGTTGCTTGACCAAATCGATCTGGCGCAGGTTGTTGATGCAGGCATTGCGCTGGGCGGTCTGCCGCGCGCGGAAGAAGCTCGGCTGGGCGATGCCGGCCAGCAACGCCGGGTTCATGCCGCCGATCCCGGCCAGCTGCCGGGCCACCATCCCGGTGCCGGTGCCTTGGAGGCGGATGCCGTCGGGGCCGTTGACGGCGACCCAGCCGCTCGATGCCTCAGGCAGGGGCGGGCCGAGAAGCTGGGTGAAGGCCGCCATCGGGTTGCCGAGACCGCCCTTGGCCTCGTCGAGCTGTGCACGCACCTGGTTGAGCGTCTTGGCAAAGCGGGCGTCGCAGAAAAAGCGTGCATTGCTGTCGCGGGGCAGTTTCCCGAACACTTCGGCATAGGCCTTCGACGCGGTCAGCCCCCCGCCGTCACGGCGCGCGCGCACCGCGGCGCCGACCGCGGCCGGCGACCCGGCGAAGAGCACGGTGTTCCCGTCAAAGGCGACGGCCGGCTGCAACGGCAGCGGCCCCGGCAACGGCTGGGCCAACATGTGGACCGCCAGCCCTTCCACCTGGCTGGTGGTGACCTGTCCGCCGCGCCGGCTCATGGCGTGCACCAGCGCCAGCAGCGCGGTGTCGTCACTCGCCCTGGCGGCGATCAGGAACGACGGCGTTGAAATGCTCAGCATCCCCGCCGGCCCGGGAATCTGCGTGGTTGCGGACTCCGCAAGCTGGAGCGAGAACACCCACTCGCCGCTGAACGACGCGAAGAGGGCGTCAATGTCCGCCCCGAGGTCGCGCGAGGCCTCCGCGAGCCTCACCTTCAACTGCGCTTCGTCGCCTCCGCAGGCGAAATCGAGCATGCCCGAGCGGATCATACGCCAGAGAGCGGCGGGTTCGCCGGCGGCCTGGGAGGCCAGGACGGTGTCGGCAGGCAGATAGGCCAGGAGGCTCCCGGGGCCGGGGGCGCCTCCGAGTGTGCCCCGCCAGAACGGCAGCTCGGCGGCCGCGGCGTCGCGCATGACGAAGGCGCGCAGGCTGCGCAGACCGTCGGGGCGCGGCACCGTGCTGACGCCGACTGAACGGACGGCGAACAGGCCGTTGCGCTCGCAGAAGGGCGCGATCTTTCCGGCGAAGGCCTGTGCATCGGCGCTCGCCCCGGGGCCCATGACCGTGGCCATGCCAGCCACACCGTTGAGGGTGGCTTCGAGGTGCCCGTCGAGGTCGCGGATGACGTAGAGGTCGCCGCCGGTTTCAAGGAAGGCGGCTTCGGTGGCGAAGCGTTGTACGAGGGCCTGGCGGGCGGCGTCGCTGACGGCGGTTCCCGGCGCGGCGCCGAACCACCCTCCCATCCCGAACAGCCACATCCACATCACCGACATCATCGCCATGTTCATGTCCTCCTTCGGTTCAGCGACCGTGGCGGTCGAGGGTAACGCGGACAAGCGCGACCCAGCGGGCCAGCCGTGTCGGATCGCCCTGCACCGTCTCGACGTCCTTCAGATGGATATGGAAAAAGCCGTGGCGGCAGGCCTCGGCGCCGTCGCCGATGATGCGGCGGACGCGGGCCTCGTCCCATCCGGCGCACACCATGTCGGTCGGGTTGGGGCGCCACGAGATGACGTAGTCGCGGCCGATCTGTTCGGCGCAAGCGCGCACGTCGGCGACCGGCGTGACGGCGATGCTGCGCAGGTTCTTCAGCTGGCGGAGCATGGGGATCTTCCTGGTGAGGTTTTCGCAGCAGCCGTAGTGGACCAGGGCGAACTTCTCGAGGATGGGCATCTGGTACTGGTAAAGGAATTCGTCGTGGAACTGGGGTGAGATGAGGGTGAACTCCTGGGCGGCGCCGAAGCCCCAGAGGTCGCGGCGCCGTCGCGGCCCGGAGTTGGGGCGTGGGCGTTCGAGGCCATCGGCGTAGGTCATGGCCTGGTTGTTCTGGGTGGTCAGCGAGTAGTCGCCGGCGTCCTCGGCCTCCTGATTGTTGGTGAGGATGCCGTCGCGCATGAAGGCCAGCAGGGCGTGCAGCTGGCGCGGCGATTCGTACATGTCGAGCATGAGCTGTTCGAGGCCACGGAGTTTGGCCAGGCTGGTCGAGATGTCGCCCATGAAGCCGGAGCAGGCGGGGCCGCGCGGCACATCAATGGGCAGGATGTCGCCGACCGCATCGTGGAGCCTCTCGACGTTGCGGCGGGTCTCGGCCTCGTCAATGCGATGGTGGGTCACGCGCATCCTGGCCACGTCGTCCCACGTCTTGAGCGGCGGCTGGAAGCGCCACGAGCCGCCTTCCATGGGCACCTGCGAGACTGATTCCTCGACGCCCCAGATGCGGCCCCAGCCGCCCTGCACGGCCGCCCCCTGGGTGAGCCAGGGTTCGAGGATCGAGTCATCCCCGACCGAATCCTGGAAGATGAGCATGCGCAGCCGGCGTTCGTGCTCGCGGTAGAAGGGGTCCTGGCAAGCCATGCGGGCGTCGCCGAAGACCTCGCGGCACCATACGTTCCACATCCCGTAGGTGGCGAGGATGAGGGGGCGGGTCGGCCTGAGCGCAAAATGGGCGGCCCACTGGCGGCGGCGTTCCTCCTGGGCGGGTTTGGCGGCGAGTTCGGCGTACTGTCGGGCGAGGTCACGGACGGTCTGCTGGTCTCGGGTCATGGTGGGCTCGTTGGTTGGCAAGGAGGGTGTCGGCGAGGCTCAGGAAGTAGACAGCCGCCGCGGCGGCCAATGCCCACAGCAGGGGGTGCAACGAAGGGGCGCGTTCAACCGGGGTGTCGAAATCCGCCAGCGAGTAGTACGCGTAGAGGATGCGGCCGGCGCACAGGAGCAGGGCCAGCGCCGCCAAGGCGAACGCCCCCATGAACAGGCTGCCCGCCAGCCAGCGGCGCTGCGCCAGCTGCCCGGCCCCCGGCCAGATCAAGGCCGAGAGGAAGACGACGCCACGCGCGGGGCGGGCCGTGGTCATGACGGCGACGCCTCCTGGGGGGCGGCCTCGACGCAGCCATCCCGCAGGCGCAGGATGCGCTGCGCCCGGGCGGCCAGTCGCAGGTCGTGGGTGACCATCACAATCGTCATCCCCCGCTCGCGGTGAAGGCCGCGCAGGATGTCCATGATCTGGCCGCTGGCTTCGGCGTCGAGGTTGCCGGTCGGCTCGTCGGCCAGCAGGATCGAGGGGGCGTTGACCAGGGCCCGCGCCAAGGCCACGCGCTGCTGTTCGCCGCCGGACAGCTCCTGGGGGCGGTGGTGCAGCCGGTGCCCGAGGCCGAACTCGGTGAGCAGCTCCGCGGCGTGGGCGTGGGCGCGACGCCGCGTCACGGCCCGCGCCAGCGCCGGCAGGGCGGCGTTTTCGAGCGCGCTCAGTTCGGGCAACAGGTGGTAGGCTTGGAAAACGTAGCCGATGCGGGCGCCGCGGAAGCGGGCCTGGCGCGCGATACAGACCGAGCGGCGCCACTCGCAGGCGGTGCGGAAAAGCCACGCCGGGCGGCGGCCGGAGGCCAGGGGGGCAAGGGGCGGCGGGGCAAGCCGTCGTCCCAGGCAGGCCACGGTGCCCCGGGTCGGTTTCTCCAAGGCCCCCAAGAGGTGTAGGAGGGTCGTCTTGCCGCTGCCGGAGGCGCCGACCAGGGCAATCCATTCGCCCTGTTCGACGCTGAGGTCAACCGCGCGCAGGACGCTGATGGCATGTCGCCCCAGCCAGTAGTCCTTTGCCACGCCCTCGACGCGGAATGCCGGTTCGTTGTACATACTCAGGTTCGTTGCCTGTCGTTCCCGGCCTGCCACCCGCCGGCCGCACGCCGCCGGCCATATTTCTTCGGCCGCATTCGCGCGGCCACGCCTCGGTGTTCCGTCCTGCGGTTCGTCTTTTCTGCTTGTTGCCCTACTCCCCGTCGCCCCTTTCCTTCCCCATTTGCTATCGGCTATTCGCTATCTGCTATTCGCCCCCTCCGCCTCACACGTCGTCCTGAAGCGCCCGCGCCGGCGACAGACACGAGGCGTACAGCGCCGGCAGCAGCGAGGCCAGCACACAGATCAGCAGGGCCATTCCGACGATGAACACAACGTCACCCCGGTTGATCTGTGCGGGAATCTGGCTGAGATGGTAAAGTTCCTTCGGGAAGATCTCCACGCCCATGACGCGCCCGAGCAGCCCGGCCACCCCGTTGCGGTGGTGGACCAGCAACAACCCGATCCCGGTGCCGATCGCGGTGCCCAGCACACCGATGAGGATGCCTTGGAGGAGGAACACCCGCGCCACTGTCCCCGCCGTCAGCCCCACCGCCTTCATCACCCCGATGTCGCGCGTCTTCTGGATGACCACCGTGATCAGCGTGCCGGCAATGCAGAACGCCGCCACCAAGACGATGAAAAACAGCACCAGCAGCATCAGGTTCTTCTCGACCCGCAGCGCGCCGAAGAGTTGTTCGTTGGCCTCCTGCCAGGTGGTGACGCGCAGGCCGGGGAAGGCGGCGCGCAGGGCCTGCGTCTCGCCGCCGAGGTTGAACGGGTCCCGGCAGCGGGCCTGCACGGCGGTGGCCGTCCCCCAGTCCACCCCGCACAGGTCCGCCGCCTGGTCAATGTGGATGAACAGCATCGAGCTGTCGTAGTCATACAGCCCGAAGGAGAACAGCCCGACGATCTCCACCTCCTCGGGCAGGTAGACGTCCTCGGTGTCCTTGAAGCGGATGCCGCCCTCGTCCTGCCACTCGATGTTGCGGGTCAGCTTGTGCGGCGAATGGATCAACAGGGTGTCGCCGAGTCCGACGCCGAGGTCGAGGGCCATTTCCTCGCCGACGAGGGCTTCGCCCTCCTTGATGTCGAACCGCCCCTTGACCTTGCCCGCGATGTCCGTGACCGTGCGTTCGAGGTCCGGGTCGATGCCGCGCAGGAACTTCACGCGCAGCTCCTTGCGGTGCTGCAGGAGAATGGGCGTCTCGATGATCGGGGCGCCAGCCACGCCCAGCTCGCGCATCTTGGCCAGGATGGGCAGCGGATTCTCGAGGGTGGCCACATTCTGGCCGGCCACGCCGAACGCGGGAGTCACGTGCAGATGCGCCTGCATCGAGAGGATGCGCGCCTTGATGTCACGGTCGAAACCGGACATCACAGACATGACGATGATCAGCACCGCCACCCCGATCGCCGGCCCCAGCACGGAGAGCAGCGTGATGATCGAAATGAACGTCCGCTTGGGGCGCAGGTATCGCAGCGCCAGGAAGATCTCGGCCGGCCACGGCATCGCATCCGTCCATCCGTCCCCTGCGGAACGGCGAGAGGGCAACAGGGATCGCACGGCATTCACGCCGCCGCAGACGATAGCGTCGCAACCGCGCCCCGTCAACCGTGCCCGCCTCAGGCCCCAGGCCGAGCCGGCACCCTCACGACCCGTAGAAACGGCGGCCGAGGCGGGACGCGGCCGGCAGGGCGACCGCCACCAGCAGGGCCGCCAGGCCCGGCCCCGTCAGCCCCGGGCCGAGCGCCAACACCCCCGCCTGCAGAAGGATTATCCCGCGGATGGAGGCGCCCACAAACCGCTGCACCGCAACGGGTTCAGTCCGCCGGGCCGAGACCGTCCGGGCCAGCCGCCAGCCCCGCCAAAGCAGCCAGGCGCCGAGGCCCGCGCTGGCACCCAGCCGCCACGTTGCACCACCGATGCCGGCAACGCCCCAGGCTGTGAGCAGGCAGAGGGCGGCCGCGGCCGGGGGAAGGAAAAAGACGCCGTTGCGGCGCCAGCCGAGCGTCTCCCGGCTCGAAACGCACGTGATGGCTGCAATGTAGAGCGTTGTGCCGGCGGCGACGGTCACGACGAGGGGCGTCCCGTTCCAGCCGGCGAAGGCGGCACCGAGCGCGAGGCTCAGGCCACGGCAGGCGCCCATGGTCAGCCAGCCGGGCCACCCCGTGCGTTTGAGCCCGGCGTTGTAGGCCGTGATCACGAGGGCGAGGATGGCGGCCGTGACCGCCGCCGCCCGGCTCACGGCGACGGCACATCCCAGGCCGACCGCCGCGCATCCCGCCGCCGCCGCCCATGCCGCCGGCACCCCGACGGCACCGCTGGCCAGCGGACGGTGCGGGCGCTCACGGCGGTCCTCGGCCAAGTCGCAAAGGTCGTTGAGGATCAGGCCGAAGGCGTACAGGCCCAGCGACGACAGGCCGGCGAGGAGCAAGACAGCCGCCGAAGCCTCCGGACCGCGCGTCATCGCCGCGAGGACGGCGCCGGCCCAGGGATCGCCCGGCACGGTCAACAGGTTGGGGACGCGCAACAGCCGCAGCCAGGCGAACACGCCCGACGCCGGTGGAGGGGTGCCGGGACGGCCGTCCGGCGCGCCGGCCGCCAAGGGTGCAGGGGTTCCGTTCATGCGGATTCCGCAAACATACCCCGGCCTTGCGGGCATGCCAGCCAAGGCCGCCGGGGTCAGTCGTCGCGGGGTCTGTCCCCATAGGCGCTCTCAACTCTCAATGGAGGCGCCTGCCCCCCCCCGTCGCATGGCCGGGACGGAGTCCGGCCCTCCATCGGCGCCCATAGGGACGTCGTCTGCCGGGCTGGAGGGACGACCTCCGTGTCGTCCGGGTTCGTCCGCGGCAGACCGGGTCGTCGGGTATGACCTGGCGGACACGGAGGTCCGCCCTCCATCGCACGAGGTGGTTGTCGTCCGCGGGGGTTCTGCAAGCGCCTCAACGCCCAACGAATGGCCAAGTTGCCTCGTAGTTAAGCGTTGAACGTTGGGCGTTTCCTTATCTTAGCGCCTGTGGGGGTCTGTCCCCTCGGACAGCAGCCCTTCAAGACGCAGGCTGCGGAGTCCATACAAGCGTTTGAGGGCCAGGAAGGGTTCCCACGATCCGGTTTCCGGGCCGGGCCGGCGACGGACCGCCAGGATCATCGTGTTCTTCCGGGTATGCTCGGGGGAGACAAACTCGAACACCTGCACGTGGTACCCGACCGCTTCGAGGGCGAGGGCGCGCAGGCCATCGGTCAGCAGTTCGGCCTCGCGTTCGAGGAGAATCCCGTGCTTCAGCATGGGGCGCAGAACCTCGGGGGCGACCAGCTGGGGCCGCAGTTCCTTGTGGCAGCAGGGCGCGCACAGGATGACCGCCGCCCGCGCCTGCACGGCCTTGTAGAGGGCGTCGTCAGTCGCCGTGTCGCAGGCATGTAGCGCCACCACCATCTCCGCCTCGGGCACCGGCGTGGAGAGGATGTCGCCGGCGACGAAGGAGAGTCCGTGCAGGCCGAGGTCGCGCGCCACCCGGTTGCAGAACTCGACGAGGTCGGGGCGTTGCTCGACGCCCAGCACCCGCGGTTCGCCGCCCGCCGTGGCCCGCAGATACTCGTAGAGGGCGAAGGTCAGGTACCCCTTCCCGCAGCCGAAGTCCACGACCCGGATGCCAGGCGGTCCTTGCCGGCCGGCCATGGCGACAGCGTGGTCAACGATCTCGATGAACTTGCCGATCTGCCGCCATTTTCCGCCCATGGACGCCCGCACCTTCCCATCGGCGTCGGTCACCCCCAGGGCACGCAGGAACGGCAGCCCCACGTCAAGCAGGCGATGCTTCACGCGGTCATGGGCGGGCGACGGCAGGGCGGACAGCGACGGGGGCGTGCGGGTCAGCCGGGCCTGTCCCCGCCGGTTGAAGTCCAGGTGGATGTCCTCGTCCAGGGTGAAGAGCGTGGCGCTCAGGAACCGTCGGCCGACCGCCCCGCGGACGCGGGCGAGGAGCCGCTCCGCGTCCTCGTTGCAGGTGACGTCGCGGGTGGGGTAGCGCTCGGTCACGGCGAACTGGCGGCGGCCGCCGACCTCGACGGGGCGTACGATGACGCGGGTCTGTCCCTCGCCGTCCCCGCGCGCCTTGGCCAGGGTCAGCCGGGCCAGCCTTCCCTCGGCCAGCGACGCGGCCAAGGCGGCGCCGAAGCCATCAACCGGGTCTGCGTCCATCGGAGTCCTCGCCCCGCGGCCGTCGGCGCGGGCATCCGCCCCGCCGCCGCGCCATGTTGGCGGCCTCATTGGGCCACGGCCATCCTGCATACCTCGTAAGGGAGCAGGCGCACGGTCATCGTGCCGCCGGCCGGAACGGTCTGGGTTTCCGGCTGGACCGTCGCGGCCAGCGTGGCCGTGTTCAGGCGATTCAGGGTCACCTGTCCGGCCTCGATCTCCGCCACGGCGACCGCCTGCGCGTCGTCGGTCAGGTTGACCAACCAGAGGTCAGGCTTTGCCTGGCCGGGACGGGCGGTTGCGTAGGCGAACACCGGCGGCGGCGGCGGGCCATCGGTGCGCACCGCGTGGATGGCGCATCCGGCCAGCCCGCCCAGCTCCCGCGCCACCCAGTCGGCTGCCGGGCCGGGGCCGACGGCCACCACCGCCTCGTCCACTCCCGCCAGCCCGGCGTAGCCGATCGCCGCCGCCAGCCAGGCCCCGCCGAACAGCCCGCCGTTGCGCAGGTCCCGCGCGGCCCGCGGATAGGGGGAATCGAACCCCAGCCGGTCAAGGCGGACCTTGGCGGCGGTGCCGGCGACGGCACGCATCGTCCGCACCTGGTCAAGGATGGCCGGCAGGTTCTCGGTGAACGTATCGTTGTCGGGCATGTGGGCCGACGGGTTGAAGGCCCACTGGAGGACGGCGGCGCCCTTCACCTGGTCGCGACGGCCGTTCAGCCCCACGAACGAGAAGGCCTCGGCGCTTGCGGACTCCGCAACCGGCAGCAGCCGCGGCAGTCGCCCGGCCGGCTTCGTCGCAGCGGCGCGAACCGTCACCCCCGCTGGCGGAGCCGCGGCCCCGGCCGGCGCGTTCCCGACCGTGAGCGACAAGGTATCGGTGCGAACCTCGCCCACGACCATCGGCCGCCACTGGCTGTGCCCCAGGGAGTGGTAGGCCTTGTACGACGTGTCGCAGAAGTTGCGCTGGTCTTCCATGCCGAAGCCGGTGCCGCTGACCGCGCAGGTGACCGCCATCCCCGCCGCCGTCACGTAACGGATCGAGGCGACGTTCCCCTTGACCAGGGCCCCCGGGGTGACCTCGGTGGGGAAGACGTATTCGGCGACCCCGCCCTGCGGGTCTGTCCCTGTGAACGCCTGGCCGGCCAGGGAGCCGCTTCCGTAGAGGACGCAGAAGCCGACCCGCGGCGAGTCAAAGGCGGCGTTGGCGTGCCCCTCGACCTTGAAGGTGACAGCGCCCGAGGGGGCGCCGTGGATCGTGCCCGTCCACGCGTAGTCGGCGGTCTCGCTTCGGCAGACGGCATCGAGGGTGACGTCAAACCCGTCGTCCCGGCTGACGATGTCCATTGTCGCGAAGCGCGGCATCACGGTGTCGAAGCCCTTGTCGCGGACCGCGAAGTAGATGCGCCGCACGACCTCCTTGTCGCCGACGTACAGGTAGCGCAGCTCGCCGTCCTCGAATTTCAGCCGGATGGGGCCGGCGCGCAGGTTGTGGCGCACGGGGGGTGTCCACTCGCCGCCGTACAGCAGCCGGTCGTCGCCACGGGGGGATGTGTCGTTGGACTGGGTCGTTGCCATGGCCTGCTCCAGCGCCTTGTGCGCGGCCGCGCGCACCGGACTCTCGGGGTTTTCCTGCGCCTTGGTGAGAAACGGCAGAATGTGCTCCCGCAAGGCCGGTTCCGCCACTGCCAGGCGTCCGAGCGCCTCGATGCAGGCGATCCGCACCAGGGCGTCCCCGCCCACGACGGCCTTGCCCAGCACGGGGACGGCGCCCTCCGAGCCGATGCGTCCAAGGACGTCGGCCGCCAGCACCTTCAGATACGGCCTCCAGTCGGCCATCAGTTCGAGCGCGGCGGCGCCGACCGCCGCGTCGTTCTGCTGGGCCAGCGCCTTGGCCGCGGCCTCGCTGACGTCCCAGTGCGGATCCTTGAGGGCGACGGTTTTCAGGAACGGCGTGGCCTGCGGCTCCCGCAGAGTGGCCAGGAGTTCGATCACCTCAAGGCGCACCGCCACATCATCGCCCTCCGGGGCCGGGTGCGCCTCGAAGCGCGCGCGCAACTCCTCGAAAGTCCCGGCCAGCGGGGCCGGCCGGCCGGCCGGTGCCTCCCCCTCCCCCGCCAGGCAGTAGAGCGCCTTGACCGTGCGCAGGAACAGCCGCTCGCCGACAGCCGCCGGCGAGGCCAGGCATCTCTCGCCAAGCTCGTTCACTCCGACGGTGCGGAGGGTCCATTCTGCGGAGTCCGCAACGCGTTCCGCGGAGACGAGGTAGGTCTTGCCGCCCTCGGCCGGCCAGTAGATCAGGCGGCCGGCGAGGATCGGCGAGGCCGTGAAGTGGTCCCGGATGCGGTGCTGTGCCAGCAGCACGCCGTCGGCGGACAGCAGGCGCAGGTGCCCGTTGTCCCCAGGCAGGAGGAGTTCGGGCAGGGCCAGCGGCGAGGGCACATACGGGCCGCCGACGGTTGTGAGGAGGCGGGCGTGCGTCTCGGTCACGTCCCCCCGGCCCCGCGGATCGATGGCGAAGGCGGGGCCGTTGCGGCCGGAGGTTGCGTAGACCCGCGTCCCGTCCCACACGGCGGACGGGGCCACGTTCGGGTTCAGGCCGCGGCACGACCAGAGCTCGCGGCCGTCGCGGGGGTCGTACGCCTGAACGGCGGCGCCGGTGACGACCACTTGCGGCGCCCCGTCGCAGGCGATCACCAGCGGCGTGCTGAACTGCATGCCCTGCCGGCGCGGGGTGCGCCACCTCTCCTGCCCGGTCGCCTCGTCCACCGCGAGCAGAAAGGACTCGCGGTTGTGGTCGCAGCACTGGATGACCAGCCCGCCGAACAGCACCGGGGAGCTGGCGACGTTGTATGGGGTGTCGAACGGCCCGAGCGGGACGGTCCACGCCGGCGTGCCGTCCAGGCCGACGGCCACCAGGCCGGGCGAGTCGAAGAAGGCGTAGACCCGTTTGCCGTCGGTCACCGGTGTGGCCGGCGCGTACCCCGACTTGGGATCCGTCTTGCCGATCACCGGCGCGGCGACGCTGTGACGCCACAGTTCACGCCCGTCCTCGGCGGCCAGGCAGATGATGTGCCGCATCGCCCCGCCGTCGGTCGAGGCGGTGACGAAGACCCGGTCTTCCCAGACGACGGGCGACGAACTCCCCTCGCCGGCCAGTTCGACGCGCCAGACCGTGTTCCGGCCCTGCCCCCACGCCTGGGGCGGCCGGGCGGCCGGGGCCATGCCGCTGCCGTCGCCCCGCCACCCGGGCCAGCGTGAGGCGCCGGAGCTGGCCAGGCCAACCGCCACCATGGCGCAGACGGCCCCGAGGATGATTCGCGTTTTCATCCTGCTTCTCCTGCTGCTGTCGCGCACGTGACGGCCTCTCTCTCAAGGCCGGCGAGCGGTGCCGGCGTCCACATCAACCGCGGTAAGGTAGCACGCATGCCAGGCGACGCACCTTCCCGTCGTGGAAGAAGGCGGTGGCGGTGCCCCCCTTCGCGCCCCAGCGGGCGCATGGGCGGCACGGCCTGACGGGCGGCCGACTTGTCAAGGGCCGTCGCCGTCTTATCTTGTGGTCAGGCACCTTGGGACTCGCCGCGGATCGAACGACACCCTCCCGCACGGTCAACCATGATCATCGTCCTCAAGCCCGAAGCCAGCAAAGCCGACGCCGACGCCATCCTGGCGCGCATCGCCGCGGCCGGCCTGAAGCCTCTCTACATGCCGGGCACCGAGCGCACGGTGCTGGGGGCGCTGGGGGACGAGCGCGTCCTCGGGCAGTTGCACATCGAGTCGAATCCCGCCGTCGAGCGGGTCACGCCCATCCTCACGCCCTTCAAGCTGGTCAGCCGGGAGATGCATCCGGAGGACACGGTGGTCGCCGTCGGGAAGGTGCCGGTGGGCGGCCCCCGGTTCACGGTCATCGCCGGGCCCTGCGCGGTGGAGAGCCGCGAGCAGATGATCGCGACCGCCGAGGCGGTGCGGCGCGCCGGGGCGCACGCCCTGCGCGGGGGCGCCTTCAAGCCGCGCACCAGCCCGTACAGTTTCCAGGGCCTCGGGCAGGAGGGGCTGGACATCCTTCACGAGGCCGCCGTCCGGGTCGGCCTGCCGGCGGTCACCGAGGTCGTCGAGGTGGCGGATGTGAAGGCGGTCGAGCGGTGCGCCGACGCCTTTCAGGTCGGGGCGCGCAACATGCAGAACTTCCGCCTGTTGAAAGCCCTTGGCCAGAGTCCCAAACCGGTGCTGCTCAAGCGCGGGATGGCGGCCACCGTCGAGGATCTCCTGCTGGCCGCCGAGTATATCGTCGCCGAGGGCAACCCGAACGTGATCCTGTGCGAGCGCGGCATCCGCACGTTCGAGACCATCACCCGCAACACCCTCGACCTGAACGCCGTGCCGTACATCAAGCGGCACAGCCACCTGCCAGTGCTGGTTGACCCGTCGCACGGCACCGGGGTGCGCGAGTTCGTCCCGCCCATGGCCAAGGCCGCCATCGCCTGCGGGGCCGACGGCCTGCTGATCGAGGTCCACTGCGATCCGCGGACGGCGCTTTCCGACGGGCAGCAGTCGCTCTCGCCGGACGAGTTCGAGGCGTTCATGCGCGACATCCGTCCGTTCGTCGCCGCGGCCGGCCGCACGCTATAGCCTGGATTACTGAGGCGCTTGCAGAACTCCCGCGGGCGACAACCGCCCCGCGTGATGGAGGGCGGACCTCCGTGTCCGCCAGGTCGTGTCCAGAAATCCAGTTCATGGGATGTGACCCGGACGGCACAGAGGCCGTCCCTCCAGCCCGGCACACAGCAGTCCTTGTCGAGACCGATGGCGGCCCGGGCTTTGTCCCGGCCGTTCATGCCGGGGTTCTGCAAGCGGCTCTACTCGCAAAGAGGGAACGGAGGCAACGAGGGGGGTGCGTTGCAGGGGGGTGCCATCTCCCGTGCGGTTGGGCGGCGTGGAAGCCAACGGATCCAACACTGGTCCATAGGCTATTGCGAACCAATACTATAAGCCTCCGTCATCTCCGCTGCCTCTTTGTTCACGAATACCTCGGGCCAGCCAGGCCGGTTCACCAATCTCAAAGGCCAAGGCCCCGAAGCGCTCCACCCAGTTGGGGCTCTGCCGGTTGCGGTGGCGAGGGAGCCGGGCCTCATGGGGAATGGGGCGACAGCCGCTATAGTATGTCCATGGACATCAGGCACACCCTTTCCGGGCTGGACGGAGCGGCCGTCGCCGGCCAGGCATCGGCCCCGTGGCGCCGGCTGTACCCTTTCGCCCCGCACTACGCCACCGTCGGCGGCCTGCGCTATCACTACGTGGACGAGGGCGGCGGCGAGGCCGTGGTCATGCTCCACGGCAACCCGACCTGGTCGTTCATGTACCGCGACTTCATCGCGCGCCTCCGCGACGGCTGGCGCGCCATCGCCCCCGACCACATCGGCTGCGGGCTGTCCGACAAGCCCCAGGACTATCCCTACCGCCTGGCCAACCACATCGAAAACCTCGAGCACCTCCTCGACCACACGCTGTCGCTGCCACGGCTCAACCTGGTGGTGCATGACTGGGGCGCCCCCGTCGGCATGGGGTACGCCGTGCGCCACCCCGAGAAGATCGCCCGCATCGTGGTCTTCAACTCGGCCGCCTTCCTGTCGCGCCGCTTCCCGTGGCGCGTGCGCCTCTGCCGCACGCCGGGCCTGGGCAGCCTGGCGCTGCGTGGGCTGAACCTCTTCGCCCGCGCCGCGTTGGCCCGGGCGCCCGCCCACCCCGAACGGCTGTCGCCGGACGTGCGCGCCGGCTATCTCGCCCCGTACGACAGCTACCGCAACCGCATCGCCACGCTGCGTTTCGTGCAGGACGTGCCCATGCGCCGAAGCCATCCGAGCTGGCGCACGCTCGCCGACATCGAGGCACGGCTGCCCGCCCTCGCCGCCAAACCGGGGTTCATCGCCTGGGGGATGAAAGACCCCTGCTTCCCCCCGGCCTTCCTCGACCGCTGGGTCGGCCATCTCCCGCGGGTCCAAGTCCTCCGCCTCGCCGACGCCGGGCATTACCTGCTTGAAGACGACGGCCCGGCCGTGCTTGCCGCCGTCGTGGAGTTCCTGTCCCGGCCGGAGACCTCACCGTGACAAGACGCCCGCGCCGCCCCAGGCCCGCCCACCGGCCGCCCGCCCCCGCCGCCTCGCAGGCCGGCGGCGCCGCTCATCTGCGCCTGCTCCGGGCGCTGGCCGACAGCACCCGCCTGCGCCTCGTGCGCCTGCTGGGAAACGAGGAGCTGAATGTGCACGAGCTGTGCACGATCCTCGCCCTGCCGCAGCCGCGGGTCAGCCGCCACCTGGCCGTCCTGCGCAACGCCGGCCTGGTGGTGACGCGGCGCGAGGGCACCCGCCTCTACTGCACCTTGGCCGACCTCACCGGCGAGCTGCACAGCCTGCACGCCTACATCGAGGAACTCGGCCGCAGCCGCCACGACGACCTGGACCGCCTTGAAGACGTCATCCGCGCCCGGACCCAGGCCGCGCAGAGCTTCGCCGACGCCAAGGCCGAGCAATGGGACGACATCCGCAAGGCCCTCCACAGCACCCCCGCCAGCCTGCTCGCCCTCGCCAGCCTTGCCCCCGCCGGCCTCGAGATCGCCGACCTCGGCGCCGGCACCGGCCTGCTCCTGCCATTCCTCGGCCCCATGGCCGCCCGCGTCCACGCCGTTGATCAGTCCGCCGCCATGCTCCGCCGCGCCCGCGCCCGCTGCCAGCAGTACGGCCTCACCAATGTCGTCTTCCACCACGGCCCCATCGAGGAGCTGCCCGACTCGTTCCCCGCCTGCGACGCCCTGCTCCTGCACTTCGTCATGCATCAGCTCGCCCGCCCGCAGGCCGTCCTCCACCGCCTCGCGGCCCGCCTCAAACCCCACGGCCGCCTCGTCATCGTTGACCGCATCCAGCATCAGGACGAGGAGGCCAAGGCGCGCTTCGGCTCAGTCTGGCTGGGCTTCTCGCGGGAGCAGATCGAGTCTTGGCTGTCCGGGGCCGGCCTGCGTCTGGACGCCTGGCGCCAGCTGTCGGGCATGGATCTGGCGGCGGCGGCCCCCTTCCCCGTCTTCGTCGCCGCAGGTGTCCACGCCCCGTAGCCGCCGGGCCGCGCGCCTGCGGACCCCGCAAAGCCGCGCCCTCAGGGCGTCCAGCTCCACGGCCCGCGCTGGTTGCGGCTGATGAAGACCAGATGCCCGTCGGCGAACAGGTAGTTGCGCCGGTAGCGCAGCAGCCCCCCCCAGTCCGAGCCCTGGTGGTCGCCGCCCCAGGCGGTCAGCGGCCGGTCGAGGTGCGGCTCGTACATCTCGCGCGTGCCGTGACTGGCGGTGGGTTTGAAGACCGCGGGGCAGCCGATGAAGGCGACCTCGGCCGGCTGCCAGTCGCGGCCGCCGCGGGGCTGGCTGTAGTTGCGGAAGGCATAGTCAACCCCCCAGGTCGCCAGCTTCCAGGTGTTGTTGTGGTAGTTCTTGCCCAGGAAGGCCATCGAGTTGGTGTGGCCATAGTCGCTGACCTGCGACCCGTTGGTGAAGGGGCCGTTGAAACAGAACCACGCCTTCGACTGCCAGCCGCTCCACTGCCAGGTTGAGGACGGGCCGCCCGGCATGGCGCTGCACAGGGTCGCCCGCTCCGTGCCCATGTAGCCGGTGCTGACCAGCGTGGTCATCGCCCACTGCCCGGCCCCGTCGCCGCCGCCGACCGAGGGCATGGCCCCCCCGTTCCCATACTCGGCCTTGTGCTCCTGCGTGATGCGGTTGGGGTACTCGTCGTAGTCCGGCGCATAGGTGCAGCAGGCCACCATCGCCTGGCGCTGGTTCGAGGCGCACGAGATCACCCGCGCCCGCTCACGCGCCTGCCGCAACGCGGGCAGGAGCAGCGCGGCCAGGATGGCGATGATCGCCACGACGACCAGGAGTTCGATGAGCGTAAATGCCGACGCGGCCCGGCCACGCCCCGGGCCGGCGATGCGCCGCGCGCCCACCGGACGCGCGCATTCCGGATGACCGTCTGACGGCATGGCGTCTATTCCTTGAGGATGCCCTGGATGCGGTCGAGTTCCTCGCGGGTGAACGGGGCACTGCGCAGGCAGCCGAGGGTGTCCTCCAACTGCTGCGGCCGGCTGGCGCCGACGAGGACAGAGGTCACGCGCGGGTCTTTCAGCAGCCAGGCCAGGGCCATCTGGGCGAGGGTCTGGCCGCGTTCGCGGGCGATGGGTTCGAGGAGGTGGAGTTTCTCGAGGATATCCTCGGTGATGGCGGCCGGCGTGAGCCCGGTGTGGGGTTTGGCGGCGCGCGAGTCCGGGGGCACGCCGTCCAGGTAGCGGTCGGTCAGCAGCCCATGGGCGAGGGGTGAGAAGGCGATGCAGCCGATGCCCTCCTGGCCGAGGAGGTCGAGGAGTCCGTCCTCGACCCAGCGGTTAAGCATCGAGTACATGGGCTGGTGGATGAGGCACGGGGTGCCGAGCCGGCGAAGCGTGTCAATGGCCGCCCGCGTCTGCTCGACCGAGTACGAGGAGACCCCCACGTAGAGGGCCTTGCCCTGGCGCACCGCGCTGTCCAGCGTCTGCATCGTCTCCTCGATTGGCGTGGCGGGGTCGGGCCGGTGCGAGTAGAAGATGTCAACGTACTCCAGCCCCAGGCGGCGGAGGCTTTGATCCAGGCTGGCCAGCAGGGACTTGCGCGACCCCCATTCCCCGTACGGCCCCGGCCACATCCGGTACCCGGCCTTGGTCGAAATGACCAGCTCGTCGCGGTGCGCCGCCAGATCCTTGCGGAGGATGACGCCGAAGTTCTCCTCGGCCGACCCCGGCGGCGGGCCGTAGTTGTTGGCCAAGTCGAAATGGGTGACGCCATGGTCGAAGGCCAGGCGCACCATCCGCCGGCCCGTCTCGAAGCAGTCCACGCCGCCAAAGTTGTGCCACAGGCCGAGGGAGACCGCCGGCAGCAGGAGCCCGCTGCGTCCGCACCGGTTGTACGTCATGGCCTCGTAACGCGCCGTCTCCGGATGCCAGTTCATGCGCCGGACCTCCAAGGAAGCAAAGGTAGCCTATGACTGACCGCTCCGCCGTCGGTTGGACGGCACCTCCACACCCGCTATAGTGCCGGGTTCGCGCCGGCCCTGGACTGAGCTACTCATGAAAGGCCGCTTGCAGAACCCTGACATGGCTGGCCGGGACGGCGCCCGGCCCTCGATCGGCACCGACACGGACTGTTGTCTGCCGGGCTGGAGGGACGACCTCCGTGTCGTCCGGGTTCCGCGGCGGCAGACCGTGTCTTCGCGTATGACCTGGCGGACACGGAGGTCCGCCCTCCATCGCGCGAGGCAGTCGTCGTCCGCGGGAGTTCTGCAAGCGCCTCATGAACAAGGAGGCAATGGAGATGGCGGAGGTTTTCCTCATGGGTTCGCAACTGCCCGCGCCCCAC
This sequence comes from Lentisphaerae bacterium ADurb.BinA184, assembly GCA_002068325.1. Lineage (GTDB taxonomy): Bacteria > Verrucomicrobiota > Lentisphaeria > Oligosphaerales > MVZH01 > MVZH01. The sequence goes on along the minus strand of MVZH01000046.1, from coordinate 185 downwards.
TGAGGGAGCCGTCGGTCTCCACGCGGGACTGTATACCGCGCGCTCTCTGGAGTGTCTGCGGCCTGGGCTCCCGCGGCGTAGTTCGCCGGCGCGAACGAAGACGGGCCGCAGCTCTCGTACGGGCCGGCATGACGGCCCGCCACCCCGCCGGGGCAGGCCCCGGCGGAACAAAGCGGTCGCCCGCC
>MVZH01000045.1 GCA_002068325.1 Lentisphaerae bacterium ADurb.BinA184 | reverse complement strand
GATGCCGGCCTGGGTGGTGTCCTGGTGTCCGACGGAGGGCGGGCTGGTGCGCTCGCGTCCCGCCGAGGCCTCGGCGGCCAGCACGGGGTCGAAGACGGCCTCCTCCTCGTCCTCGAAGGTGGCCATCACGGTCGGGTTGAGGCGTTGGACGGCGAGGTCGGGATTGTGTTCGAGCGCGCGCAACAGCGCCTCACCGAGGGTCAGTTCGAGGGGCGCGGGCGGTGCGGCCGGCGGTTCGTCGGCCGCGGATTGCAGGGGCAGGCTGGCCGCGCCGATGGCGAGCAGGATCAGGCTCAGCGCGGCGGCCGTGCCGGGGCGGGGGCGGCAGAGGGGCAAGCGAGGACCTTCCACAGCATCTCTCCTGAAACGCTCATCCTCGGGCCGGGGGTTCGACTGCGGCGGCCACGGGGGGTTGCGGGGACGCCTCCCGGCGCTCGAACACCGAGTAGACGACCGGGATGACGAGCAGGGTGATGAAGGTCGAGCTGACGAGTCCTCCGATGACGGTGCGGGCCAGCGGCGCCTGGGCTTCGCCGCCCTCGCCGAGTCCGAGGGCGAGCGGGAGGAGGCCGAGGATCGTGGTCAGGGCGGTCATCAGGATGGGGCGCAGGCGGCGGCGTCCCGCCTCCTCGATGGCGTCGTGCAGGGGCATGCCGTCGCGCCGCCGGAGCAGGTTGGTATGGTCAACCAGGAGGATGGCGTTGTTGACGACGATGCCGCCGAGCATGATACAGCCGATGAACGACTGCATGTTGAACGTGGTGTCGGTCAGCAGCAACGTGAGCACGACGCCGATGACGGCCAAGGGCACGGAGAACATGACGACAAAGGGGTCGCGCAGCGACTCGAACTGGCAGGCCATCACCATGTAGACCAGGACCAGCGCCAGCACCAGGCTCATGCCCAGCTCGCGGAACGCCTTCTGCTGCTCCTCGTAGTCGCCGCCGAACGCCAGGCTGAAACTGCGCGGCACCGGGATCTCGCGCAGGTGCTCGCGGATCTCGCTGATCAGGCTGCCCATGTCGCGGTCGTGCATGTTGGCGGAGACGGTGATGAGCCGCTCCTGATCCTTGCGCTCGACGATGACCGGCCCGCGGCGCGGCTGCACGTTGACCACGTTGCGCAGGACCACCGGCAGGCCGTCGGCGTTGGCGACAGTCAGGTCCAGCACCTCGTTCATGGTCATCCGTTCGGAGTCCTTCATCTGGACGCGGATGGGGTACTCGTCACCGCCTTCGCGGTAGTAGCTGGCGGGCGAGCCGGAGAGGGCGGTTTCGAGGGCGCTGGCGACCTCGGAGACGGTCAGTTTCATGTCGGCGGCCTTGCGGCGGTCGACGAGGATGAGTTCCTCGGGGCTGCCGGACTCCCGGCTGAGCTGGACGTCGGTGATGCCGGCGATGGGTTCGACCGCCTTCTGAATCCGCTTGGCCAGGACGTCGGCCACTTCGAGGTCATGGCCGCGGACCTCGATCTGGATGCGCTCGGCGCCCGCCCCCATGCCGGGGATGAACATGCCCTGCCCGGCGCGGACGCGCACGGTCAGGCCGGGGATGCCGCTGAGCCTGGCGCGGAGGTCGGCGGCCACGTCCTCGCTGCTGCGGGTGCGCTGCGCCTGCGGAACCAGGGCCAGCCGGATCTCGGAGCGATGGGAGCCCTGCGAACGCCAGCCCGAGCCGCCGACGTTCGACACCATGCTCTCGCGCTCGGGAACGCTGGCGGCGACGATCGCCTCGACTTGGCGCATCGTCCTGTCGGCCACGGCCAGCCGGGTTCCGATCTCCGCCTCGGTGTCCACGCGCACCTCTCCCTCGTCGGAAGCGGGCATCAGCTCGGTGCCCAGGAAGCGGGCCAGGCCGGCGCTGCCGGCGACCAGGATGAAGGTGAGGATCAAGACGGCGCCGCGGTTGCGCAGGGCCTGGCCGAGAATCCCCCGGTAGGCGTTTTCCATGGCGTCGAAGAAACCGCCGGTCAGGCGGAAGAGCCGGTCGAGGAGCGTGTCGTTGACGCCGACGACCAGCGACCGCGGGTGGAGGATGCGGGCGGCCAGCATCGGCACCAGGGTCAGCGCCACGGCCATCGAACACAGCAGCGCGAAGGCGATGACCACAGACAGCTGCTTGAACATCACGCCGGCCATGCCGCGCATGAAGACTAGGGGCAGGAAGACGACGACCGTGGTCAGCGTGCTGGCCATGATCGCGCCGCCGACCTCTTCGGTTCCCTGGACGGCGGCCGGCACCGCCTCCTGCCCGCTCTCGCGCAGGCGGTAGATGTTTTCGAGCACGACGATGGCGTTGTCCACCAGCATGCCGACGCCGAGGGCCAGCCCGCCGAGGGTCATGAGGTTCAGCGTGTAGTCGTAGAAGTACATCAACCCGAAGGTGGCGATGATGCTGATCGGGATGGCGGCGCCGATGATCACCGTGCTGCGCACGTTGCGCAGGAAGAACAACAGCACCAGGATCGCCAGCCCGCCGCCTAGCAGCGCCGACTGGCCGACGTTGCTGATCGAGCGCCGGATGAACTTCGAGCTGTCAATGATGGGGAGTATGCTGATCTGGGGAAGCTCCTCGTTGACCAGCTCGACCTCGCGCAGCACGGCCTGCGAGACCTCGACCGTGTTCGTCCCCGACTGCTTGTTGACCGCGATGCGCAGGCCCGGCTGGCCGTTGACGCGCACCACCCGCCGGATGCGCTCCCAGGCGTCCTCGACCTCGGCGATCTCGCGCAGCGGAACCGGGGCCCCGTCGCGCACCGCCACCACCGTCTCGCGCAGCTCGTCAAGGTTGCTGAATTCGCCGGGGGTGCGGACGAGGACCTCGAAGTTGCCGCGGTCGATGGTGCCGGCGGGCACGTTGACGTTGCCGGCCTCGATGCGGGCGAGGATGGTGTCAAGGGACAGGTTCAGCGCCTTGATCTTGTCGGCGTTCAGGTGGACCCGGATCTCCCGCTCCTGGCCGCCGAACACGTCCACCGCCGCCACGCCGGGCACGCGCTCGATGCGGTACTTGACCTGGTCGTCGAGCAGGCGGCGGAACTGCACCGGGTCCAGGCGGCTGTGGGCGCCGAGGATCAGGACCGGGAAGCTGGCCAGGTCGAACTTGCGTAGCACCGGGCGGTCCACGTCGTCCGGCAGGCGGGGGACGACGCGGTCGAGGCGGTCGCGCACGTCGCCGGCGGCGGCGTCCAGGTCGGTCCCCCAGGTAAAGGTGACGCGGACGTTGCTGCTGCCTTCGCTCGACGTCGAGGCGACTTCCTCGACGCCGGGGACCGCGCTCATCGCCTCCTCGATGGGGCGGGTGACCAGCTCCTCGACCTCCTCCGGGCCGGCGTTCTCGTAGCTCGTCGACACACTCAGCGCGGGGTACGTGATGTCCGGCATCAGGTCGACAGGCAGGCGGACCAGGGAGACGCCGCCGAGGATCAGCACGATCAGCACCACCATCATGGTGAAGACCGGCCGGTTGATGCTGGCCTGGGAGAGCTTCATCGCATCCCCCCCGGCGCTCCGCCCGCGGCCGCCGCCCCGGCGGGGTCTCCGCCGGCACCCGCGGCGGCGGGGCTCTCGGGGGCGACCACGCGCACCGTCATCCCGTCGTCGAGAAGATGTTGCCCCATCACCACCACGGGGCCGTCGGGAACGGGGCGGATCACCTCGATCAGATCGCCTTCGGAGACCCCCAGCTCAAGGGCGACGTAGTGAACGTTCCTGCCATCGGCGTCCACCACGAAGACGCCCTGCTGGCCGTTGCGGCGGGCGAGGGCCGAGACCGGCACCGTCCAGACGTCCGCGCGCGCCTCGAACTCGATCGCCGCCCGCACGAACATGCCGGGTTTCAGCGCCAGGCCGGGATTCTCAATGTCCACCTCGACGCGCGCCTGCCGCGAGGTCTCCTGCAACTGCGGGGCGATGCGGGTGACGCGGCCTTCGAACGTGCGGCCCGGGTAGGCGTCCGTGGTCACGGTGACCGACTGGCCGGCCTGGATGCGGGCATAGTCGCGTTCGATGGCGTAGACCACGGCGGTCAGCGTGCTGATGTCCAGCAGCGACAGAACCGGGGTGTTGGCGGTCAGCAGGGCGGCCTGGTCGGCGAAGCGCTCGCCGACGAAACGCGTCTCGTCCCCGCCCTCCCAGACGGCGTGGATACGGGTGTAGGAGAGGCGGATTTCGGCCTCCTTGAGGGCGGCCGCCTTCTGCACCACCTGGGCCTCGGCCACCTGGCAACGGGCCTGCTGGACTTCGAGCTGGGCCTGGACCTGGTCATGCTCCGACTCGCTGGCGATCTGCTTCTCGCGCAGCGTCTGGATGCGGTCGAACTCACGCCGCACGGCGTTGAGGTTGGCGGCGCATTCCTGGACGCTGGCCCGCGCCACCGCGAGCTCAGCCTTCGCGCGCTCGACCTGCTGCGCGAACTCCTCGTCGTCAACCTGCGCGACCAGGTCGCCGCGGCGCACCGGATCCCCGACGTCCACCAGCAGCTTCTCCAGGCGTCCTCCCACCCGCGGGGCGATCGTCAGACGCGACTTTCCGACCAGGCTGCCGGTGAAGACGGCGACGTCGCGCAACGTCGCGCGGCCCGGCGGGGTCACCTCGACCGGGATGACCACGGGCGGCCGGCCACGCGGTTGCTGGCTCTTGGCCTTGACGGTGCGGTACACGCGCCAGCCCAGCCAGGCGACCAGCGCCAGCACGAGAAGCAGGAGGACGGTCTTGATGAGTCTGCTCATGGGCTTCGGTACATCCTGATCCGGCGCGCCTGCCGCGCCCCCGCCTTACCCCGTCTGGCCGAGCCCGCACCCCGCGATGGTGTGCGTGGCCGACGGGCAGTCACAGGTTCGGACAAACAATGTAAACCGCCGGGGTGGGGCGGCAACGCACGCCGGCCCTGAACGAGTGGGCTGGTTGCGCGGTGGCGGTATCATGTGGCCGCACGATAGCCAACTCTCAACGCCGAACGCCCAACGCCGAACGCCGAACGCCGAACGCCGAACGTCGAACGCCCAACGCCCAATGCCGAACGCCGAACGCTCAACGAATTGTGCGAATCCTGCTCGATTTGTCCTCAGACAACCGCGGCTCGGCGTTGATGGCAAGGAAGTCGAGCACCTTGCCGAACGTGACCTTCATCCAAGGGGCCTGCATGTCGCCGTCGAAGCCGTGTTCTTTGCCGGGCAGGGTGACCAGCTCGTGCGGCACCTGCATCCGGGCCAGCTCACGGGCCATGAGAACGGACTGCTCGTACGGAACGTCGCTGTCCCGGTCGCCGTGCAGCAGAAGGGTCGGCGGATAGTCGGCGGCGACGTTTCGCAGCGGGCAGTACGGGACGAAGAAGCCGGGATCCTGGGCGGGGTCTCGCCCGCCCACCTCCAGCGGCCAGAGCCCTCGCTGCCGGCAGTAGAGGTAGAACCTGTCCTTCCCCCGCCCCTCGTAGGGTTCGCTGACGGCCGGCCCGGCCGTGCCGCGCCCCGACTCCTCTTCCGAAACCAGCCCTTGCCGGCAGTAGAACGGATCCGGCCGGCTGTACCAGTCCCCGACGATGTCGCCATAGCCGTAGAAGGCGACGATTGCCCGCGGACGCGGCACCACGCGACACCCGGCCAGCAGGGCGAGGTAGCCGCCGGCTGAGTGCCCGACTACGGCCAGGCGTCGCGGATCGACCCCGCACAGGCCGGGACCGGCGTCGTGGACCCACCTGAACGCGTCGTCGAGATCCTGGACAATGTCGGGGAGCTTGCTCTCCGGGGCCAGGCGGTAGTCGATGGAGACCACCGCATAGCCCGCCCGCCGGTACAGCTCGCACTGCACCGGGTGGATGCCCTTGCGGGAACCATAGATGAGGCAGCCGCCATGCAGGTAGACGATCACCGGGGACGGCCTCTCGCCGACGCACGGCGGATACACGTCGGCCTTGATGGCGCAGTCGCCCACGGTCTTGTAGGTATAGGTTGTGCAGTCTGTCGCCACGGGCTTCCTCAGTCTGACACGTCCCGCGCGAACCCGCACGGCGAGGTCAAGTAGTGAGCGTTGAGCGTTCGGCGTTCTGTGCTGGGCGTTGAGCGTTGCGCGTTGGGCGTTGCGCGTTGAGCATTCGCCGTTCAGCGGTCGGCCGCCCCACTCGCGGCGGCTCAGGGCTTCGTCTCCTCGAACCGGATCGTCGGCGGGCCGTGCGCGTACTCAATCACGTACCGGCCGCCCGTGACGGGGTAGACGACGTCCTGCCCGCGTTCGAAGTCGTCCGGCCCCGGCGTGGCCAGCGCCAGACGCCCGTCCGGCAGCAGGTAGTCGTCGGCAAACCGGAACACGATCTTTTCACGGCCGCCGATCGAATGGGTGGTATCCTTGACCGCGGCGCCGTCCACGTGCCACGCCGTCAGGAAATGACCGTCCGGACGCAGGCCGGCCTCGACCATGTTCTTGAAGATTCCGATCTTATGCACCACGGAACACGAGGCGTCGTCCTGTCCATGCACGATGACAACCTTGTTCGCCGGATTCGCCGTGTGCTGGATTGCCAGATGCCCGGGATGCCCGGGATCGCGGATGGCCTGCATGTGGGCGGCCAGGTATGCCGGGCTGGCCGGATCGCGCGAGTAGCCGGCGTTCAGGTGCGCGCCATGCTCGGTCAGCCCGTAGGCGATGGCGTCGGTCAGCCCCGGCATGCCGCAGATGTCCACGACACAGGCAAACGTCCGGGGGGCGAACTTGTTGACCATCAGCGCGACGTTGCCGCCGCCGCTCACCCCCATGGCATAGCAGCGGCGCGGGTTGTAGGCGATCTCCGCCTCGGCCAGTACGTGGCGGATATGGTGAATGGCGCGCAGGCCGTCCATGGCCTGCAAATACCCGTGGTCATAGGGAAGCTCGGGCTTCTCGCCGGCGCTTTGCAGGTAGTTGACGCTCATGGCGATGACGTTGTAACGTTCCGCGAACAGCCGGCACCATTCCTGATAGATCGGTTGGTCGCAGAGACCGCCCCAGTTGTGCAGCACCAGCATCAGCCCGGTGTCGGCGGAGATCCCGCCCGACGGCTTTTCCACGTGCATGCGCACCCGGCGCGCGCCCGGCTTCAGGGGCCAGTCCTGGGCCGCGAACTCGTAGTGGTTCAGCAACCGGAACGGCCTCGCGGGCCGGGGCTCTTCGGCAGGTGTTCCAATGACCGTCATCAGTGTCGCCAAGCCAACCGCGAAACATGCCTCTTTCGACAGGGTCGCAACCGCCAACGAACGCATGGATGTCCCTCCAATCTATTGGCGCCCAGGCCTCGTGCCATCGTGCGCGGCCTCATGGCTGCCTCTTCCCGGTGCCAAGGGCATGGCGCAACCTGACCCGTTCCGGCGGCAACGCCCGGTCGTAGACCGCGATCTCGTCCAACCAGCCGTTGCCGAACCGGTGGGGCATGGCGTCGTCGCGGCCGACCACCAGGTTGATCATGGCTTCGGGCGAGCGCCGGCCGCCCGTCTCGGCCAGGAGGCGTCCCCGGCTGGCCAGCGGCACGCCGTCGAGGTAGATCACCGCCGTGTCCGACTCCGCATCGTAGGTCAGGGCATAGTGGTGCCAGGCGGCCGCCTCGAAGCCGTCCGGCAGCGGTTTCGAGCGGACGCTGGCGTCGGTGTTGCCGCGGTCGTCAATAATCCAGCCGGAGATGCCCTGGATGACGCGGTCGCCCTCGCGCCGCACGTCCGGGCCGAACAGGAAGCCGTCGGGGCCGCGCCGCCCGGCAAACCAGGCCAGCGTCTCGAACCTCGGCGTAGCCGACCTGGCCCAGGCCTCGACCGAGAAGCTGGCCTTCACGGCGACATTGGCGAGGGTGGTGCTGGCCAGCCCCCACCCCGAGCCGCCGTCGAAACGGACCGCGGTGTCGGAGTCGCCGGCGAGTGCTCCCGGCTCGCCCGGCGTGGCCCGGCCGTAGAAGGCGCCGGGTTCGAGGCCGGCATCCGAGCTGTCGTGCATCCCGGCCGTGATATCCGCCTCGCCAAGCCGGAAGTACGCCATGGGACAGTCTTCGAGAACCGCCCGCGCATACGGGCCGGCCCCGGCGGCGACAACCGCGGGAACCACCGCCCGCGGCGGCGCCTCGAGCAAGTCGCGGGTGGCGTCCAGGAGCACCCGCTCGGCGGCGGCCGACGTGCGACACCAACGCTCGGTCTCAAATCCGCCCTGGAAGTGGCCGATCTCGGTGCTGATGTAGGCCGGGCCATACTCGCCGTAACCGGCAAAACAGACAAAACGGTCAGGTCGCATCCGCTGGGCCGCCAGCTGGTACTCGACAAACGGCTCGCCGGGGTAGTGGAGGATCTCCGCGGGGCCGAGCGTGAGGCGCGACAGCTCGACGGGCGCCGCCCCGCCGTTGCGCCGCACAAACACGAGATCCTCCGCCCAGAACACCCGTTCGAGGCGGTCGAGATTCGGGTTGGCGACCAGCGCGAGCAGCCTCTCCTCGGTGAGATTGGCCTTCAGCGGCAGGCGAACCGGCAGGAAACGCCACGCCACCGACTCGCCGGTCAGCGGCGCGCGGTTGGCGACGGCTTCCTCCCACGCCGCGGCCATGCCGTCGGCCAGGCGCTGCGCCAGCTCGGCGCGGCTCCCCAGCCCCTTCGTGTTGTACTTTCCGGCGGCGAGGTTGCCGCCACCGCCGTTGAAGTAGATGTGCAGGATCCCGGGCACTGCCGCGTCGCGCAGGCGGCGGGCCATCCCGGCGAAATCGGCGCTCAGCTCGCCGTCACCGTAGAAACTCATCGGATGGGTGGCGTAGTAGGCCAGCGCCGCCACCGGGGTTTCGCCGTTCCAGATTCCGACCAGGCGCACGTCGGGGTCAATCAACCCCTCGGGCAGCTCGAACATCAGGGGGTCGCGCGCCGGGCCGCTGCCGCGCCAGTGCTTCATCTTGCCGTCGTCGCCGATGATCCGGCGCGTCGAGGCGACCCGCTCGACCCGCCCCTTGCCGACCCCGACGTGGGTGGCCGCCACGGCCCGGCCCACCGCCTGCCGCGCCGCCTCGGCCGTGCGGGCAATCGCCTCGCGGGTGAACGCCAGATCAACGTGCAGACCGGCCAGCCCGTGCTCGGCCGCCAGCCGCTCAGTCCCGATCCCCCCCGCCGGCGCCCCGTGCTGGTGGACCACCTGGACCGCCACCCGCTGCGCACTCGTCCCCGCCGCCGCGGCCAACGCTTCACGGAAACCATCGTAGCCGTCGTCGGACACCGACACCCAGTCCAGCGCGCACAGGACGATCGCCGGCTGCCCCTCAGGAAGGATCACGATCCCTCTGGCTTCGAGCGGATCCGTCACCCGGTTGAAGGGTTTCCCCATGCCGTAGGGCGCCACGCTGTCCAACGGCGGCGTGACGTCGGCGGCGAAGGTCGCAACCCGGACGCGCGCAGGCTCAGCCATGGCTTCCTCCTGACAGGCGATGAGGCCCGCAACGACCAATACCACGCACGCCAGCCGCATCCTGGCTCGCGCTCTGCGGGGTGCAGGCTGCCTGCTCATCGGGCGTCCTCCCCCGCGCCGCCGGCCCCGTCGCCGTCCATCGGCCGGCCATAGGCCGCCGTCAGGGCCGCCCGCGCCAGGCGCCGGGCGATCTCCGGAACCGTCTTGGCGCTCATGCCGATATCGAGCGTTGGCACCATGGCGGTCGTCGGCAGTGCCTTGGCCGCCTCCTGCGACGCGCGCAGATCGGCCCACGAATCCGCCGCCGGTTCCTTGACCGCCTCGCCGCCGGGCCCCGCCGACTGCGTGAAGACAACCGGCAGCTGCGGGTTGTTCCACGCCTCGCGCCAGCCGTGGATCAGGGCCGCGAACAGGCGCCGATGCTGGGCGGCCCGCTGCACGTTGTGGTCGCCGTGGCACCACACCACGCCCTTGATGGGAACCGGCAGCAGCGGCGCGAGGGTGCCGTCGTAATAGCCGCAGGGCTTGCGCGGGTCGGAACGCGGCTCCGCCGGCAGCGGCGGCTGCGGCGGATAGGCGGCGCCCAGACGCTCCGCCTCGTCAACCGCCTGCACCCATTCCTTGAACCGGGCGGTGTAGCCCTCCGCGGTCGCGCGGTAGGCGGCCACGGCCTGGTCATACGCCTCGACCAGCGGTTTCAGCTCCGGGTCGTTCTCCAGCGCCGGCCGCGGCGTCCAGCATTCGACCAGCGAGTTGGTCGCGCTCGCCTGGATCAGGGCAATCGGCACCTCGGGCGCACCCAGCTGCCGCTGCAGGTCGAGGCCGAAGAAGATCGCCAACCCCGAATAGGCCGCGGCCCCGCTCTCCATGGACGCATCCACCCACAGCACACGGCCTTGCGGACTCCGCAAAGGCCCGGTGGCGCTGACGGTCGGCCAGTGCAGCAGGCGCAACCGCGGATGCGCCTCCCGGAGAAGGTCGCCCCCGCCGGGCACGTTGTTAGCATACATGTCCACCGTCGCGCCGCCGGCCACCAGCCAGACGTCACCGACCCAGACGTTTGTCAGCAGCTGCCCGCCGCCGCCGTCCGGGCCGCCGGCCACCCGCAGCTCGTAGGGGCCGCCAGCTTCCAGGGCCGGCAGATCCACGCGCCAGGTGCCGTCCGCCGCAGCCTTCCCGGTTGCCGTCGCGCCCAGCAGTGTGACGGTGATGGCTTCGCCAGGGGCCGCCTCTCCCCAGACCGGCATCGGCGCCCCGCGCTGGAGCACCATGCCGCTGCCGAAAACCGCGGCCAGCGTCAGCTCGGCCCGGGCCGGGCCGGCCACGACCACCAGGCAGCACAACCCCGCCAGCCACAACGCCATCCGTCCCTTCTTCATGCCGCCTCTCTCCTGTGGGAATCGTGATCTGTGCTCCACTCGTCGCCGCTTTACCACCAGTATTTGGCGTCCATCGTGATACCGGGCCAGTCGTCGGTGCGGAACGGCGACGCTGGCAACCCCTCGCGGTTGTAGAGGTTGCCCGGCGGCATCGGTTCGTAGGCCCAGTTGTAGCGCACCGCCACCGGCGCCGGCACGTCGTTGCTCCAGACCAAGACGTCGGCGCCGTCGAGCCTGGCCTGCGCCGGGTGGAAGACACGGTCCTCGCCGGCCACGGTGAAACCGTTGAGCGTGTCGCCTTTGACCATGAGGCCGGTGCCGGTATGGGCAAAGGACAGCTTCATCCTGCCATCCCCGGCCTTGGCCGCTTCGTAGACGGGGCCGGAGTATACGAGATCCTCGCCGTAGGCCACGGCGCGGGCCACCCGGGCCAGCCGCTGGCCCATGGGGATCTTGTTCGGCGGATGCAGCGGATCCTGCTTCGGATCGTCGGGGTCGGCGCCCAGGTCAAGGGTCACCGCCATCCCGGTGTTGGCAAGCCGTTGCCACGTCATCAATTGCGCCTCGCGCAGCTCGGCCCAGGAGCAGCCGTCCGGTTCAACCTTCTGCGGGCGGTAGGTCGGCAGCTGGACGATCAGGAAGGGCATCTCCGGCTGCTTCCAGGCGGCCCGCCAGCTCTCGATCAGGGCCGGCAGCAGCTCACGGTACTGGTAGGCGAAACTGCCGTTGGACTCGCCCTGGTACCAGACCACACCCTTGATCGGGAACTGGGCCAGCGGCGCGATGCCGCCGTTGTACATGCCGGCCGGCCGGTAGGGATTGATGCGCGGATCCTGCCCGAAACCCGGCGGCCTCGGAATCGCCTGGCCAGTCTTCTCGCGGACGTCGGCCTCCTTCAGCCACGCCTCGAACTGCGCCGGCCAGGCCTCGAGCCGCGCCCGGTGCTCGACGATCGCCTTGTCCACAATCTCGACCATGTCGCGGAGTGCCGGGTTGTCGGCCATGGCGTCCCGCGGCGTCCAGGCCTCGGCGACCGAGCCGCCGGCCGCACACTGGATCAGCCCGACCGGAATGCCGTACTGCTTGTGAAGCTCGCGGCCGAAAACATATCCGACAGCCGAGAATCCCCCGGCCATGGTCTGGCTGGCGCCCCATTGCCCGCCGCTGTAGTCGCGCGAGGGCTGTCCACGCACCGGGCAGGCGGCCTGGACCAGCCGCAGCAGAGGAAGGTTGTCGCCAAGCAGTTCGTCGGCCCCCAGCGCCTTGGCAAGTCCATAGACCATGTTCGACTGGCCGCCGCACAGCCACACATCGCCCACCAGGACGTCCCTCAGCGTGACCGTGTTGTCGCCCGCAACCGTCAGCTCGAACGGGCCGCCGGCCGCCATCGGCGCCAGCTCGACACGCCACTGGCCCTCGGCGTCCGCCGTCGCCGACGCCTCCTGGCCGTTGAACCGGACCGCGATCCGCTCGCCGGGCGTGGCACGGCCCCACACAGGCAACTTCACGTCACGCTGAAGCACCATGTTGTTGGTGAACAGCCCGAACAGGGTCACGTCGCCTCGGGCAGCGAGGCCGGCCACGGCCACCGCCATCATCAGTAGGATTGCCCTGCGCTTCATGGTATCGGTTCTCTCCTGAACAGGCCTGTCCACGAAGTTCACGCACGTAGTCCCGGCTTCCGCCGGCCTCTGTCGCACCGTCTCTACCAGAACGCGGCGTCTTCCGACCCGCCGGGCCAGCGGCCTTTCCACATGAACCACCGCGCTCCGTAGGGATAGGAGCCGCCGACGACCAGCTGCGAGAGCGACCTGCACTCGCCGTGCCCGTCAAAGAACGTGGCCTGGGAGACGGCCCACCGGCTCCGATCCGGGGTGCGGTGCGGGAACATCATCTCGTTGTACTGATCCTCGATCCAGTTGAATCCGGGGTAACAGAAGTAGGGCCCCCCGCCGCCGTACCAGTACGTCTGCTGGCTGTCCGAGGCGAGCGCGATGTCGGAACCATTGGCGACCTCCGAGAAACGCACCGGACGGTTCGAGGGGGCGCGCGCGGGCTGGTCGGTGAAATGGGTGGTCACGCCGCCGCCGTACATGTACAGCTGCATGTCCAGCGGCACCCACATCCCGTACAGGCAGTAGGAGATTTGCAGCCAGGCGGTGGCGGCGTTGTAGACCCCGTTCCAGCCGTAGCGATGGTTCATGTGCAGCAGGTCGGACGGGCAGTAGTAGACCTGCGGCGAACCGGTCAGCTCGCGCAGGAACGGCTTGGCGTCCTCGCCATACACCTCGACATAGAACGGGGACCACATCTTGCGGGCGGGCACCAGGTCGTCCTGGTCGGCGCCGTAGGTGGCGGCGGCAAAGACGATCTGCCGCATGTTGTTCAGGCAGACCGCGCGCCGGCCCTGTTCCCGTGCCCGGTTCAGGGCCGGCAGCAGCAGGGCCGCGAGGATGGCGATGATGGCGATCACCACCAGCAGCTCGATAAGGGTGAAGGGCCTTCGCCGACCCCATGCGCCGCCGCGCCAACCGGTGGTTGCTTTCCTCATGGCGCCGTTGCCTCCCGTGGCTCAAGGTGCCATTCCTGCTCGATGACGATGCCGTCGCCCGGAGCCGTCTCAAGGATCGGGGTGCAGACGTACAACGCCAGGCCGGGGCGGGCGTCGTCCCGCATGAGTGTCGTCCGGATGAACGCCTGCCCGCTGAAGCGATGGGTGATGGCGAACTCCGCAAACTCGACCCGCCACTGGCCAGGCGGCAGCTCGCCGGCCTCGAAGGCGCGCTCGTGGGCGGGAAGCTCGTCCCACGCCAGACGCCGGGGGCCGGACGCACAGTCGAAAACAACGGTCGCCGGCCCGGGCGACAGCAGGAACAGCCGCCCGCCCCACGACCAGCGCAGCACCTTGCCGGAACGGTTCACAAACCGGCTCTCAATACGGAGGCAACTGGCCTGGAGGTGGGCGCCGGGTGCCATCACGGCGCCCGGCCCCGAGGCTGCGTACCGGCGCCCGCGGCCTACTTCCCCGCCCGTGCAGTCCGCTCCGTTCCGGGAGGCGTCACCCCCGATCAACGTCACCCGCCGTGTGTTCTCGAGCCCTTCGACGGTCATCGCCCGGAGCACGACCTCGCCCGCCGAGCGGCGCCGGCAGCGGTAGGCCTCCAGGATGTGCCCCGGTATCTCCATGTACCCGGCCGGCGCCGGGAACCCGAAATCGTCCGGCAGGGCCCGCGCCAGCCACTGGCGGCCGCCGGCGTACCATTCGAGGAGGCGGCCGTTGAGGGCCGGCACGACGGCCACTGCGCCGTCGCCGTCCCGCAGCCACTCGACCGCGTGCGAGGCCGTGCGGCGGCGGATGAAGGCCTGGTGGCGCCCGATGGGGCCGCCTTCGCTCAGGTGCAGGATGCCGGCCTTGCGCCAGTCGCGGAAAAGGCGGTCCGCGGTGGCGCGCAGGGCTTCGGCCGGCTCGCCCGGCGCATAGCGGTCGCCGTCGCGTGCGTAGGCCTTGGGCAGGGCCCGCATCAGCCGTGCGTAGGCCAGGCCGTCACGCAGGAGACGGACACGGAAGCGCCCGGCGCCGCGGACCGTCCGCTCGGCCTCGGCCAGTGCGGCATCGGCCGGCCCCGCCACGTCCTCATCGAACAGCCGGCTGTTCGGCCTTTCGCCGAGGCTGAAGTGATGCGGCCGGCCAGTCTTGCCGAGGGCATGAAAGACGTCGTAGTATTTGCGGACTCCGCACGCCGCCCTGCCATAGACCGTGGCCAGGAATTCATCGGCCAACGGCCAGAGCGGGCGGTCGGGGTTCCAGAGCAGCCGTCCGATCAGCCAGCCGCGCAGTTGCTGCGATTCGGCGCGCCCGCCCTCGTCGCCGAGCCCCTGCATGAACACGCCGTAGGCGCGGTGTTGGCGGAACAGGCGCAGGTTGCCTTCGATCTGGTTGAAGTCGGGCAACGGCAGCAGGCTGTCCGCGAAGTCGGTGCAGTAATGCCAGATGTGGAGCTGGTCGGTGAGCCGGCTCCACTCGGTCAGCGCCTTCAGGAACGGGCCGCTGTTGACCTGGCCGCAGGCCTCGGCAAACGGGTGCGCCATGCAGGTGCCGATGGAGCAGAGGCGCACGCGCACGTTGGGATGGGGGCGGACGTGGCGCGGCGCGTCCACGCTGTAGGCGTAGGCGAGGGTGTCAATCAGCTTGTCGGGGAAGCGCTTCGAGGTCTCCGCCGCCACCGCGTTGGCGAAGCGTAGGATGGGGCCGGACTGCGCGCCCTCCTCGTCCACGACGGCCTGGCAGGCCGGACACTCGCAGTAGCCGCCGCCGTCCATCTGCGACACCGAGAAGAGCGTGGCCCAGGGATGCTGGCGCATGCGTTCGATCACCGCCGCGGTGACGATGCGCAGCACCTCCGGGTTCGTCAGGCAGAGCTGGTTGGCGCCGGGGCGTCGCAGGCCGCCCGTCATCGCCGCATACTCCGGGTGGTCGGCGAAGTGCTCGCGGGGGTCGAGGTAGCCGAAATGGGTGTGGACGAAACTGCCCGGCGCGTAGGTGACCTGGCCGCCGAGGTAGTCCGGCAACGGCGTGTGCCAGCCGTTCAGGCGGTTCCGCACCCGCCACAGCGGGTCTGCCGTGTCCCAGTTCATGTTGTCACGGTAGGCGAACGCCGGCCGGCCGGTCATCGCCAGCGGCCCGACGCGCAGCGTCCGGCACCGCGGAACCCGGCTGATCTCGGGCGTGAACCAGCGGCAGCCGAGGTGTTCGAGAAACTCGTAGACGCCATAGAGCACCCCGCGCGGCCCCCCGCCCAAGATGTGCAGGTCCGCCCCGCGCGTCTCGACAAGATATTCCTCGACGCCGGCCGGATGCCGCTCTACCGCAATGCCCGCCCTCTCCGCCGCCTCGCGGTCGTTGATGCGAAGCACGTGGGGCGCGGCATGGAAGCGATGCCGGACCTGCGGCCCCGCGCCCAGCATCGCGTGCAGATGCCGGCGCAGCTCCTCGCCGGCATACTCCTCGGCCGCTGGGGCCCCGGGACGAACCTCGACGGTGAAGCGCGGCAACCCGTCGGCGGCAAGATGCAAGGGGGAGGCAGGCGGTGTGGATTCCGGTTTCACGTCGTTGCACCCGGCGGCGGCCCCAGCGCGTGCGGGCAGGGCCGTTCCAACTCTCAGATGGTTAGGACAGGGATCTCTTCGAGCGGACACTCGCCGCGCTCGATGACGTAAAGGTGACCGCTTTCCGTCGAAAACTCGATCGCGCCGTCGGCCGGCGCACGACCACTGACCACCACGGCCGGCCGGTCGAGGTCTCTAACCCGCACCGTGGCGCCGTCCTCAAACGGCTGTGCCACGCGGCACGGGTTGCCGCGCAGGCTCTGAACCAGCGCGTACGGCACCTGGCCGTCGCGGAACTCGCTGCTGACCAGGAACGCGCCGCGGGCGCGCAGCGAATGGAAGGCGAAATGCCCCTGGCGCGGGGCCGCCGGGAAAAGCCGGATGAGTCCCCCGTGCGACTGCAGCAGGAACTCGGTCATCACTTCCGACGGGAAGGCCGATCCGGCATCGACCACAAACGGCGAGTGCCCGTCGGCTCCCGGCGCGTCCGCCGGATCGCCGCGGTTCAAGTTGCCGGCCTCGGGAACGTTCTGCAGATGGCGCAGGATCTTCCCGGCGTAGTCGCGATCCCCCATGCGGGCGGCGGCGATGAACGGGAAGCAGCGGTCCCAGGTGTCCAGCGGGTGCTGCCCAAGTGCGCGGGCGTAGGTCCGCCGGAACGCCTCGCGTCGCGCCTCCGGGCCGCTCCATGCGTCAACCTCGCCGGTGGCGCTCACCGGCCAGAGGTCGATCAGGTCACGGCTCGGCACAAAGGTCAGGCGGCCGCGTTCGACCCAGTCGGCGGAGGGCTTGACGGTGCCGTCCGGCCAGGTCGCGTATTCGGGGAGACGGGCCGCCGCGTCCAGCCAGTCCGCGGCCTCGGCGGTGTCGCTGCCGAGGGCCTGCGCGGCGCGGGCGGCGTGGGTGAGCACGAAACGGAACACCGCCAGGTCGGGGACGCTGTCGCGCATGAAATCGTCCAGCGTCTCGCACCAGGAATCGTACTCCCAATAGCGCGAGGGGAAGACGTGCAGCCGCCCGTCAGTGCCCTCCTGCAAATATGCGCGGTAGAACGCGGCCACCCCCTTGAGCAGCGGGTAGCCGACGCGTGCCAGGAACTCGCCGTCGCCGGTGAAGTCGTAGTAGTCCCAAGCGCACTTGACCGCCTCGCCCGCGGTGTAGACGCACAGGGGCGTCGAGTTGTACAGCGGGCTGTACCCGACCGGCGCCCCGCGCCAGGTGAAGCCAAACGGGAACGCGATCCCCGGCATCCCGTCGTAGAAACGCTTCACCACCTCACGGCAGCCCTCGGCCGCGCGCCGCACCGTCGCGATCCACGGCTCCAGCAGCTCGGCGTGGTTGGTCGGCAGCAGGCCGAGGTTGTACTTGGTCTCTTCATAACCGATCGTGATGCTGCCCCAGTTCAGGTAGTTGCCCTTCCGCCACGGTGCCCCGTAGCCGGGACACACTCTGCCCGGCCGCCGCGCCGACCCCGCCTTGTACAGCCCCCAGTACCACGAGCGCTCGGAGCACCCCTTGGGCAATGCGACCCATGACCGCCGCCAGTAGCGGTTCCACCACTGCCCGTGCTCGCCCCACATCGTCTCGGCGCCAATCGCCAGCGCCCGCCCGACCCGCCGCCGGGCCTCGGCCACCGTGTCGTCCGAATCGTTCGAGCTGACCACGGCGACGACGAAGGCCAGCGCCCCGTCCGCTGGCCGCCCGCGGCCGCGGACCGCCTCGCCGTCCGTGCTCAGGGACAGACCCCGTGAGTCGCACCCGATCATCACCGTGTAGTGCCCGCCGCCCGAAAGCGGCATGGTGAACCAGCCCAGGCCGCCGTCGGTCGAGGCCCGCGGGCGGAAGGCCTCCGCGAACTCGGCTTGTGTCATCCGTCGCCGCGACACCGCCGTCATCTCCAGCGGATCCCGCCCCAGCTCGAACTGCACCGTGCCCAGGTTGTTCGGTTCCGGCGGCGGCCGCAGGCGGACCACCAGCACCTCCTCGAGGCGCGCCGCAAACGTCTGGCTCCAGTACGGCCCGCCATCCTGCACCCCGGCCTGCGACACGCAGAACTCGGTCGAGGCCGTGGCGTTCGTCAGATTGACGTACTCTTTGACGTTGTAGAATGTCGCCGCCCGGCAGACGTGGAGGGTCAGCCGCGCGCAGCCGGTCGGCGTCGGGTCCCAGCGCAAATTCGCGGCCGCGGCAGCTCGGATGTCGCGCTTGACCTCGGGGTCGCCGACCTCAACGCGCCGGCGGAGCTCCTGGAAAGTCATGGGCGGGAAGGGGTCGGTTCCCTCCTCGCGGTCGTCCCACCACACGTCGTTCTTGGCGATGTGCAGCGTGTAGTTGTCCGGATAGCCGTGGATGGCGGCGCCGAGGTCGCCGTTGCCGACTGGCATGGCCTGCCGCCAGTCCAGCACCGAGCCCTCCCGTTCGAAGTTGTTCGTGCCGCAGCGCTGCACCGGGTCGCAGCGCACGCGCAGGTGATGATCCGGCATCACCTCTTCCGGCAAGGCCGACAGCAGCCCGCGGTTGGGCTGCGCATGACGGATTGTCTTGGATGGGCTCATCGGTTCCTGTTCGCCGCCCGCGCCGTTCCCGTTCACAGCCCCGCCCGCGTTCGGCGGCGGCGCGACGGCCTGGGACTCAGGGCTCGGGACGCGGGCCTCAGCATCCGCCACGGAGGATCTCGGCCCACCACAACCAGCCTGATCGATTCATGAACAAAGAGGGAACGGGGCGAACGGAGCTGCATCTCATGGTATCGCAACATCCTACGAATGACGGATAGACCCGTCGTTGCCACACCGCCCAACCGAACGTGGGATGGCAATCCACTGCAAAGCAGAATCCTCGTTATCTCCGTTTCCTCTTTGTGGATAGTCCAGGCTGACGACCTACGACCCACGACCTACGACCCACGCTCACTCAAACCTCGGTTCGACCTCGATCCGTTCGGGCACCGCCTTGCCCTCGCGCCGCCGCTCAAGGGTCTCGGTGCAGGCTTGCAGGATGCGCTCGGCATCGAACCCCATCCAGCGCACCGGCACCGCGGCCGGCGGACGCAGCGGGAAATTGGCATGCGCCACCACCTCGACGTCCTCCGGCACCCGCAACCCCAGGTCGCGCAGGCCGAGCGTGACCTGTTCGACCAGGTTGTCGTCGGCGATCAGCAGGGCGTTGGGCCGCGCCTTGCCAACCCCCTGGAAGAGTACGAACGGGGCATGACGATGCCAGGCGGGAACCGCCACGTCAAGCCCCAGCATCCACTCCGGCCGCATATCAATGCCGGCCGCCGCGGCCCTCTCGCGCAACCCGTCGGCCCAGCCTACGCCGACCTGGCTGATGGTCACAACCGCCACGCGCCGCCGCACTGTCCGGGTGCACGGCTGTGATTTCCGGCCGTCCGCTGGCCCCGATGATCGCCACCTTGGGCACCTCCGGAAAACCGCTCACCACAGGCAGGCTCTCGATGTAGGAGGGATTGCTCAGGAAGATCAGCCCGGCCAGGCGCTCCTCCCGCAGGTCGGAGAGCAGCCGGTGGTAGTCATCGCTGCCGCCACCTTGGATGCCGAAGTAGACCGGGAACTGG
Source organism: Lentisphaerae bacterium ADurb.BinA184 (assembly GCA_002068325.1). Lineage (GTDB taxonomy): Bacteria > Verrucomicrobiota > Lentisphaeria > Oligosphaerales > MVZH01 > MVZH01. The sequence goes on along the minus strand of MVZH01000045.1, from coordinate 1,937 downwards.
CACGGGCCGGTCTCCTCCAGCTTCTTGCCCTCCGCCAGCAAGGACTGCAGAAACCGTGACCGGAAGGACTGCGAGATCACCAGCCCGTAGCGCGACAGATGCGGCGGCGTCGGCGCCACAAACGTCCCGCTGCGGTCGCGCGCCCGCAGGAAGCCGTCGGCAATCAGCCGCCGCACCGCCCGGTCTACCGTCACCCCCGAAACCTTGAACAGCCGCTGCAACTCCCGCCGCGGCGGCAGTCGTGCCCCCGGTGCCAACCCGCCGCCGCGGATGCGGTTGCGGAGCTCGCAGACCAGCCCTTCCTCGACCGGGTTGCGTACCCGCTCGTCAAAGCCGGCCAACCCCGCCGCCGCGGCCTCGGAACGCCGCTTTGATCTTATAACTGACATGGCTCGTGATCCGATCCTGTCAATACAAAATTGCCGCCAATCCACATCCGTCGTCGCCGTTCCCGAGAAAACCAGTGACCGGCCGGCCGCCGCCCGCGCCACGCTCGACCTGCCATCCCCTAGCCTGGATTATTCACAAAGAGAAAACGGAGGTAACGAAGAGTCTGCTCTGCAACAAGTTACCGCCCCGCGTACCGTTGCGCGGCGTGGAAGCCAACGGGACTGTCGCTATTCATAGGAGATTGCGAACCAATAAGATATGCCTCCGCTGTCTCCGTTGTCTCTTTGTTCATGAATCCACCAGGCTAGGCACCTGCCACACCCCGCCGCCGGCGCAGGGCCACCCCAGCCGCCCCCAGCAGCAGCACGCCGAGAGTCGCCGGCTCGGGGATGACCCCGACGCTGACGTTGAAGAGTGTCACATAGCCATTCACGTCACCGCCGCCAAAATCCGCGACTTCGGCAACGGTCGAGACGGCCACGCTGGCCCCGGCCCCATACAGTTCGGCGAGGGTGTAGTAGTCCGTGCCGTTGAACCCGTGCGTGCCGTTGCCGTCACCCAGCACAAAGTAGTCGAAGGCGGCGCCACTGATGTCGGCGATGAAGTCACTGCCCCGATCCGTGTACCAGCCGCCGCGGAACAGATCGCCGGTGGTCAGCGTGGCCACCCCGAGGTAGACCCCCACCGCGTTGTCGGCGTCCAGCGCCACCACGAACGGCGTGCCGGCATCGGTCATGCGCAGCACGTCGTTGACGCTGGCCGTGGGGTTGCCGTATGTCGGGGAACCGGTTGCCGTGAGTTCGAAGGCGTAGTCGGTGCCCAGCGTCGGATCAGCCTGCGTGGTGGTGAGGATGCCGGGGCTGTCACCGGGGCTGACCAGGCCGGCATTGGCAATCAGCGGAACGGTACCGGAACCGGCCAACGTTGCCCCGGCTGTGACTGTCACCCGGCTGCTCGTGGCGATCGAACCGTCAACCACCAGCGTGCCCTGCAGCACGTGTGTCTCGCCAGTATAGGTGCTGGTGCCGCCCACCGTCCAGGTGCCACTGCCGGACTTGACCAGCGTCCCGCCGGACCCGGTGCCGACGCCGGCCGACAGCTCGCCGGCACCCGACCCGAGCAGGGCCAGGTTCTGTCCGGTTCCCGTCACCGCACTGGTGAAGGTCACGGAGCCGCTGCCCGAGGCATCCAGGTTGCCCGATGCAAGCAGGTTCACGACGCGGTTGGTGGTGCTGGCGCCGGAGCCGATGTAACGGAGAGTGGCCGAGCCAAGATCGATCGTCCCGTTGGCCACCGTGGTCGGCGCGCCGAGCGAACTGTTGGCACTCAGATTGGCCAGGGAGGCGACTTCGAGCGTGCCGTTGTAGATGAAGCTCTTGCCGGTGTAGTTGCTCCCTGCGCTGCTCAAGCGCCAAGTGCCCAGGCCGTCCTTGAACAGAGTCCCGTCAAGGATTGTGACCGTGCCCTGGACTTCGTTGGCGCCGGTGCTCTCTCCCTCAAGCCGCAGATTCCGTCCCGTGCCCGGGGCGGTGATGCTGTTGGCCGCC
>MVZH01000044.1 GCA_002068325.1 Lentisphaerae bacterium ADurb.BinA184 | reverse complement strand
TCGCTGTCCTTCGACGATCGCGTCACCGTCCGCAGCGACATCCTGCACGGCCGCAAGGACAGCGCCAGCGCGATGACCGGCGGCGTGACGTTCAGGAACAAGGCCAACACCGCCGTCTCGATGTATGTTGACGGCGAAGGCTGGGTGGACCACGGTCTGGCCGCCTGGGGCGTGCGCGCCCTCCAGCTGTGGGGGGGGCGGGTGTCCGACTCCGCCCACAATGTCCCGCGGCTCAACCTGCCGATCCCCCATGAGAACGTGCCGCACGAGATCATCGAGCGGGCAGTCACCGGCGGCGACCCCGCCCTCGAAGAGAACAAGTTCGAGAACAAGGCCAACCTCATCATCTGGCGCGACAGCACCGGCACGATCCGCGCCACGACCGGCGACGGGGCGGCCTTCCCGTTGACCTACACCGTCTATGTCGGGGGCACCCGGACAACCCGTACGATTGCCACCTCCGCCACCTTCGCCGACTGGCGCGAGGGCAACGGCACGGCCAAGACCATGCAGTCGCTGGACATCAACATCGCCAACCTCAAGAACCATCCCAACTTCCCGCAGACGGGTGTGTGCGTCTATACCTACAACAATTACCGGCCCAGCGGCACCACGGCGGTCTGCCGCCTGAAGAGCGGATCCGAGCTGCCGGCGGCCGGCCTCACCGTCGCCTCCCCCAATCCCGTCTACGTCCAAGGCAGCTACAATTCCACCGGCACGACCCGGCCGGCCCTGGTCTGCGGGGACGCGGTCACCATCCTCTCCAACGCCTGGTCGGATGCAAACAGCACAAAAACCTTGTCCTACCGGAAGGCTTCCAGCACAACCGTCAACACGGTCATCATGACGGGGAACACGGCGACCGTCACCGGCCAGTACAACGGCGGGCTTGAAAACGTGCTCCGCTTCCAGGAGGACTGGAGCGGGATCACCCTCAGGTACCGCGGATCGCTGGTCTGCATGTGGCTGAGCACGATTGCGACCGGGCCATGGGTCTACGGCAACAACCGCTACACCGCCCCGATCCGCGACTGGGGCTACGACACCATGTACCGTGACGTGCGCAACGCCCCGCCCGCCGTGCCGCAGGTCTACGCCCTCGAAGCGCTGGTCTGGCGCCAGGACTCCTGGGCTGACGACGAGCAGCTGTAGCGCGCGATACCCCTCCCCGCCGGCCCCGCGCCTTGGACGCCGGCCGGGAGTCTCACGGGAGAGACACCGGAAGCCACCCTCACCCGTACGCGGGCGCGTCGCCCAGGCGCCCCGCGGGGGAGTCCTGCCGTCTATGGCGCGGCGCCCCGGCCGGCGCCCGACCCGCCCGCCCCGATCCTCCTGGCACACTCCCTGCTTGCAGCTATATTGGCGGGGCCAGGCCGCACGGCTGACGGCTGGGAGCCGGGCGTGGGCCGTTCGACCGGCCCACGCGGCCCCAGAAGCCAGGCGCGGGCAGCCCACCGGCAGGGCCAGACCCGCAAACCACGAGCAGCCTGTGGCCTGGCAACCGACGAAAGGACGGCTGTGCGACTGGCAAGCGGCCAACCCGGCTCGGCGGCGACCGGCGGCGGCGCCCCCGCGACGCATCGCTTCACCCTCGTCGAGGCCATGGTCGCACTCCTCCTGGCGGGAGTGGTGATGGCGGGCGCGGTGGCCCTGATGTCGACCTCGGTGTGGGGCGAGAACATGGGCCGCCGGGCCATGACGGCGTCCAACCTCGCCAAGGCCCGCCTCGAATCGCTGCGCTCCCTGCCGTACGTGGACCTGCCACGCATGGCCGAAACCCGCGCCCGCGTGAACGCCGCCGGCGTGCCCGACGAGAACGGAGTCTACTACCGCACCACCGTCATCAATGCGGAAAATGCCGGCAGCCGCGAGGTGGTCGTGACCGTGGCCTCAACCTGGAAGTACAACCGGCCCGAGCTGACGGTGACGGTCACCAGCGTCATCGTCAACCTGGAGTTGTTCGAGTGAGCGGACGGACAGCCAACACCTGCCCCCTGGCCTACACGCTGGCCGAGTTCATCCTCGCCTCGGCGGTGGTGGTGTTGATGCTGGCCGCCCTGCTGCCGCTGATGCTGTTCATCAACACCACCTACGCCAAGACACGCGTGCTGGCCCGGCTCGAACAGCAGGCGACCCTCTGCCAGGAGCGCATCAAGAAGGACCTCTTCTCCACCTCGCGCGAGCTGATCGTGCTATACCCCGACGACCCCTCCAACGTCCAGGCGATCAGCTTCCCGGTCCTGCAGCGCCCGCTCGATGACACCACCCTGCCGGTCGGCACGGACGGCGCCATCCAGTGGAACCGCACCGTGATCTACCACATGTACGCCAACGCCGGGACCGGCAAGCTCGAACTGCGGCGGACCGTCTTCAACCCGCGCGTCAACGGCCTCACCACCGCCCAGCGCACGGCGCAGATCGAGGACGTCTTCGAAAACGGCGACGGCGCCAGCGCCCTCTACGGCGAGGGCGGCGCCAGCACCCAGGTCCTCCTCGATGACGTGACCGCACACCGCATCGTCTCCACCAGCGTCGAAGTCGAAGGCTACGCCCCCGAGCGCGAACGCGCCAGCGTCAAGGTCGGCACCTGGATCCTCGGCCCCGGCGCCCATGACTTCACCTTCCGTGTCACCGGCAAGAACACCCAGTCCAGCGGCTACGGCTTCGGCCTGGACCAGCTCATGATCAGCGCCGCCGGCGAAGGACATGACGCCGAGGCCCTCCTCCCGCCCAAGAAGACCGCCGACGGCAGCGCCTCCCACCAGAGCATGGTGCAGTACTCGGGCTGGACCAACAATGCCCAGCTCGGGCTGATCGCGGCCGCGGCCGGCGCCTCGGTGACGGTGACCGCCTACAACGACATGTGGGTGGAGAGCGCCTTCAACTCGCTGCTCGCCGTGCCCACCGACGCCGAGGTGGTCTACGACACCGACGCCGGGGAGGACGTCTGCCGGATGATCGGCGGGCGCGTCGCCTGGGAGGCCCAACGGCAGTGCCACGGCGGGCTCCGCGGCCCCTTCCGCGGCAACACGGCCAACGGCACCGTGCGCTGCATCGTCAACTCCAGCGACCCCTACCTGGGCACCGAAATCCTCTACCGCGGCGCCCGCGGCCGCGTCACCCTGGCCGCCTCCTCGGACGGGGCCCTGACCATCCTGGCCGGCAACATCATGCGACGGCAGAGCGGCTCGACCGGCGAGGCCGCCTCGCAACGCACCCTCACCTTCAACGCCGCCGCGGCCGGCGGAGGCTTCGTCTTCAACAACGGACGCTCCATCATCATCCCGCCCGGCCGCGCGCTCGCCTCGGACTACTTCGACCTGGCCATCGAGAAGGAACAGGACTACCTCGTGACCCTCCACTTCGCCGGCTTCGGCTTCTTCGTGAACCCGGCCGCCTGGGACGACCCGCGCAACGTCATGCAGGCCTACTTCCTGACCAACGACACCGAGGACCGCAGCGCCCTGGCCGACTGGAGCGCCCTGGCCGACATCGTCTCGCCCATCGACAGCCTCATCGCCCTCGAAAGCCTCAGCATCAGCTACCCGGACAACGCGGCGTTCACCTCCCAACCCGTTGACACCACCCTGACCACACCGACCTTCCGCAACCTCTCCTGGCGCCCCGTCACCCCCGAGCCGGCCGGCACCGCCGTCGCCATCCGCCTGCGCGCCGCCACCCAGCCCGACATGAGCGACGCCCCCGCCTGGGACACCCTCACCGCCTACACCACCTCACCGCAGGACTTGACATCGTTCACCGGCAAGCGGTATATTCAATGGCAGGCCCTCTTGACCTCGAGCAGCCCGTACCTCGCCACCCCACGGTTGCGGGACGTGACCGTGACCTGGGACGGCCCCGAGCGCGGCATTGACGTCGGGGTGGCCTTCGAGAAAGGCCCCGACCGGGGCAAGTTCGACCTCGCCGTTGACGGCCAGGGCCCGGCCCCCGCCTCGCTGGAACTGAGTTTCCAGATCGCGGAACGGTTGCTGGATCATGTGTATGAACGCCCCTTCGCCATCTCCGCAACGCCCCAGAACCGATAGGAGGCAGCCAACCATGGAAAACCCCGTCGTCCCGAAGGGCCGCAACCGCGCCCGCCGACAGCGCGGCACGGCGCTGGTCACGGTCATGTTCATCGTCATGGTCGTCGGCGTCGGCGCCGGCAGCCTCGGCCTGATGGTGTCGCGCGACGTGCACAAGTGCCGCGGCGTCGTTGACCGCCTCAAGGCCCAGGAAGTGGCCACCGGCGCCCTCGGCCGCGCCCTCGGCATCCTCGCCGGCGACGTCTCGCAGATCGCCAGCCCGTCGGCTGAGATGACCAACGGCACCCTCGGCGACGGAACCTTCAACCTGACCGTCGCCGAAGACGAGGACGACAGCGCCATCTACTGCCTGGCCGCCACAGGCACGGTCGGCGACCAGAGCCAGAACGTCAAGGTCTACGTGCGGCTGCCCGAGAGCGCCGGAAGCTTCCTCAAGGGCCTGTTCGCCGACAAGGACATCAACGCCGGCGGCGGCGGCAGCTGCGACGGCCAGGTCCAGAACAACGGCACCCACAGCAACGGCGCGACGGACTTCGGAGGCCACGTCAGCGTTGATGGCGTGGCCAGCGCGGTCGGCACGGTCACCGCCAGCAACAACGTCACCCTCAAGAGCGGCAGCACCCCCAACGTCGCCCGCATCGCCTTCCCCAAACTCGATTTCGACTACTACTACAGTATCGCCGCCGCCCACTCGGAGGTGGTCGGGGCCGAGGGCACCACGACCAACCTTTCGGGAACCTATACGCCGGCCGGCGGCGTGCTTTGGGTGGTCGGCGATGCACGCATCTCCTCGCACACCACCATCAACGGGGCGCTCTTCCTGACCGGCAACCTCCACCAGGCCGGACACCTCCAAGTCTTCCCGCCGGACAACACTTACCCCGCCATCGCCCTCCCGCAACGGCTCCCTCGAACTCAAAGGCTCGACCCGCACCAAGACCGAAACCACCACCGTCGACAAGTGGGTCGACGTGCCCGTCTTCAACAACGACGGCACGCCCAAGCTGGACAAGTATGGCAACCAAGTCTACAAGAAGGAAAAGACCACCGACACGATCGTCACCACGGTGGAAGAGTGGGAGGCGTGCGCCATCAACGGCCTCGTCTACACCGCCGTCGGGGACATCACCATCGCGGGCTGGCACCGCATCGTCGGCGCGGTCTACGCCGGCAACGACATCAAGTGCACCGGCAACTGGGGCGAGGTCTCCTTCGCCGAGCAGGACCCCGCCACCAAACCCAGTGACAAGCTTCGCCTGCTCGCCTGGGAGTTCTGACGGACAGACTCCCTCGCCTCCACTCCTGCCCCTTCGCGGGCGCCCCGACCGGTGCCCGCGACTCCATGCGGCAGAACGATCGCCGCCTCACCCGCCTGTCAGCCCCCCCGTTGCACACCATGTTCTGCGGCAACAGGCTCGTGGGGATGCTGGCTGGCGGCGCGGTCTGACAGAAGCTGGTTGCGGCACCCCGGGCGGAACCCCGGATCGGGCATCAACATCGAGGAGTATGGACGTATGGCGTGCAGACACGGGCGCGCGGGCGGAGTCTTGCTGTTCTGGGCGGCGCTGACCGCGCAGGCGTGGGCTGGTACGCCTGTGGGTACCGCCTTCACCTACCAGGGACAGCTGCGGCATGAAGGCCTGCCCGTCACCGGATTGTGCGACTTGGCTTTCACCCTCTGGGACGCCGACACCGACGGCACGCAGGTCGGCACCACCGCCACCGTCACCGACGTCGCCGTGACCGAGGGGCTTTTCACCGTCGTCCTGGATTTCGGCCAGGCCTTCGCCGGCGACGCCCGCTGGCTCGAAACCACCGTGACCTGTCCGGCCGGCACCGGCACGCCGACGGTGCTGACCCCGCGCCAGCGCGTGACCGCCACCCCGTGCGCCCAGTTCGCCCAAGGCGCGCCCTGGTCCGGGCTGACCGACCTCCCGCCCGGATTCGCCGACGGTGTGGACAACGACGCCGACACCACCTACGCCGCCGGAACCGGCCTCGAACTCGCCGGCACGGTCTTCGCCATCGCCCCCCAGGGCGTCGGCACCCCCCAGATTGCGGACTCCGCAGTCACCACGCTCAAACTGGCCGCCGGCGCCGTCACCCTGAACCACCTCGCCGCCGGCGTGCTGGCCTGGGGCAACCTCGCCAACCTCCCGCCCGGATTCGCCGACGGCGTGGACAACGACGCCGACACCACCTACGCCGCCGGAACCGGCCTCGAACTCGCCGGCACGGTCTTCGCCATCGCCCCCCAGGGCGTCGGCACCCCCCAGATTGCGGACTCCGCAGTCACCACGCTCAAACTGGCCGCCGGCGCCGTCACCCTGAACCACCTCGCCGCCGGCGTGCTGGCCTGGGGCAACCTCGCCAACCTCCCGCCCGGATTCGCCGACGGCGTGGACAACGACGCCGACACCACCTACGCCGCCGGAACCGGCCTCGAACTCGCCGGCACGGTCTTCGCCATCGCCCCACTCGGCGTCGGCACCCCCCAGATTGCGGACTCCGCAGTCACCACGCTCAAACTGGCCACCGGCGCCGTCACCTTGAACCACCTCGCCGCCGGCGTGCTGGCCTGGGGCAACCTCGCCAACCTCCCGCCCGGATTTGCCGACGGCGTGGACAACGACTCGGGCGGCGACATCTCCGCCGTCCATGCCGGCAACGGCCTGACCGGCGGCGGGGAGGCCGGCGACGTCTCCCTGCACGTTGGCCCGGGCCCCGGCATCGAGGTGACCGACAACACCGTGGCTCTGGCGGCCGCATTCGCCGATGGCTCCGCGTTCGACGCCCGCTTCGTCAACGAGGGCCAACCCAACAGCGTGACGGCCGGGATGATCGAGCCGGACATCGTCAGCAGCCTCAACGCAGTCCGCAGCGACGGGGGCAACATCAACCTGCTGGCCGGCGACGGCATCACCATCACCAGCGACCCCGTGGACCGCAGCATCACCATCGCCGCCGCGCCCGCCGCGACCTCGGCCTGGACCCTGACCGGCAACGGCGGCACCGACCCCGCCGCCCACTTCCTCGGCACCACCGACAACCAGACTCTGGTGCTGCGAGCCAACGGCGAGGCCGCCCTGCGCCTCGAACCGCGCGCCGCCAGCCCCAACCTGATCGGCGGGCACGCCGGCAACTCAGTCACCGTCCGCGTCTCCGGCGCCGTCATCGCCGGCGGCGGCGCGGAGGGGGATGTCAACCACGTCGCGGCCGATTTCGGCACGGTCTCGGGCGGCAGCGGGAACCAGGCCGGCGCCCGGCACACGGCCGTCGGGGGCGGCGAGGGCAACCTGGCCAGCGCCCCCCACGCCAGCGTGGGCGGAGGCTGGATGAACCGGGCGGAGGCCGACTACGCCACGGTCGCCGGCGGCGGCCCCAGCGACCCGTCCTCGCCAGCCCAGGCCGCCGACACCAACAACCGCGTGCATGACGACTACGGCGTGATCAGCGGCGGCGCCGGCAACCGCGCCGGCAACCCTGACGGCGACACGGCCAGCCGCCGGTGGTCCACCGTGGCCGGCGGATTCCAGAACTCGGCGGGCGATGCGGCGGGGGTGCCCACCACGACGATGTACGCATTGCCCGGCGCCGACACCGTGGGCGGTGGCGAGAACAACCAGGCGTACGGCGGCGCTTCGACCGTCGCCGGCGGCATCCTGAACAAGGCCACCGGGCGGACGGCCTTCGTCGGAGGAGGGTTCGCCAACCGCGCCACGGGCGACGGGGCGGTCGCGGCCGGCGGACTGGCCAACACGGCCCACGGCGCCTTCGCCACTGTGGCCGGCGGCGGCCCGACGAACACGGGCGAACTGTCCTGGGAGAGCCGAGGCGCCGGCAACGTCGCCTACGACGACTTCTGCGCCATCGGCGGCGGCGGCGGCAACCGCGCCGGCAGCGACGACGGCACCACGCAGGACACCACCAACACCCCCTTCGCCACCGTCGGGGGCGGCCAGGACAACACGGCAACCGGCCTGGGGGCAACGGTCCCCGGCGGCATCCGCAACCAGGCGGACGGATCGTACTCCTTCGCCGCCGGCTACCAGGCCCAAGCCAACCACACCGGGGCGTTCGTCTGGTCCGATGCGACAGGGGGCGGTGCCGGGTCGTACCGTGACAACGAGTTCGCCGTCCACGCCACCAACGGCCTGCGGGTGGAGACGTCCAACAGCGACTACGGTATCTTCCTCCGCAACCAGCCGGAGAGCGGCGGCGGCGACGGCCTGCGGGTCTACACGCGCTGCTCCCAGGGAGTAGGCTGGGGCGCCATCTACGCCATCAATACCGGAACCAGCCCGGTCATCTACGCACGCAACGACGGCACCGGGCCGGCGGCGTACTTCGGCGGCAATGTCCACGTCGCCGGCACCCTCTCGAAGAGCGCCGGCTCATTCACGATTGACCACCCGCTCGAACCGCTGAGGAAGACCCTCTCGCACAGCTTCGTGGAGAGCCCGGACATGATGAACGTCTACAACGGCAACGTCGTCCTCGATGCGGACGGCCAGGCGTGGGTCGAGCTGCCCCAGTGGTTCGAGGCCCTGAACCGCGACTTCCGCTACCAGCTGACCGCCGTCGGCGGCCCCGGGCCAAACCTCCATATCGCCGCCGAGGTTGCCGGCAACCGTTTCCGCATCGCCGGCGGCACCGCCGGACTCAAGGTCTCCTGGCAGTTGACGGGCATCCGCCAGGACGCCTATGCCAATGCCCACCGCATCCGCGTCGAGCAGGACAAGCCGGCGGAGTTGCTCGGCGCCCTCCTCTGCCCCGGGGCCGGAACCCGGACCACCGCCGCCAAGTAGGGCCGCCACCGCCGGACACGACCGCCAGGAGACCGCAACCATGCCGGAAAACCGTGGAAGGTGGAGGCCATGAAAACGTCTGCCGGAGCACTGACCATTGCCCTCGCAATCCTGGCGGCGACGGGTGCCAGGGCGCAGAGCGGCGGGTACGGGCTGGCTGCGGGCGTCATCGCGGGGGGCGGCACGGGCCGCAACGCACACGGCGCCGGCGGCGGGTTCGAGCTGAGCGGCACCGTCGGCCAGCCGCTGGCCGGCCCCGCCGGCGGCAACGGAAGCACCCTCGACGCCGGCTTCTGGACGCGCGACGACATCTTCACCTGCCGGCTCGCCCTGGCACCCGAGTGGAACCTGATCTCCGTGCCCCTGCGGCCCCTGGATGCGCGCGTCGAAACCCTCCTCCCGGACACCGGCGCCGAGGCGGCCTGGGAATGGCTGGATGACTTCTACCTGCCGGCCGCGGAGATGCGGCCTGGACGCGGCTACTGGCTCCACTGCCCGGCCGCCGCCGAACTGGTCTTCCGCGGGCTGAAACTCGCCAACGCCACCGTGCCGTTGCGCACCGGGTGGAACCTCGTCGGCCCGATCGTCGGGCCGCCCTACCCGGAGACGCCGTTGCCGCTCGACACCGAACCGGCGGGCACCGTGATCGAACCTGCGTACGCCTGGGATCCCGTCCTTCAAGGCTACCGCCAAGTCGGTGACCTCACGGCCGGAGACGGACACTGGATCTTCAGCGCGGCCGACGCGGCGTGGCCGATGCCATAGCCCGCACACGACGGCCCGGACCGCCCCCCCCTCGGGCTGGCCGTGGTGTCAGCTCCCGCCTGCGCTCCCCCATCGCCTTGACCCGCGGCGGCCGTTTCCGCCTGCCGCGCCGGCAGCCCTCGTCCTCACGCCCTTGCCGGCCGGCCCGCGCGCGGCGGACGCAGGTGCGGGTGGCAACGCCGGAACTCGGCCAGCAGGACGGCGGCGGCGCAGGCCACGTTGAGGCTGCCAACCGCCCCCGTGCCAGGGATGGCGACTGTTGTGTCCGCCAGCCGCAGGAGGGGGGCGGACAGCCCCTCGGCCTCGGACCCGAACAGCAACAGGCACCGCGCGGGAAGGGCAGACTCATAGACAGTCGCCTTCGCGTGGCTCGACGTCGCCACAATCGCCAGCCCACGCCCGCGCAACCCCCGCACCGCCGCCACCGCGTCGCTCACCGGCACCACGTCCACACTCTCCATGCCCCCCTCCGCCGTGCGGTAGACCGCCGGGGGGAACGGCGCCTTGCCGGCCTCCGCCCCGGCGGCCAGCAGCGCCGGAACGCCAAAGTGGGCGCAGACCCGTACGATGGCGCCCAGGTTGTGCGGATTGCCGACGTTCTCCAGAAGAACCAGCACGAGCGGGCCGCGCGGATGGCGTCGCATCAGGCCCAGCACGTCGGCCGCACTCCCCGGCGGCTTCCGCCTGGCCACAATGCAGATGCCCTCGTGATGAGTGCTCTCGCTGACCCGGTCAAGGCTCTCCGTGGTCACGATGTGGTAAGCCTTGCGCGCCTTCGCGCAACCCGCCAGGGCCGGCCCAAACTCGGGCACCAGCCCCTCGACCAGGTAGATGCGGACGGCGTCATCGGGACGCCGCTGCAGCAACGCGCGGCAGGCGTTCAGCCCGCAGACGCGCACTTCGCGGCGCGGATCGAGGGCCGGCGGCTTTGCGGACCTCGCAGGTGGGGGTGCATCCATGGCCGGCAATATACCCGGCGCGCCGGGGAATGCTCTGGGAGTGGCCGCAGAGCGCGGGGTCTGTCCCCGTGAGCGCCCAGTTCGTGAAAACGCCACCGTTTTCGCGAACTCCCGGGCCGCCGGGGCAAGATCAGCCGCAGAGCGCGGGGTCTGTCCCCGTGAGTGCCCAGTTCGTGAAAACGCCACCGTTTTCGCGAACTCACAGGCCGCCGGGGCAAGATCAGCCGCAGAGCGCGGGGTCTGTCCCCGCGAGTGCCAGTTCGTGAAAACGCCACCGTTTTCGCGAACTCCCCGGCAGGGGGGGAAGCGATGGGAACGACAGGATTCGAGAGGATTCGACAGGAATCGCCCGGAACCGATGGGGGTGGCGGGCCACCCCGCCAGGGCACTCGATGCGGCCGCTGGTTGCCGGGGGCTGTCGGCGGTCGCCGGCCGGCGGGCGCCGCCTGGCGGGCGCGTGCGGACCTCCGCCTCACATGCCGGGGAGGCGGTCGGTGGACGGCGGGGCGGGCACGAAGGCGGCGAACTTCTCGTGGAGCTTGTCCAGCTTGTCGAGGTAGTAGGCGACATTCTCGTCGCGGGCGGCGGGGTCGGCGTCGCCGAGAAGTTTTGCGGAGTCCGCAACGACGACGTTCTTGCGGGTGCCGGTCACGTAGAACGCGACCTGGTCGCCTTGGCGGTATTCGCGGCCGGAGGCCAGGACCAGGTCGTAGGCCGCGCTGCGGCGGGTTTCGCCGCGGTCGAGCTGGTCGCGGTAGGCGGCGGGCGAGGTTGAAAGCACCTCGCGCTTGGCAAGGTCGGCGAACGGCAGGGCATGGGTTTCGATGGCGGTGCGGTAGCGCCGATAGAGGGCCGCGACGTCCTCAGGCTTCCCCTTCAACAGGAGCGTGACGAGTTCAGTGATGTACTTGCGCTGGAAGGGCTCGAGGCCGCGTGATTTGAGGGCGGCGCCGGTGATGGAGACCTGGCCGTCGTGCCCGAGCAGGGCGTAATTCTTGCTCTTGTAGCCGAACATCGCCGCGTAGGTCGCGTCCAGGTCCACCTCGATGCCGGGGGGCAGGGTCGCCTGGATGCGGGCGACGAGGTCGGCGGTGTCGGTCATGCCGGGGGCGGGCAGGAAGTAGATGCCGTCGGTGTCCATCTCGATGACGCGGCAGCCGTTGCCCTCGAGGGATGCGGTCATGCCGGAGAGGATTTCGCGGCCGGTGGCGGTCACGGTTTCGGCGAGGGTGAAGTCATTGAACGTAGCCTGTGCGAAGCCGAGGTAGCCGTAGAAGGAGTTGATGAGGATTTTGAACGAGCCCTGGAGGGCGTCGAAGTGGTCGCGTTCGGCGCGGGCGTGGGCGGCGCGGGCGGCGTCCTTGGCGGCGAGCCGGAAGCGTCTCAGGTCGGCGAGGGCGGTGAGGAAGACGCCGGCGCGGTCCTGGGCGGGCGCGGCGGCGCGGCTGATGAGGATGGACGGGTAGAGGGAGCGCACATCGACATGCCAGACGTTGGCGAAGACGCCCTGTTCCTGCGATTCGGTGAGGGCGCCGCGGAACGGGCGTGCCGGCGCGGGCGCGGGGATGGCGCGGTTGTGGACGAGGTAGTCGGCCACCAGGAGGGCATCGATGCGGGCCGCGGTGCCGCGGGTCACGCAGTTCTGGTACGAGAACGGCACCAGCTGGGTCTGGTAGAAGTAGCTGGGGGCGAGGATGGCGGCGATGGCGGCGGTCTCGCGCACGTCGTCCATGGCGTAGGCCCGCACCCGGGCGGCATCGGCCTCGAACTGGCGGCTGATCGCCTCCCCCTCGATGTAGGTGCGCCCGGCGGCGGCCACCCCGAAATGGCGCGCCACGGCCTTGAGGCTGTAGCTTTCGAGGTCGCGGTGCTGGACGTCGTAGAGTTGCACCAGGTGGTAGGTGTCAACGATGTGCCGGCCGTAGGCGGTGTAGCGATTGTAGGCCGAGGTGTGCTCGCCGGCGGTGAAGCGCGAGGGCCGCGAGGCCAGGCGGCTGCCGTCGCGGCCCAGGGCGAGGGGAACCTTGTGCAGGCGGCAGCGCGTCTCGATGTACGGAAGGTCGAAAGTGAAGAGGTTGTGGCCTTCGATGACGTCGGGGTCGCGTTCGCGGATGGCGGCGACCATGGCGGCGAGGATTTCCGCTTCGTTGAGTTCGGGGCTGGACAGGCAGTGTTCCCATCCGGTGCTGTCGCGCAGGGAGACCATAAGGATACGGTCCTCGGGGCGCTCGGAGTTGGGGAACTCGAATCCCGGCGTGGTGTAGGTCTCGATGTCCAGTTGCAGCCGGACGATATCGGCGAAGCCGATCCCACGGAAGAGGCGGGCCGGCAACAGCGAGAGGGCCTGTTGCTGGGGGTCGGTGAAGAGCCGGTAGGGGGCGTCGGCGTCGGTCGGGTTGCGTTTCGTCTGGCTTTTGAGGAAGCGGACGGCGGCATCGAGGGCCTTGGAGGTGGGGAAATGCAGGCGGTGCTTGAAACGTGCGTCGCCTTCGAGGGGTTGCACGGCGGCGGTGCCGGGAACCTGGGCGGCCAGCTTGTCGCCGGCCACCAGCAGCCATGGCTGGAAGGGGACGGTGCGCGGGGTCACCGCCCCGGCCGGCGGGCGTTCGTAGAGGGTGGCCGTGCCGTCCTCATTGACTTCGAGCGCGACCAGCCGGCCGTAGGCGGAGGGGGCCAGGTGTTCCAGTTCAAATGTGGCGGTGGACACGATGCGCTCTCCCTTGGCCCGTGATTGCCCGGAACGGCGCGACCCTGACGCCGCGGCGTTGCCAGGCGTCCGGAACCAATCGTCTCATGGTTGCCTGGACTCGGAGACGTACCGGCGGAGACCGCCGGCTCCATGCGAACCATCCGGGCCGTCTGGGGACGATCAATGTTTGGGTGCCGCCGGAGTGGGCGGGACGACGCGGAAGTCGCGCACGTAGACCAGTTCGCAGGCGCCGGCGCCAATGTCGGCACGGGTCGTCGAACTCTGCCACCGCCAGCCGTCCGCGGCCTTCACATGCACCAGGCTGCCGCCGAACTCGACGACCTGCCCGACCCGGGCGGCCTTGCAGGCCTTGGCCGCCTCCGGGGTGGCGGGGATCAGGTGCATGTTGGCGCTGCCGCGTTCGATCTCGCTGATCGGGATCGGCGCCTTGTAGCCGCGCGTGCTCCAGTAGTAATGCCGGCCGCCCTGCGAAATCCGCAGCTTGGCCAGCACGGCGGAGTCCGACATCGGCCCCCAGCCCAGGGCCAGGTCAATCGGGCTGAGGTCCGCCTCCCGTCCAAGGCGGTAGCGGCGGCGGGCCAGCACGCGCGCCCGGATCCTGAAGTCCGCCAACGGGGTGAGGGCATAGTCGTCCACAGGGATCGCCGCCGGCCCGGCCGCCACGTCCATCTGCTCAGGTTCGTCCGGCGCGACCCGGCCGGGCCCCGGATCGTAGGGACGCCTCTGCCAGCGGCCCCACAACGTCAGCCCCAACACGCCGACCGCGGCGATGACCAGAATCCATCTCCACATGGCGACCCGCTCCCGGTTGCGGTTGCGTCGTCCCGTGCAACCGTTACCTTAACCCCGTTCGCTCAACTCGCCAGACACCGGCGGCCCGCGGTGGCCCGAAAGAAGGGAACAGCATGATCTCCGTTCAAGACAAGTCCATCGTGCAAGGCTTGGCCCGCCAGGTCGCGGAGATCGCCGCGTTGCCAGTGCAGCAGGAGAAGGTCGAGATGTGGCGGCGGCACAACGACCTGCGGCCGTCACGCCCGATGGTGCTGATCTTCCCCGAGGGGTCGTGGTCGGAGATCGCCGCCGGCTGGACGTACGCGTGCCAGGACGAATGGTGCCGCGGCCTCGAATGGCAGCTGCGCTCGCGCCTCTACTGCTGGGAACACCTGCGCGACGACAGCCCGCACGAGGCGACGATCTTCTGCCCGATCGTCACCCACGGCGGCGGCTACGGGCTGGACGCGGTGCGGCGGCCGGCCGGCCTCGAAAAGGGCGCCTGCCACTTCGAGCCGGTGATCGTCGAGGAGTCCGACATCGAGAAGATCCGCACCCCCGAGCTGCGCGTGGACTGGCCGGAGACCGAGCGCAACTACCAGCGTCTGCTCGAACTGTTCGACGGCATCCTGCGGGTTGAGAAGACCTGCGGCTGGGGCGGCAGCATGGGGTTCTCGCCCATGGATGGCTTCGCCACCTGGCGCGGCCTCGACCAGATGTTCCTCGACCTCGTGGACCGCCCCGCGTGGGTGCACCGCGTCATGCAGCGCATGCTCGACGGCCGCCTGGCGGAGATCGCCGCCCTCGAAAAGGCCGGCGCCCTCACCCTCAACAACCGCAACCACTACAACGGCTCGGGCGGGGTCGGCTACACCAGCCAGCTGCCGCCGCCGGACTTCGACGGCCGCACGGTGCGCACCCGCGACCTCTGGGCCATGGCCACCACCCAGATCTTCTCCGAGGTCTCGCCGGAGATGCACTGGGAGTTCGCGCTCCAGTACGAGAAGACGTTCCTCGAACGCTTCGGCCTGGCCAACTACGGCTGCTGCGAGCCGCTTCACCGCAAGCTGGACTACGTCAAGCGCATCCGCAACCTGCGCCGCGTCTCGATCAGCCCGTGGGCGGACGTGGCGCAGAGCGCCGAGCAGCTCGGCGACCGCTACGTGTTCTCCTGGAAGCCCAACCCCGCGCTCCTCGCCGCCCCGGCGTGGAACCCGCGCGAGGTGCGCCGCGTGCTCACCGACTTCTGCGAGCGCACGCGCGGCTGCGTCACCGACATCATCATGAAGGACACCCACACCTGCAACGGCCAGCCCGAGCGCCTGAGCGAGTGGGTGCAGATCGCCCTCGACGTCGCCCAGCAGTTCGCCCGCTGAGCGGCCACGCCCCCCCCTCGCCTGCACGCGGTGCACGCCCCGCGCCGCGCCGGCCCGCAGGTTGCCCTCGGCAGGCCCCGGGGTCTTGCATTCGCCCGCCGCCCGGCTATCTTGCGTGCCAATGTCAAGGCGTCGTCAGTTGCCGCGCCAACCGGATCCACTCGTGCAGGAACCTTCGCACCAGACAGGACGTGTGCGGACGGCTCGCAGGCGTCCCCCGCCCCCCCCATCCGCCTGCCCGCGACGGCGAAGCGCCTGTGCGGCAAAGTCCCTCCGGCGGGAAATGGCGCGCCTCGACCGGATGTCCGTCGAAGACCGGATCAAGGCCGCGCTGTCGCTGGGGAGACGCTTCGCGTGGCTGAAGCCCAGGGCAAAGGACGTCTGACCTGTGCCGGACCCCGAAGCCATCCTGCGGGCGGCCGAGGACGTCGCGGCCATCCTCCGGCAACACCGGGTCGAAGCCGTTGTCATTGGCGCTGTGGCGCTGGCGGCCTATGGCTACATCCGGCAGACGGAGGATGTTGACCTGGGCGTCAACGCCGACCTGCCGGCCCTGCGCGCGGTGACCGCATCGCTCCGGCGGGCGGGCTTCGCGGCCGAACTGCACGAACCCGACGCCGACGATCCCCTCGGTGGCGTCATCGATGTGAACGGCTCTTTCGGCGTCCTGCAAGTGGTCAGTTTCGCGGGACGCTTCCCGGCGGTCATTGATGATGCGTTGAGGGAGGCGGATCTGACGGTGCGGGCAGGGAGCCTTCTGCGCCTGGTGCCCCTTCCCCAGCTCATCGCCCTCAAACTCTACGCCGGCGGCCACAAGTCAAAGGCCGACATCGTCGAGCTGCTGACCCGCAATCCGGGGCTCGATCTCACGGCGATTCGAGCGGCCTGCAAGCGCTATCGTCTCACGGGCCTCGAGTCTCTCATCACGGAGGCCCTGTAGCCCCTGCGGTCGCGCCTCACGCGGTGGCCGCGCGCAGGCGCCAGTCGTCGCCGGCCGATTCCGGGCCGCAGTTGCAGACGAAGTCGTCCGGGCTCTGCCCCATACGGCGGAGATCCTCGGCCAGCGTGTCCCAGACGCGGCGCTTTTCGCGGCAGAGCGCGACCGGTGTGCGTGGCGAGATGCGGGCGACCTCGTCCAGGACGACCCGATACATGGCCACGCGCAGGGCGTCGGGGAACTCGCTCTTCTGCCACTCCTCGGCGTCGGCGGGGATGTCGGCCATCGCCTGCATGAACTCGGGGTCAAGGAGCCCGGGTTCGAAGTCGCGGACGAGCCGTTCGTGGGTGCAGAAGCGCAACGGTTCCATGGTGACCACATCGGGCGTCATCGGACTGAGGCGGATGCGCACCGTGTAGCCGGCCTGCTGGCACTTGCGGGCCGACGCCAGCCGCGCCTCCATGCCGGCGGTACCCGGCTCGCACTGCCGGCACTGCGGCTCCGTGCCCAGGCTCCAGCAGCACACCGTGTGCCCCTTGTGGTCGTAGTCGAGCAGGTAGTCCACGTTGTCGCTCTTGCCGACGTACAGTTCGAGCCACTGGTCCGGCCGGGTGGCGAACAGCTCGACCAGCAGCCTGGTGCCGCCATACTCGGGTTCCCAGCAGACCACGTCGGTACCATTGTCCCACTGGAACAGCCGCTGCGACGGCGAGTTCTGCGGACTGGCCAGGCCGGCCGCGAGATGGGCGATCCAGTCTTCGAGGTTGACGTAGGCATTCGCCACGTGCCCGAGGTTGCAGTAGGCACAGCGGAAGTGACATCCCCAGAAGGAGTGGATCGCATAGGCCGGCTGGCAGACCAGGCCGGTGGTGCGGCGGTATTCCTCGTCACCGCTGCGACGCCAGTCCCAGCCGCCGTAGCCGGCATACATCAGCAGCCAGCTGCGGAACAGCTCGGGGTACTTCCGCTCGCGTTCGGCCCGCTCAGCCGGGGTATGCCCGTACAGGAACTGATTGAAGATGACGACCGGCCTGACCTCTGCGCCCTGCCGCCCGTGACGGGGAAGGTGGTTGAGCCTCTCAGCGATGACCACCTGGTGCAGGCCGGCATCATCAATGACCTGCGGCGCCGTCTCACACCGGATGAACGGCAGCATCCGGTTGACCCGCGCCATAGACCGCGGATCCTCGAAGGCCTCCCGTTTGATGTAGACCCCGCGCGCCCTGATCGGCATCATGTGCAATCCCTCGTCGTGTCCTTACGCTCTCGCATCGGCGCCCATCGGGTTTGGCGCGGCCACGCCGTCACCCGGCCGCCGGCAGGATGTCCAGCTCCACCCAGGTCACGGTCAGCGCCGCCTTTGCCAGGAGCTCGACCACGTTGGTGCCGTCGCGGAGCGCGGCGGGCGGCACGCGGCAGCGCCAGGCCGGCCCCTCGGGGGAAGGCTTGCTCAGGTTTGCGGACTCCGCAGGCCCGCACGGTTCGCCGTTGAGCCGCACCGCCACCGCCTCGCCCGTGAGGCCGCCGGCGGGATCGAAGGCCAGTGCAACAAAGGCATCGCCGGCCGCCGGTCGTGGGCCAATCGGCAGCCGGAACGCGTGCCAGCCGCCGGCCGGCACAGTCGCCGGCAAGGCCGCGGCCTGAGGTTCGCCGACCGCCCAGGTGTCGGAGAAGGTCAGCACGTGGCGGCGCGGCCGGCGGGCCATCTCGGCGGGGTCGCCGATCTCGCGCAGCAGCCGCGGGTAGTCGTCGGCGCCGTCGAGGGTGGTCTCGGAATCCATGTAGTTGAACAGGTAGATGCGGTCGGCGCCACGGTGCAGGAGCGAGAGGGCGGCGCCGCGCACGGTGTCGAGGGAGTTGGCCTGGAAGAGCCTCGACCCCGGCGACGGACGCAGCAGCACTTCGAGTCCGGCACACAGCTCGACGCCGGTGCCGCGGAGCAGTTCACGCCACTCCTCGACGGGCATGTCCGGTTCGGCCGAGGCCCAGAACGGGGTGACGACCAGCCAGTCCACCATGCCCTGGCGGGCCCAGCCCACGGCGTCCATCCCCAGTCCGAGCGCGGTCTGCGGACGTGACGGCACGCGGGCGCCGAGGCGGATGCGATGCCCTCGCCGCCTCTCCCAGGCGTCGAGCAGCTGCCGGACACGCCGCGTGAAGCCGGTGAGCAAAGCGGCGCCCTCGGCTTCGTGGCCGGGGCGGAAATGGTGCCCGAAACGCATCCAGTCCAGTTCCAGGCCGTCGGGGTCGTAACGCTCGGCGAGTTCCTCGATGAGGCGGAAATGGTGCTCGCGCACGGCCTCCTGCCCATAGTCGAAGGCGCGGTCGGTCCAGGCGGCGAAGCGGTACGGCACCCGGCGCAGTTCGGGATGCCCGCGCCAGAATTCGCTGTGGATGTAACAGCGTTCATCGTCAACATTGTGGACATCGTTCATACGCATCGATAGCCAGGGGGAGATGCCGTGGCGACGGGCGGCGGCGATCCAGCGGGCGTAGACATCTATGCCGGCCTGATCGAGGGCCCAGGCGGTGTGGATCCAGCCGCGGGCGCGCGAACGGGCTTCCGGTTTGAGGCTCGCAAGCAGCGGCTGCTCGTCGGGCCCCTGCGGGTCGTAGCCCCGCCAGATGGGATCCCAGACCCGGCTGGCGTAGCTGGTGCGCATCGAGTTCGGGCAGAAGAGCAGGTGCGAGACCTGGGTGCCCGCGTACTGGTCAACCAACGCGTCAACCGTCGCCGCAGTCAAGGGCCGGCCCGCCCGCGTGAAGTAGAAATGGCTGTTGTCCTCGTTCAGGGCCAGTCGGCTCATCGGGCAGATCCTTTGCCTGACGACGATCGGATTCCGGTTGCGGGGTCCGCAGAACCCGCAGGGATGCCGGGCCGGCGGGCCGCGTCCGTCGCCGCGCCTCGCGGCCGGCTACGCGTCCTGTCGCGGCAACCGCCAGCGCGACCACAGCAACGAGCATTTCTCGCCCGCCGCGGCTTTCTGGTAGCAGACGGTGAAGAGGCGGCCGTCGGCCAGTTCGACGGTCGAGGGGTAGCCGAGGTCGCCGTCGGGGCCGTCGTCGCGGACGATCCAGTCGTGGTCCCAGGTGACGCCGTTGTCGCGGCTGAACGCGACGCGCTGTCCGAACGGCGCCTGGCGGTAGCCGTAGGTCAGCACGAGCAGGCCGGAGGTGTGCCACAGCAGGTGGGGCGGCGAGCCGTGGAATCCGAGGGGGCGGGCGGTTGTCCACGTGCGGCCGCCGTCGCCGGACTCGGTCTGCATCATGCTGAACGACGGGATGCCGGCGGCGGCGAGGTCCTTGCCGGAGCTGTTCTCGATGCGGATCATGCCGACCAGCCGTCCCGAGGGCAGTTCGACGAGGTGCGGCTCGTGGTAGTTGGCCGGGTCGGTGCCCGCGCACACGGGCACGGCGCCCAACGTCCCCCAGGTGCGGCCGCCGTCGGCGCTACGGGCGGCGGCGATGGGGCTCACGCTCATGTCATTCCAAATTCCATAGCGCTTGCCCAAGTAGAGGAGGTCGCCGTCGCGCAGCACGATGGGGCCGTGCGGGGCCGAGACGGGCGCCCGCAACGGCTCGCCCCAGGTCACGCCGCCGTCATCGCTCAACATGACCCATGACCCCAACAGGGCGTTGACCCCTTCATCGGTCCAGCCCGCGAAGACGGAGGGCCACGTTTTCCGTTCCGCCTCGGGAATCCAGCCCTCGTTGGCGTAGATGCGGGTGTCGGAACGGAACCAGCTCACGAGCAGCCGCCCGCCGCCCAGGTTCACGATCCCCGCGTCGCGGTCGTCAATCATCGAGTTCTGGATCACCCGCGGCGGCGACCAGGTGCGCCCGTCGTCCGGGCTCACGTTCAGGACCGTCTTGCCAAACGGGCAGACGTGTTCGGCGCGCAGCCCCGAGCTGGCCACCGCCAGCGTGCCGTCGTCCAGCCGCGCCACCGTCGGCCAGCCAAAGTAGCCGAGCCGTTCGCCGGGCACCCGGCAGACTACGCCGTGTTCAGCATCAAGCCGCTTTGTCATTGCCGCGACCTCGCTTTCGCTTGTCCGGCTTTGCCTGACTCGCTCGCCTCACCGGGGTGCCGGTGCTCGCCGGGCCCACACCGTACCGCGCGGTGCCCCCGCGCGCCACCCGCACCGCCGGCAGGCCGCCCGCCGCCATCCAGCGGCGCGGACGCCGGCCGGAGAGGCCCGGCCACCTCACCGCCACACCTGCAACAGCCACCGCCGCATGGAGGGGATCAGCATCTGGCTGAGAACCGAGCGGGTGGTGTGGCGTCCGTCGGGCTGCAGCCGGCCATACAACCAACAGGCCGCCGCCAGCAGGGCGAAGGCGCCGACGAAGAGCACGGCGTGCCCGTCCACCGTCACCGGGCCGAGTGCGGCCTGCCAGCCGGCGCAGTGGCTGAGCAGGTGCCCGGCGAGCAGCGGCGCCAGGCCGCCGGCCACCCCCATCCATGCATAGTAGAGCGCCGTGTAGGCGGTGCTGTCCCGGGCCGGGATCACCCGGTTGTAGAGAAGGCGGCCGGAGGCGATGGCCACCCCGCTGCCGGCCACCCCGTTGACGAAATACAGGATGCCGCACCCCAGGACGGTCCGCGAAGTCTGCCGGGGCAGCAGCAACCATCCTATGGGGACCAGCATGGCCAGTCCGGCGGCGGGCATCAGCACCGGCCGGCTGCCGACACGGTCAGCCGCCCAGCCCAGAACCAGCCCGGCCAGCGCGCCGCCGGCCATGACCGCAATGTCCAGCGTCACCACCGTGCCCGAGGCCACGCCCAGACGCTCCTTGACGTACAGCGGCAGAAAGCTGCTGAACGAGAGCGTCCCCACCGTCGTGCAGCCGAGGGCGGCAAGGTAGGTGACGAAGTTGCGGTCGCGCAGCGCCAGCGCCAGGTTGTCCCCATGGCCGTTGCCGCCTGCCGTGCCGGTGCGTGGCGCGCCCCCCGGGACCCTCGCCATGCAGGCCACACCGAGGAGGCCCAGCACGCAACCGCCCGCAATCAGGACGAGGAAACGGTTCAGGCCATCGCCGCGGCCGACGACCCAGCCGGCGACCGCCAGCGACAGCCCCGAGGCCACGGCGG
>MVZH01000043.1 GCA_002068325.1 Lentisphaerae bacterium ADurb.BinA184 | reverse complement strand
CGGAAATCCTGGCCGCCCCGCCAGTCTGCCCCCAGGGCGTCGTAGCGGGCACGCTTCCCGGCGTCGCCCAGCACCTCGTAGGCCTCAGAAAGCTCCTTGAAACGCTCCTCGGCGCCGCTGTTGCGGTTGACGTCCGGATGGTACTTGCGGGCGAGCTTGCGGTAGGCCTTCTTGATCTCGTCCGCCGAGGCCGTGCGCGGCACCCCAAGCGTCTGGTAGTAGTCCCGGTATTTCACGACCACCTCCCGATGCCATTGACTCCGCCGGGGAAACGGCGATATTAGCTTTCACCACTCAGCACGGGCGCTCGCAAGCGCCCTGCGGGCAACGCGTCCGGCGTCCGCCAATGCAGCGGCCAACGGTATGTAGTCCCGGCTTCAGCCGTTTCGGAGCCTTCGCTGGATAACCATTTGACCAGGCGGCGGGCGGAGAGTTTCCGCCGCCTGGCCATGGAGGAACCCGATGCCCCCTGCCCTGCTGCACGGCGTCCTGAATGTGGGATCAATCAATGAGGATCGTGTGTACCGCGTACACTCGATCGCGCGCCCGGGCGAGACGGTGTGCGGCCTCGAATACCGGGTCTTCGCCGGCGGCAAGGGGGCCAACCAGTCTGTGGCCCTGGCCCGGGCCGGGGCGCGCGTCCGGCACGTCGGCAAGGTCGGAAACGGGGGGGCCTGGCTGCGCGACAAACTGGCCGGTTGCGGCGTCGGTGTCCGGCACGTCACGGTCGCCGATGCCCCCACCGGCCACGCTGTGATCCAGGTTGATGCGTCCGGCGAGAACAGCATCGTCCTGTTCCCCGGCACCAACCACCAGATCACCGCCGACGAACGACGCCAGGCCCTCGACGGGGCCGCGCCGGGCGACTGGCTGCTCCTCCAGAACGAAGTCAATGACATCCCCGACCTCATGGCCATGGGACGGGAACGCGGCCTCCGCATCGTCCTCAACCCGGCGCCGATGACGACGCCGGTCCGCGCCTATCCGCTTGAACTGGCCGACCTGCTGATCCTCAACGAGACCGAGGGCGAGGCTCTCACCGGCGAGGGCGAGCCGTCGCGCCTCCTCGATGCCCTGCGTCGCCGCCTGCCTGCCGCAACCATTGTGCTCACCTTGGGGGCGGCCGGGGCCCGAGTCGCCGAGCGGGATGGCGACGCGTCGCCGGTCGCGACCCCCCATGTCCAGGCCACCGACACCACGGGCGCCGGCGACACCTTCGTCGGCTACTGCCTGGCTCTGCTGATCGAGGGCAGGACGCCGGTGGAGGCCGCGCGCTACGCCTGCCGCGCGGCGGCCTTGTCCGTCACACGCCCCGGTGCCATGGACTCGATCCCGCGGCGCGACGAGGTGGAGAGCTGGATCCCTCCGCTCCGCTCACCGGTCGTATGAGACCGACACCGGCACGGCCCCGGCCGCCCCATCTGCGAACCGTACCCGCCACTGCCGGCCGGCGGCCGACACCGCCATGCTCCCGTCCGCCGCCGTGGCGACTTGGGCCGCGCCCGTGACAACGTCGCCCATCCCCCACGTGTACAAGGAGATGAGGCGCACCGCACCATCACGCAGTCTCACGCGGCGGATCAGGCATGGGGCCCGTTCCCCGAGGCGGTACCCGATGCCGACGCAGGCAATGACCTGCTCGCCCGCGACCGGCACAAACACCGCCTCCAGCCGCGAGGCCCCCGCCACAAACGCCCACCGGGACGGAGGGGCGGCACCCCTGGTCCCGAAGGCCTTCCCCCCAGTCAGGTGCGGGTACCCGTCCCGTTCCCCCGGCACACAGTCCTCGCCCTCCGGCGGGTCTGTCCCCAGCTGGGGCTCGACGCGGTCAGCTTGGGCGTGCACCAACAGATCCACGGTGCGTGCCGGCTCGGCCCTGACGTCGAAAACGTCGAGCAGGAAATCCGGGGTCAGAACCAGGTGGCGGCGGAGGAGCACCTCGGGATAGGCGGAGTCGCACTCGGCGGCGCCGGCCGTCCAGCCCTCGCCCGCCGTCGTCCACAACAGACGTCCGGCGGTGGCGGCCTGGTCGCGCCCGTTGACGGTGACGGTGTTGTGGGCCGCGGTGGTCTTGACCCACGTCTTGTACTCGGGGACGCTGTAGGAGAGCCGGCCGGGGTCGAGTAGCCATTCGCGCCCGCCGGCGAAGAGGGTGATGCCGAGTTTGTCGAAGTGTCCGTGCCCGCCGCCGTGGGGGCCGTAGTCGAGGAAGACGCAGGCGGCCTGGCTCCCCTGCCCTGCCTCGAGTTTGAGCAGACCTAGATCGGGGAAATCCACCGTCCCGCGTGTCAGTGGCCAAGTGGCCGTGGCCGGCCGTCCGATGAGGGCTTCGAGGCGGGCGGAGTCGCCGCGTGCCCGCGCCTGGGCAAAGCGCTCGTCACCCCAGGCTTTCCACGCCCATTCGAAGCTCTCGTCGAAGCCGGCAAGGGTGGCGGGGTCGCTGTCGTTGATCACCGGGAACGAGCCGTCGGGGTAGCAGGCCAGGGCCGGGGACAGGATCAGGGCTTTCAGGCGGGGATGCTCGTGCAGGGGCAGTCCGAGGCGGCGGCCGACGTCCACGATTTCGAGGATGGCGCCGAGCGCGTACCGCTGGTAGGCCATGGTGCCTTCGTACCACAGGCCGTCGTCGCCCAGGCTGCGCGCCATCTGGTCGTAGTAGCCGCCCCGCATCGTCAGAACCTGGCGGACAAGGTCTGCGTCGCCCAGGGCCGAGCCGATCGCCATCAGCCCGGCGTTGTACCAGGTCTGATGGTTGTTGATGTCCTGGTTGAAGCGCAGCAGCGTCCGCGCCGTCAGGCGGAGGAAATCCTCTTCGACGTGGCGACGCTGGTCAGCCGTCCACACCGCCGCCTCGCAGGTCAGGTCGTAGGCCTTGGCCAGGGGGATGACGCCATACGCCTCGTCGAGGCTCTGCACGTAGCGCCGGCCCCCCAGCGGCGCCAGGATGCCGTGACGGCCCCAGCGGTCGCGGCGGCCGGGGTAGGAGTCGTAGGTGTCGGCCAGAAAAAGCAGAATCCTCTGCGTCCCCGCCGCGTAGCGCTCCTCGCCGGTGTAGGTGTAGGCCGAGGCCAGTTGGAGCGCGGCGCTGTCGAGGGTGTTGTGCTGGAGACAGCGGTAGGCCTCGACCGTCCGCCTGTCCGTGTAGGCCTTGCCGCACGCGGGGCATTCGTGTTTGGCGGCCGTGACCGCCCGCAGGCGGGCCCCGTCGGCCGGGCAGGCATAGTAGAAGATCCAGTTCCCGGGGCCGTCGGGAAGCGGCGGCGGCGCGGCCAGGAGCGCGTCGGCCTGGCGTACGACAGCCGCCTGGACCGCCTCGAAGCTTTGCGAACTCCGCAAACTCGCGAGTTCGGCCGGCGTGGTCGCCACGCGCGGGCGCGGGCCGAATACGGGTTCGACCACGGGCGGACGTGCGGATTCCGCAGCCCATCCAAGGTGGCAGCCGCCCAGCAGCGTCAACCCCAGGGCCAGCCTTGCGATGCCCTCGCGATGTGCCATGCTCAGCCCTACCCGCGCGGCCCGGCCGGGGCCGTGCCTCCGGCAACCAGCCGTTGTCGCACGCAGTTGTCGTGCCGCAGCCCGCGCAGGCGGAGGCCGTGCGACCGAGCCCGCGCCAGCCCCGCCCGCGCCCGATGCGTTGTCCGACCGATCAGCCCCGCGACCGCCGGCGCAGGAGCATCCCGGCCGCCGCCGCGCCCAGCAACCCCACGGTCGCCGGCTCGGGGATCGCCATGAAGGTGACGACGCCATCGCCGGCGGTCACAAACATCTTCCCCGCGCTGACGCCGGTGATGTCCAGGCCGTTGTCGGCCATGAGGTTGCCGCCGTAAGTCAGCAGCGTGTAGGTTTGCCCAAGCAGGAAATTGCCGCTGACGGCCAGCGTGCCGTCGAGGGTCAGGTCGCCGGTGACTGCGGTGAGGTCGCAGGTGGCGCCGTCGAACTCATAGTCCAGCACGGCGTCGGGGCCGAGGATCAGATTGCCGTTGACGTTCAGGGTGCCGACGCTCAGCCCGGGGGCCAGGGTTCCGGTGCTGCCCGTGGTGCCGACGTAGGTGTTGCCGGCGAAGGCCGTCGCCGTGCCGCTCAGGACGCCGCCGTCGTAGACGTTGATGGTTGCGGCCTGCAGGCGGGCGTTGTTCGACAGCACATGCTCGAGGGTGACGTTGTACGTGCCAGAGACGTTGCCGTAGTGATTGCCGGTCGAGGGGACAACCTTGCCGTAGTCCACGTAAACCTTGCCGCCGTTGGCCTCGACACCCGAGAAGAAGGTCGCCGAATTCGGCACAATGGCCATGGCGCTGCCGCCGGTGAAATGCACGTCCTTCACGTCCCAGCCGCCGGCGCCGGCCAGCGCGGCGTAGTAGTCGGTCGGGGTGCCGGTGCCGCTGCCGGTCTGGATGGTCACGACGGCGGTGCCGGCACCGTCAACCGCGCCGTTGAAGATGCTCCAGCCGGTGCTGTCGTAGCTGTCGGCGATGATCACCGTGGCACTGCCGTCCACGTCAACGGTCAACCCGCCAAAGACGTTGCGACCCTCTATGGTTAGAGAACCCGACGATGCGTCCATGCTGGCGGTGCCGCTGAACGCCGCGTTGGCGTTGCCACCCAGCTTTCCGCCGCCTGCGGCGACGGTAAAGTTGTTGGTCAGGACCGCGCCCGCCGCGCCCGGCCGGAAGTAGAACTGCCCGTTGCTGCCGATCTTGATGGTGCCGGCGCCGAACTGCAGATTGCCCGTGGCGGTGGGCGGCTCGTACGTGAGGATGCCGTTGGCGTTGAGATTGGCCGCACTGAAGGTGTACGAGGCGTCTCGCTGGAACCGACCGGTGTTGTCCTGGTTCATGTTCACGCTGCCGCCGGTGATGTCACCACCGGAGAAATCGTAGTTGGTGCCATACCCGCCGAAAATGGTGAGACTTGCGACATTGACGTCCGCCGCCACACTGGCGGTACCGACGAAGACGGTCTGCGGGCTGTAGACGCCGCCGCCGCCGGCAAACTGCGCAGTGTCGCCCGCGGCGAAGGTTGTCGGCCCCGGCAGCCAGTTGGCCGTACCGTAGTCCCA
Source organism: Lentisphaerae bacterium ADurb.BinA184 (assembly GCA_002068325.1). Taxonomy (GTDB): domain Bacteria; phylum Verrucomicrobiota; class Lentisphaeria; order Oligosphaerales; family MVZH01; genus MVZH01. The sequence goes on along the minus strand of MVZH01000043.1, from coordinate 16,622 downwards.
GTCGCCGGCGCCGGGGGTCGGCTTGTTTACCCAGGTCATCGTGGCGGCTTCGAGGCGACTCAGGGAGAGCACGGCGGCAAGGACGGTCACGGCGGTGAGGACGGCGGTCTTCAGGTTGCGGGTCATGGTCGGGGCTCCTTTCACTGCGTTGGGGTTGCGGGCCGGGAGGGGCTCAGGGGCGAGTTGGGAAGTACGTGGAGAGGACGTCCGTGGGGCGTGGATCGTGGATCGTGGATCGTGGGTCGTGGGTCGTGGGGTTCTGGAGCCGGCGGACTCCGCCGGTGATGCCGGGAACCGGTGATCGGTGACCCGTGATCGGTGTGGGGTCCTGGAGCCGGCGGTTTCCACCGGCAATGCCGTGAACGAAGCACGAGGACACGAAGGCACCGTGGGTCGTGATGGGGCGCGGCGCCCCCGCCTTGCCCGGTCGGATCCGGGCGTGGAGGGCCCGACCTGGCGGGCGGCAACCCGACACGACGGACCGACGAACGCGGGTTCGCACCATGGGGCGGGACTCCTGGCCGTCCCCCCCTCCTCGCCGGCCCGGTCAGATTCAGCCTGCTGACGCCAACGCATCACCACACCCAGGCCTTGGCCGTACGGCGCCCCAGCGGGCACAGCGCGCGCCCCCTCCCCTCACCCCTTCATGATCGCCGTCTTGTTGGGGCTGGCGCGGCCTTCGAGGTTCGGCATGCGCCGTTCGATCGCCGCCAGCGAAATCTCGATGTCCTCGGCGGCTTCGTCGGGGGTCATGCAACCCACCGTCACCATGTCCTGCGGCCGGATCGTCTGCCAGGAGAAATTCAGCCCCACGAACGGGGTGACACGGCCGGCCGCCATCGGCTTGATCGTCATCACCGGCTTCTTTGCGCCCCAGATGACCTTGTGGATGTACTCGACCTCGACCTGCATGAGGAAGCCGGCGCAGTTGTAGATCTGGTTGTACGTCTCGACGTCGTACCCGTTCTGGTCGGCGTAGACAATCATCTCGGGCATGTGGCAGGACAGCCCCGGGATCATCCCGTGGTCGCGGATCATCTTCAGGTAGTCCGGCAGCCGCGCGATCGTGCGCTTGTTCTTGTTGACCAGCTGCTCGGCGCACGAGTGATGCGGGAAGCAGAATGTGGCGCCCAGGCGTGCGCTCTCGGCGATGGACGCCTCGGCCTCGCGGCGCGCCTCACGGGTGTCATCCACGTTCACGGACGGCGTGTCAACGATGATCAGCTTGCGCCCGGCGCGGCGCTCCGCCTCATGGATGCCGTCCATCACGTGCGGCCGGTCACGGAACAGCCCCATGATGGTGTCCACGCCGGCGTTGAGGAAGACTTCGAGCAAATCGGCGACCGACTCGGCCGCGGCGTGCCGGCGCGTGATCAGCCGGTCGGCCGACGGGCTGCGATGGCTGTAGCCCAGAATCCAGTTCGTGCCGATGACCAGCCGCGACAGCGACACACCACCAACCATCGTCCGGGGAAACAGATCGCTCATTACAGACCCTTTCCTCTGCGAACCCAACCCTGAACACACCTTTTGTCCATTTCCTTGGCGACGGCCGTGGCGACAGGCGGTGGCGGCGCGGACGGCAGGGGGGCCGGCGTCAGCCAAGGCGCGACGCCGCTCCGCTCTAACCTGCCGCAGGGCATCGCGTGTCCGCCTTCGGGAGTCTGCCGCATGAACGCCTGACCGCCGCCCAGGAACGCGTGAACGTACGCAACCCCAAATATAGCTGTGCGGAACCCATCTGCCAAGGGGCGTCACGGGCGGAGCGGCGCAGCCGGCCGTCGCGCTGGAAGGCAGATGGGAAAGCCGCTCCATGCCGTCTGAACCATGGGCCGCCAACCAAGCTCCCGGGTGCGCCCCGGCGGGCACGGACGTCCGCCGTTCACCGCGGAGCGCACGACCGCCGTCCCCGCCTGTCCCAAGGCAAGCCGGATCCGCCGTCGTCGGCCGACCGCCCGGCCAGCTCGCCTCTTGAAAAAACGGCTCCGCGCGCGATATTGCGGGTTTACCGCGTCCGGCCCGTGGCCGGCAGCACCCCCTCACCGGCTGAGAGTTCCCCATGCAGATCGAGCAGTCCAAGCTGCGCAATATTGCGATCATCGCGCACGTCGACCACGGGAAGACCACCCTCGTCGATCAGCTGTTCAAGGCCAGCGGCATGTTCCGCGACAATCAGGTCGTCGAGGAACGCATGATGGACTCGATCGACCTGGAACGCGAGCGCGGCATCACCATCGCCTCGAAGAACGGCTCCTTCCGCTACCGCGGTCACTGGATCAACATCATAGACACGCCCGGACATGCCGACTTCGGCGGCCAGGTCGAGCGGGTGTTGAAGATGGCGGACGGCGCCCTGCTCCTGGTTGATGCGGCGGAAGGCCCGATGCCGCAGACCTATTTTGTGCTGAAGAAGGCGTTGTCGCTGCGCCTGCCGATCATCGTGGTCGTCAACAAGATTGACAAGCCGGCGGCGCGCATTGACTGGACGGTGAACGGCGTCTTCGACCTCTTTGTCCGGCTCGAAGCGCCCCACGAGATCCTCGATTTCCCGATCATCTACGCCTCCGGGCGGCTGGGCTATGCCTCGGAGGACTGGCACCAGCCGGGCGACTCGATGACGCCGTTGCTGGACATGATCATCCGCAAGATCCCGGCGCCGGCGGGCGACCCCTCGGCGCCGCTGCAGATCCTGGTCAGTTCGATCGACTACTCGCCCTACCTCGGGCGGCTGGGCATCGGCAAGATCACCTCCGGGGTGCTCAGCACGAACAAGGAAGTGGCCGTGGTCCTTCGGGACGGCCGGCTCGCACCGGCCCGCATCACCAAGGTCTACCGCTTCGAGGGTACGCAGAAGGTTCCCGTCGAGGAGGCGGGGACCGGGGAGATCGTGGCGGTCGCCGGCATGGATGAGATCACGGTCGGCGTGACCTACACCGACCCGCTCGACCCGCGCCCCCTGCCGCCGATGGTGATTGACCCGCCGACCATCTCGATGAACTTCATCCCCAACGACTCGCCCTTCGCCGGCCGCGAGGGCACCTACGTCACCTCGCGCCATCTCGCCGACCGGCTGCGGCGCGAGACGCTGTCCGACGTGGCCCTGCTGGTCGAGGAGCTGGACAACCGGGGCGCCGGCTACAAGGTCTCGGGCCGCGGCGAACTGCACCTGTCCATCCTCATCGAACGGATGCGCCGCGAAGGCTACGAGTTCCAGGTTACCCGTCCGCAGGTGATCTTCCTTGAACGCGACGGACAGACCTTGGAACCCTTCGAGGAGCTGGTGGTGGACGTTGACGAGCCGTACATGGGCCGGGTGATCGAGATGCTCGGCGTCCGGCGCGGCCAGATGCTCGCCATGCAGACCGCCAACGGCATGGCCCGCCTGACCTACAAGATCCCCACCCGCGGGCTGCTCGGCTTCCGCTCCGAGTTCCTGACCGAGACGCGCGGCATGGGCATCATGAACTACGTCTTCTACGGGTACGAGCCGCATGTCGGCGACATCCGGCAGCGCAAGAACGGCGCCATGGTCTCGATGATGGCCGGCACCGCCGTCGCCTACGCCCTGTTCAACCTGCAGGAGCGCGGGCGGCTGTTCATCGGCCCCGGCGCCGAAGTTTACGTCGGCCAGATCGTCGGCGAGCACTGCCGCGACAACGACCTCACGGTCAATCCGGCCAAGGGCAAGAAGCTGACCAACGTCCGGGCCGCCGGCTCGGACGAGAACATCATCCTCACCCCCGCCACGCAACTCACGCTGGAAGACTGCATCGCCTTCATCAACGACGACGAGCTGGTCGAGATCACGCCCGCCAACATCCGCCTGCGCAAGCGCGCCTTCCGGCCGTAGGGCTGGGCTGCCGCCCTGCCAGCATGGGTACGATCCGCCTGGCGCCGGCCCCGGTTTTCTGAAACGGTTCTGCCAGCACAATGGGAGCCCCGCCATGCCGAAGACCCAGTTTGTGAGCGTCATCCCCTGCCTGGACACCCGCAACGGCCGCCTGGTCAAGGGGGTTCATTTCGTCAAGATCAAGGAGCTCGGCGACCCGGCCGTGGCCGGCAAGGCGTACGCCGAGGCCGGAGCCGACGAGCTGGTGCTGCTGGACATCACCGCGACCCTCGAGGGGCGCAACACGCTCCTTGATGCGGTGAAGCGCACCGTGGCCGGCCTCGGGGCGTGCCCGCTGACGGTGGGCGGGGGGATCGGCAGCCTGGAGGACATGCAGCGGCTGTTTGACGTGGGGGTCGCGAGAGTCTCGATGAACTCGGCGGCGGTGCGGCGGCCCGGGCTGATTGACGAGGCGGCGGCCCGGTTCGGGAGCGCACGCATCACGGTGGCGATCGATACGCGGAACTCGGCGGCCGTGCCGTCGGGGTTCGAGGTCGTCGTCGCGGGCGGCACCAAAGGTACCGGCCAGGACGCCGTCGCCTGGGCCCGCGAGGCCCAGCGGCGCGGCGCCGGCAGTCTTCTGCCGACGAGCATGGAGACCGACGGGGTGCGGACGGGCTACGACTTGCCCATGACCCGCGCCATCGCCGATGCGGTCGCCGTCCCGGTCATCGCCTCGGGCGGGGCCGGCACCCTCGAACACCTGGCCGCGGCCGTGCGCGAGGGGCATGCCGACGCCGTCCTGGTCGCCTCGATCGCCCACTTCGGAACCTTCACCATCCGGCAGATGAAGGACTTCCTCGCCGCCCAGGGCATCCCCGTCCGCACCTGAGTGCTCTTGCGGACTCCGCAACGGGGGGGCGAGGGGCGGCAGGCGCGGGCCGCGCGGGCGGGGGCGGCGGGCGCCGACTCGTAGCGCCCTCTGCACAAGCGAACGGCCGGGGTCAGCGTGCGGCCGGCGGGGGGGTCTCGCGCGCGACATCGAGGAGGGCCATCAGATTCTCCGGCGGCACATCCGACTGGATGCTTTGGGAGGGGGCAAGGATGTACCCGTTGTGGGCCCCGAGGACGGCTCGGGTGCGGCGCGCGTCCGCCCGCACCTCGTCCGGCGTGCCGAACGGCAGCACCCGCTGCGTGCTGATCCCGCCCCAGAAGGTGATGTCGGGGCCGTGACGCCGGACTAGGGACGCGATGTCCATGCACTCCGGCTGGACCGGGTTGAGCACGTCCACCCCCATCTCGACCAGCCGCGGGATCAACTTGTCAATCTTGCCGCACGAGTGGATCCAGACGTCCTTGCCGTAGGCGTGGATCAGGTCGTACTCGCGCTGTTCGCCCGGCCGGATCATGTCGTCCCACACCGCCGGCGACATCAGCAGGTCGAGCTGGGTGCCCCAGTCGCTGCCCAGCAGCACACCGTCAATCCCCGGCAACGACAGCACGTTCTCCAGCATGACCATGTTCTTGTCAACGATCCGGGCCAGGAACCGCCGGGCGAAATCCGGGCTGCCGGCCATGTCCGCCAGGCAGTTCTCGATCCCACGCGCGAAGTACGCCTTCTCGAAGTGGGAGCCGTAGACCATGGCCAGGACGTACTGGTCGCTGCTGTCGGCCAGGCGCTTGAGATCCTCCTCCAAGGCCGGGTAGCTTCCGCACCCCTTCACCTTGGCCGGAGAGGTGGGCGGGTCGAAACCGCTCCAGTCCGGCGCCAGCTCAAACCAGTTCCACCACGGGATGCCGACGCCGCGCACGTCGTTGCCTAGGAACGTCTCGACGTCCATGCCCCCACGGCGCTCGCCCAGCGCCTGCCACGCATCATCGCACAGATGAATGAAATACGGCGGGCGGTCCGCCGGCTGGTGGGCAAGGGCGGCCTTGACGCGATCCCTGCGGGTCATGAGGGCGGTACCTTCCTGGCAGATGAAGTGTCCGGGCACATGTGGGCCGCGCACGGCGCGGTCGGGCGGCCATGCGGTGCAGGGCGGAACCATAGCCGCCCAATGCCGCTTTGGAAAACGCCACATCCCCGCCCCCTTGCGCGGTCGCCGGGTGCCCTGTATACTAGGCCTTGCCGCGGGACAAAGCGTTCCGCCCATGTGCCTGGAGTGAGACGGCTCCATGAAATGTCCGGCCTGCAGGCAACCGATGATCGTGGTTGAACACGCGGGGATCGAACTGGATTACTGCGTGGCCTGTAATGGCGTGTGGTTTGACGCCACCGAACTCGACCTGCTCTTCGACCGCTCAGGGCTGATCAACCCCGCGGCCCCCGTCCCTGGCCGACGGCCGGGTGAACGCGACGAGGCCACGCGCCACTGCCCGCTGTGCGACGTTGACATGGAGAAGGCTCTCATCGGACAGGAACCTCCAGTGCTGATCGACCGGTGCCCGGCCGGACACGGACTGTGGTTCGACGGCGGCGAGGCGGCGCAGCTGATCCGCCAGGCACAGGCCGCGACGCCGGACCCGTCCGGCCGGATCATCGAATTCCTTGGTGAAACGCTGACGCCCCCGCAGCCGCCGGAGGGCGGAACCGTGACCCGATAGAACCAAGACGGACGAACGACGCGCCCCGTCCGGTCGGCGGCGGACGGGCGGAGGCGTGGCCGGTGGTGTGTGTGGTCGCTGCATGCGCAGTATTCAGGATGGCGAGAGTCTCCGCAAGAACCCCGAACCCAAGGAGGACTGAACGATGACGACACCGGTATGGATTATCTTGGGCGTGCTCGTGCTGGCGGCCATCATTGTGGGCGGTGCCTACAACGGCCTGGTCCGCCTGCGCAATGCGGTCAAGAACGCCTGGGCCCAGATTGACGTGCAGCTCAAACGCCGCTATGACCTCATCCCAAACCTGGTCGAGACGGCCAAGGGGTACATGAAGCACGAACGCGAGACCTTGGAGAGCATCACCAAGGCGCGCAACCAGGCCGCCCAGGCCCGCCAGAGCGGCGACGTCGCCCAAACCGCCGCGGCTGAAGGCGAGTTGAACCGCGCCATGGCCAGCTTCTATGTCGTGGTCGAGGCCTACCCCGACCTCAAGGCCAACCAGAACTTCCTCGCGCTCCAGGAGGAGCTGACCTCGACCGAGAACAAGGTCAGCTTCGCCCGCCAGAGCTACAACGACTCGGTGATGCAGTACAACAACAAGACCGAGATGTTCCCGTCCAACCTCATCGCCGGCCTGTTCGGCTTCAAGAAGTCGGCCTTCTTCGAGGTCACCGAGGCGGCCCAGCGCGAGGCGCCGAAGGTGTCATTCTGAAATGTGGGAACAGGTCCGCGCCAATCAACGCCGCAGCGCCCTGCTGGTCGTCGCCATGGCGGCCGTGCTGATCGGGTTGGGCTACGTCCTCGGCCAGGCGCTTGACCCGGGCGGCGGCCCGGTGGGCGTCGGCGTGGCTGTCGTCCTGTGGGTGATCCTCGCCCTGGTCAGCTATTACCAAGGCGGCGGCATCATGCTGGCCGTCGGCGGCGCCCGCCCCATCGAAAAGGCCGACTTCCCGCAGCTGTTCAACGTCGTCGAGGAAATGCAGATCGCCGCCGGCCTGCCGCGCATGCCGGACATCTACGTGATAGACGACCCCGCCCCCAACGCCTTCGCCACCGGACGCAACCCGCAGACCGCCGCGGTCGCCGTCACCACCGGGCTGCTCCGTATCTGCAACCGCGACGAACTCCAGGGCGTCATCGCCCATGAGCTCGGGCACATCCGCAACCGTGACATCCTCCTCATGATCATGGTCGGCGTCATGATGGGCGCCATCGTGTTGCTGGCCGACATCGGCTGGCGCCTGGTGTTGAACTCCGGCGGGCGGCGACGCACCCGGTCTTCGCGCGGCGAGGGCCAGGGACAGATTATCCTGATCCTGGTCGCCGTGGCGTTGGCCATCCTGGCCCCGATCATCGCCCGGCTGATGTACTTCGCGATGTCCCGCCGCCGCGAGTACCTGGCCGATGCCTCGGCCGCCCTCCTGACCCGTTACCCCGAGGGACTGGCCAGCGCGCTGGAGAAGATCGGCGCCTCGTCGCGCCGCCTCGACGGCGCCAACCGCGCCACCGCGCCCATGTATATCGTCAACCCGTTCCAGGCCGGCAGCCGGGCCGCCTTCAGCCTCGCGGCCACGCACCCGCCGCTCGATGACCGCATCCGCGTCCTGCGCGCCATGGGCGGCGGGGCCGGCTACGTGGACTACGACTCGGCGTTCCGCAGGATTCATGCCGGCCGCGGGGTCCTGCCCGCCGGCGCCACCGCCGGCCAGAAGCCTGTGCCAGGGCGCCCGGCCACGACCGACACCTCCGTCGGCCCGCAGCAGCGCGCCCGGGCGGCCATGGACGCCGTCTGGCGCTCCGGCGACTACCGCTTCCTGCCCTGCGCCTGCGGGGCCACGCTGAAGCTGCCCCCGGATTTCACGGCCGCGCGGCTGGTCTGCCCGCGCTGCCGGCACGTGCATGCCCTCGACGCCGTCCCGCCCCCGCTGCCGGATGCGGCCGTCCAGCCCGACTCGCCGCGAGGCCCCCGCGGGGCGTGATCCGCAGGCAGTCCCCTTCCCCTCCTCCGCGCCCGGCGTCCGCGACGCGAGGTGCGAGCGTCCGCCTGCGTGCCGTTGTTCGCCTTCCCGTTTGTTCTCACCACATAGGACACGAAGAGTACGAAGGGGTCAGTTCGCTTGCAAGGCACGGCTCGACCATGGACTCGAACAGGCCCGGACTCAGTTCCCGGTGGACCTCAATGGCACAGCCAATGACCCGGTTCGACAACTCGTCAAACTCCACCCGTCGTGTCCCTCCGTGCTCTTCGTGGTGAAATCCGTCCGGCGTCTCCCCGTGCGAACAGGACGTTGCGTGCTGTCCGGTGCCCATGCGGACGGAGCACGACCGCGTCGTCTTCACGGCCGGCCAGGCCGGGGGCCCCCTCGCCCCCGCCGCCCCCGCGACGGCGCGATCCGCACGAGGCCCGCCACTATGTTGAGGCGCCTGCAGAACCCTGGCACAGGTGGGCGGGACGGAGTTCCGGCCTCCACCGACCTCGAGAAGGACGGCTGTGTGTCGGGCTGGAGGGACGACCTCCGTGTCGTCCGGGTTCCGTTGCGGCAGACCGGGTCTTTGGGTTTGACCTGGCGGACACGGAAGTCCGCCCTCCATCGCACGAGGACATTGTCGTCCGCTGGGGTTCTGCAAACGCCCTCTATGCCTTCCATCACCCCCTTTCCTGGGCCAGCTTCGCTGCGGTGGGGCAGCGCAAGTCCGATCCGACGCCTGCCCTCCGGCCACAGCCCCCTGCCCACCTGCCCGGCCAGGCTCCTTGAGGCGGTTCTCCTCAAGCCGTCTGCCGGTTGCGCGACGGCGGAGTGTTGGCGGGCCGGCCCGCGGGCGGTGGCGGGCGACGGTCCTCAGCCGGCGTCGTGGCGGCGGGACGCTGCCCGGCCCCGTTGCGGCCGAGGAACTGCACGCGGTCGGCCCGCACCACCAGGCGGCGTCGCTTCTGGCCGGTCTGCCGGTCTTCCCATTCCTCGGCGCGGAGGCGTCCTTCGACGAAGGCGGGGGCGCCCTTGTCGAGGTACTGGCGGCAGTTCGCGGCCAGCTTACCCCACACCTCGATGTCCACGAAACAGACGTCATCGCGCTCCTCGCCCTGGGCGGTCGAGTAACGCTCGTGCACGGCCAGGGCAAACTTGCCCACCTCCTGCCCCGACTGGAGTTGCCGCGTCTCCGGTGCCCGTGCCAGGTTGCCCGCCAGCATCACCTTGTTCATGTCCATGTGCCGTCTCCTTTCAGGTTGTGGCTCCGGCCGCCTGTCACGGCGGGCGGAACCGTTTCTGGGGACTACGATATAATCGCCTAGCGGAAGACGCAAGCCGTCTGGCTAACAAAAATATTATTTACTGGAGGTGAGAGCCGGATGTGCGTGAAAACGGACGGTGGTTTCACGCACATCGGGTGGCGGCGGCCCGAAGGTCGCAGAGGCGGCAGTGACGCAGGGGTCGCAGGCGCGGCAGGGGCCGCAGGGCGGGCGGGGGGTGAGCGGGGACAGCCCCTTATGCCGGGCACGGCCTAGCCGGCGCGTGGCGGGCGTCGGCCAGGCGACGCCGGCAGACGGCGCGACGCGGACGGTGAGGTGTGGCGTCCGGCCGCGGCGCGGGAGACTCCTGCAGAACCTCGCGGCCGGCTGAAGCCGGTAGACCAGTCTGGGCGCGCACCCGTTGGTGTAACGACTTCAGTCGGCGTCGGGACGGCTTTCCCGCGCCGCACGCGCGAGGTTCGACAGGAGCCGCGCCGGCCTACCCCATCTGCAGATCAAAGCGGAAGCGATAGCAACCTGCGGGGACGAGGTGCCTGTCGTCAACAGCGGTTGACCAGGACATGTTGCCGCCGATGCCGGCATGCCGGCAGTCCAGGTTGAGGAAGGTCTGCGGCCGCCGCGGCAACTCGTGGTCATGGGCGGCGTGCCAGTAATCGGCCAGGCTGGCGTGCCGGGCGTCGAAGTGGAACAGCGCGGGGCATTCGACGAGCAGGAAGCGGCCGTCGTCGCGGGTCAGCCTCACCCACCGCACGTCGTCGTGTCCGCCGCACTCGGAGGGTGGGATGAAGGGGAAGTGCTGTTCGCTGACGGTGGCCTTGTGCACGGCCGCCAGGGTGTTGCCCTTGCGGTCGCAGTAGTTCTCCCCGGGGCCGCGGCCGTACCATTCGAGGGTCTCAAAGCCGTCGGGCAGCACGAGTCCGAGGCCGACACGTTTGACGTGTTGGAAGCCGCGGTCAATGTCCAGTTCGGCCTCGATGCGGATCCGCCCGTCGCCCGAGACCGTGTAGACGCTCTGGCTGCGGACGGTGTAGGGGCTGGCCTTGGCGACCAGCCGCGACGCGACCTCGACGCGGGCGCGTCCGTCGGGCAACGCAAAGGCCGTCACGCCCTCGACCTGCCGGGTGAGCTGTCCCGGGGTCAGGGGGAGCCAGAGGTCGTAGAAGCCCCAGTGCGGGTCGGTGTCCAGCCCGCTTTGCGGGCGCCAGAGGTTCTCGACCGCTCCGGAGTCGAGGTAGGCGGCCCCGTCCTTTTCGCAGGCATGGATGAGTCCCGTCTTGCGGTCGAAGACCACGGTGAAGCCGTCCGCCGCGATCCGCCACTCGTTGCGGGTCGAGGAGAGGCTGACCGCGACGGGCGCGGGCGCCGCGGGGGCGGCGGTGGCACCGGCGGCCAGGGCGAACTGGGTGCGGTAGATTTCGTGGCCGGCCGGGGCCCACAGTGTGTCGGCCAGCAGAGTCACGCGGAAGTTCAGATGGTACTCGGCGCCGGCCTTGCGCCTGGGCCGGAGCGCCTTGGCGTCCAGTTCGAACGCCGCGTCCGTCATCGGCCGGGCAGCGGGGGTGGGCACGCGTCCGCCGCCGACGGCGACGCCGTTTTCAAGCAGCTCATAGGCCAGGGCATAGCCGCCGGTGTCGGTGGCGTGGTGACGGTTGCGCAGGCGGAACTTGCCGTGTTCGGCGTCCACGGCGACAATCTGGATGGGCGACTGCGCGTTCTTGATCTCCCAGGCGACTGGCTTCGGGGTGAGGTCGGGGAGCACGACGCCGTTGCAGGTCATGTGCAAGGGCACCGTGCGTTCGACCAAGTCCTCGCCGAAGTCGCCGCCGTAGCCGGGGAACTCGTGCCCGTCCTTGTCCTTGGCCAGGAGGCATTTGTCCTGCCAGTCCCAGACGAAGCCGCCCTGGAAGCGTTCGAACCGCTCGATCAACTCCGGGAACCAATACATGCCGCCGCCGGCATTGCGGATCTGGTAGAGGTACTCGACCAGCACCACCGGCCTCGTGTCACGGGCGTCGCCGAGCATGTTCATGATGGTGTCGGGCGGCGCATACATGTTGCCGCGCAGGTCGGAGATGATCGCCTCGGGGCCGCCGCTCTCGTACTGCACCAGCCGCGTGCGGTCGTAGTAGCGGATCCAGTTGGCCATGGCGGAATGGTTCGGTCCTTTGAGGGATTCGTTGCCCAGCGACCACGAGACGATGGCCGGGTGGTTTTTGTGCACCATCACCATGCGCACCGCCCGTTCGAGGTAGACGGCGGCCCAGGCAGGGTCGTTGGAGAGGATGCCGTTGACGCCGTGCGTCTCCACGTCGGCCTCGCAGACCAGGCAGAGGCCCAGCTCGTCACACAGGTCGTACCACACCGGATCGTCCGGGTAGTGGCAGGTGCGCACGCCGTTGAAGTTCAGCCGCTTCATGGTCAGGATCTCACGCCGCATGTGCTCGCGGGGGACGTAGCGTCCGCTGGCGAGGGCGTGTTCGTGGCGGTTGACGCCGCGGAAGATCATGCGCACGCCGTTCAGGTAGATCACGCTGCCCTTGATTTCGATGCGGCGGAAGCCGGTGCGGCAGGACTCGCGGTCGACCGCCTTGCCCTCGGGCGAGAGCAGCGTCAGCACGGTGGTGTAGAGGGCGGGCGTCTCGGGCGTCCAGCGCCTCACGGATGGCAGATCGAAGGAGAAGCCGACGGCGGCCTCGTGGCGGGCACCCCAGTTCATACGCAGGGCCTGCCGTCCATCGGCCTGCGCCACGCGCGTGCCGTCGGGGTCGAACAGCTCCAGCCGCACGGTGTGGTCGGCGTAGCCCGCCAGTTCCTTCAGCCAGACGTCCGCCGTGTAGCGCGCGCCGTCGCCGTGTTCATTGGGCGTCGCGGTGACGAACCAGTCGCGGATGTGGATCTTCGGCTTGGCCACCAGGCGGACCGGCCGGAAGATCCCCGAGATGTGCCAGTAGTCCTGATCCTCGAGCCAGGTGCCGTCCGACCACCGCATCACCTGCACGGCGATGGTGTTGAGGCCGGGTTTGAGCGCGGCCGTCACCTCGAACTCCGCCGGCAGCTTGCTGTCCTGCGAGTAGCCGATGGCCTGGCCGTTGACCCAGAGGTAGAACGCGGACTCGACGCCGCTGAAGCCGGCGAAGACGCTCCGGCCCGCCCAGCCGGCTGGCAGCTTGAACGTGCGCACGTAGCATCCGGTCGGGTTGTCCTCCGGCACGTAGGGCGGGTTCATCAGGAGCCGCTCGTCGGCGTCGCCGCCGGCCAGCGTCGGCTTCTTCAGGTAGGCCTCATCCTTGCCCAGTGCGAACGGGTAGATGTAGTTGGTGTAGATGGGCTTGCCGAAGCCCTGCACCTCCCAGTTGCCGGGGACTTGGATGTCGGCCCACCCCGAGACGTCGAAGCCGGGCGTCCAGAACCCCTCGGGGACCTCGGCCGGGCGGGCGGCCAGGTGGAACTTCCAGGTGCCGTCCAGGGTGAGCACGTGGACCGAGGCGTCACGGTCGCCGGCCAGCGCCTGGGCGGCGTTCTCGTAGGCCCCCCACGGCGCGTGCATGGGCTCGCGGTTGACCTGCGTGACGTCGGGGTTCTCCCAGTCACGGCGGTAGTGGAAGCAGCCTACACCCTTGAACGCATTGTCGGCAAACCGGTTGCGCGCCTGCACCAGCCATCCTCCTTGCCTTGCCGTTCCGCCCGCGGCACAGCCGCGGCGGACGATGGGCTTCAGTCCGGGACATGAGACCCAGAACGGGAACTGTTATGCCAGATCAGCGAAGTTCAACCCGAGACCTCGACCTTGGTACGGCGAGCACACTGCCCTACGGCACCTCGACCGCCGCCTGAAAGCGGGTGATCTTGTCGAGTCCGGCGATCTCCCAGAGGCTGGCATAGCCGCCGGCCCCGGCGACGAAGTACCATTTCCTGTCGTTGGCGTTCTGGTAGACGATCGAGTTGAAGTGCTCGACGCGCAGGGTGTTCTCGCTCGGCGTCGCCACCGCGCTGTCTTCGAGCAGGTTGCCGACGAAGAGGCCGTCGAACGAGTACACCTTGTCCTGGCCGTTCTCGTCGACGAAGTCGAAGTATTGGCCGGCGATGGGGCCGCCGAGGCCGCAGGCGCGGCCGTAGAACTCGCCGTTCTTGGCGATGCCGCTGGCCTTGCGTCCGGCGCGCCAGAGCAGCTTGCCGTCACGGTCGAGGCGGTAGACGAACACGTCGGAGAGGTGCGAGCTGTGGCCGATGCCGCGCGGGTCGGAGCCGTTGGCGTCGGCGTTGCCGAAGACCCCGCCGTCCGGGGCGTGCCAGATCGAACTCAGGTTGCTCGGCTGGCCGGGCTTGCGCGCGGCGGCCAGCGGGATGCGGCGCACGTTGTCGAAGGTGTACTTGGGCACGCCCTTCGCCACAAAGCTTGGCGTCAAGGCCCAGGCGGCGACGCCGCGGCCGTCGAGCAGGTAGACCGTCAGGTCGCGCTCGTCGATGCTGCCGCCCCAGTAGGATGGCAGGAAGGCGTCGGGTTCCCTGGGATCCTGGGCGGTGACCGTCCGCTCGCCCTCGTCGGCGCGTCCGTTGTCGTTCAGGTCGTTGAAGACCCAGCGTCCGGCCCACTGGTTCTTCACGCGGTCGACGCCGATCGAGGCGACCAGGGTCATGCGGTCGCCGTCGAGGCGGAAGAGGCTGACCACCGAGCCGCCGCAGAACAGGTAGGTCACGCCCTCGTGGTGCACCACGCGCGGGAACCAGCGGCCATAGGTCACCCACCACTGTTCGCCGGCGTCGCCCGGCAGCGCGAAGTCTGTCCACAGCGCGTCCGGCCGGCTGGTCTTGGCCGCGTAGTCGAGCTTGTGTCGGATGAAAGCCGCACCGCCCTTCGAGTAGAGATCCTCGGGCCGGGCCGGGTCGATGCAGACCTCGCCGCTCAGGTACCACGGCCCGCACCACAGCTTCTCGTACGTTAGGTCGGCGCCGAGCCGCACGAAGATCTTCGGCTCGGCATCCTCGGTGTAGAAGACCTTGCCCGACGCCGCAACGGCAATGCCGGCCGGGCTGCGCAGACGGTCAACCTCGAACTTCCCGTTGTTGTCGCGGCCGCCGGGCTTGCCGAAGCGGCCTTTGAGCGCGCCCTTGCGGTCGAAACGCTTGACCTGCTGCGCCGCGCCGCGGTCGGTGACCAGGAGCGTCCCGTCAGGGTCGGCGGCCAAGTCGAACGGCGCCACGAGGCCCTCGGACACCACCGGCGTGCAGGCACCGGTCCCCAGGTCGAGCCGCACAACCTGAACCCCACTGATGACCAGCAGCCCGTCCGCGCCGTCGAGGCACAGGCCCATGGGTTCGCGAACGTCGAAGGTCTTCGTCGGCCTGCAGGTCTCCGCATCGAAACAGACGACCTGGTTGCGGTACCAAGCCGAGACGTAGAGCGTGCCCGCGTCCGCGGCGAGCGACGTGGCGGCGGGGCGGGCGGTGGCCGCGGGCTGCCCTTCGACGGGCGCCGGCTTGACGATCCCTTCGAGGCTGAAGGCGAGCGGGTCGCTGCCCTCGTGCGGGATCGGGACGTATCCGCCGTCCTTGCAGCTCACACGCCAGAGCCCCGCCTTGCCGCCGGCCTTGTCGCCGGCGTCGGCGAGCACGTAGACGTACTTGCCGTTGCAGGCCACGCCGATCTGGCGGCCCGGCTGGGCGAGCGGAGCGTGCTGGCGCCAGAGGAGATTGCCGTCCTCGTCGGCGTGGATCAGCAGTCCGTCGCCCTCCTCGACGCCCCACAGCGGATAGATGCCCGTGGCGCCCGCCGCGATGTCCTGAACATTGTCCCACACGCCGCCCCAGCCGCCGCGCGGGTTCTCGCTGTCGTGCGGCGGCTTGCCGGGACTCGTCGCGCTGGTGACGTAGCGCGCGTGCAACCCGGCGTTGACCAGGGCGCGGATCTCGTACTTGCCGGCCGGCGCCGCCTGCCCATCGTCACCGTTGCCGTCCCATCCCAGTTCCGCCTTGCCCGCCTCGGCCGGCCTGCCGGCGAACAGCGTGCGCAGCAGCGTTCCGTCCGCCCGGTAGACTCCGGCCGACAGCAGTCCCTTCTCGGGCACCTCGACCGCCACACGATACTTGACCGGCGCCGCCGCGGCGGCGTCCGCCTCCGGCTGCCGCAGCGCCACGTAGACGGTCGTCGGCTTCGCCGCCAGGAAGTGCGCCTGGCCCCAGTCGTTCATGCCGCGGAACGAGCTGATCGATCCCATGCCGTAGGCGCGCAGCCCGTTCTTCCAGATGCCCGCCAGGGTGATGGCGATCGAGTCGCCCGCCCTCGGGAAGCTGCCGCTCTGCACCACCGCCCACGGGATGCGGGCCTCGAAAGCCCGTCCGCCGGGAACCGCCTTCGAACGGATCGTGGCGGCGCCAATGTCCGAAATCTGGAAGCTGAACGAGCGTTGCAGCGCGAGATAGTCCTTGCCTTCGGTCGGATTGTGCCACAGGGCGAAGGTGAGGATGTCCATGTTCCGGCGGATGTCGCCGCCCTGGTTCCTCGGGTCGGCGGCCAGGCGCACCTCGATCGAGTCGCCCAACCACCAGACGTTGTTCACGCCGCCGTCGTTGGCGAAGGGCTGGGCGGACTTGAAGACCGCGGCGACGTAGAGCGCCTGCGCGTCGTGCATCAGCGTCCACGCGATGTTGTTCTGCTCGCGCAGCGCCGGATCGACCGAGAGCGGCCCGTAGGTGCAGGACAGGTCCCAGTCCGCCAGGTCGCCGTCCACGGTCACCGCGCCCGGCGCCGGCGTTACGAAGAGATTGCCGCTATCAATGACCACGGGGGCCTCGCCCGGCCCGCAGAACACGCCCGTCCCCCAGAGATTGCGCTCGAAGCGCAGCTCGGTGGGGATGTCAAGAATCTGGCTGGCCCCCCGGTGCCACCAGACCTTGGCGACGTTGCGGCTCGCCGCCGGATCGCTGAAATTCACCGCC
>MVZH01000042.1 GCA_002068325.1 Lentisphaerae bacterium ADurb.BinA184 | reverse complement strand
CAGTACGCCTACGACCACGCGGTCAACGTGTCGTTGCCGGCACCCCCCCACAGCACGTCGTCGCCCCAGCCGCCGAGCACGGTGTCGTCACCGTCGCCGGCCACCAGCACATGGCCGTCCACCGTCGCCGGATACCCCATCCCCTCGGGCAGCGCGACGCCGCCCGTCGGCGCCCGCAGCACCAGCGCCGCCGCCTCGCCGCCGGCGTCGGCCACCGTCGCCCCCAGCCACCGGCAGGCGACATAGGAGACCACCGACGGGCGCTCGCCGGGGCCGACGTCCGCCGTCCCCGCCAGCAGGTCGGCCACGCCGCCGCTGTACCCGGACAGCCACTCGGCGGGCCAGCCCTGCAGAGGCTGCAACTCCGGCCGATAGACGTGGACCGTGACGACCCCCTCGGCCGCGGGATGCTCCGGCGTGCCGTCACGCACAACCAGCTGGACCGTTATTGCGGACCCCGCAAAACCGGGGGGGACGCTCACGCGCACCCGGCCCTGCAGGATGTCAGCCTGGGTGAACGAGGCCCCCGCAGCCAGCGGCGCCTCGACGAGGACGGCCGCCTCCACGCCCAGCGACGGCTCCTGGCGCGTCAGCCGCAGCGGCGCCTCGGCGGCGACCAGCGTGTAGACGAGGGCGGCGGGGGCGGTGTCGGTGTCGGCGACGCTGAGCCGGAGCGTGGTCACGCCGCCGTCGTAGGCGCGGATCTCAGTGGTCAGCAACTGGGGGGCGCGGTCATCGTGCCGCGGGTCGGAGCCGCCGATGAACTCGGCGAAGTTGCTGGCCCCGTCGCCGTCGGCGTCGGCGGCGCCGTCCTTGGTCTGCTTGTCGAAGCCCATGAGATCCTCGAACCAGTCGGGCAGGCCGTCGCCGTCGCTGTCGGGGAGCGGGTACCGGACTTCGAGGTCAATCCGCCGGGTGGCGGCGCGCGTGCCCTGCGAGACCGTCAGGACGGTGGCCGCCGGGGTGACAATGGTGGCCGGATGTCCGTTGACCGTGATCTCGGCGTGGCGGTAGGAGGCGCCGTCGGCGGACAGCGGCACCACGCCGGCGGCCGGGGCCAGGCCAAGGGCCAGCGCCTCGTGCGGGATGGCCAGGCGGTACGAGTACTGCCCGTCGGCCAGCGGTTCGAGGGCGGCGGTGAAGGTGAGCGCCTGGCCCTCCGCGTCGGCGGGACGCAACGTCCACACCAGGGTGCCGGCGGTCAGCAGGCAGTCCCGTCCGCTGGAGGGATTGACGATCCTCCCGTAGACCAGCGTGTCCGGCTCGGGCAGGGCGCCGGCCCGCGCGTCGGCGGCCAGCAACAATGCCAATGGAAGTGCCCGCGCCAGGGCGCGGACGGCCGTCACCAACGGACCACCATTCGGTTTCATGGTTCTTGCCCCCTTATGCCAGATGGGTTGCGCATGAAGAGCAGCCATCACATGCCTCCGTGACTGTAGGTGCGGAGGAACAGCACGATGTCGTTGACGCCTTCGCCGTCGCGCACCACCTCGTCGCCCCCGTACATCATGCTGCCGCGGATGAAGCGTTCGATCCCTTCCTCGGGGTCGGCAAGCAGGGCGGCGCCGGGGATGATGAGCAGCCAGCGGGTGTTCCAGACCGAGCGGCAGACCAGCGAGCTGGAGTAGCCCATCATCTCCTCGAGCGTGGCCGCGTCAATGATATCGCTCGGCGACACATACTCGTAGGGCAGGGTCCCCCACTCCGTCGGGTAGCCCCAGTCGTGGTAGGCCCGGAAACGGGTGTGGCGGACGATGTCGCTGAAGGAGCCGGCCAGGCTGTCCACGGCGGGCACGTAGTTGTAGTCCTGCAAGTCCGACTCGGAGATGGGATAGGGGACGGGGATGCGCTGGTTGACGAGGTTCCACTCGCGCACCGCGACCCCGTCGCCGGTCGGCACCCGCAGGATGTCGGTGCCGACGGGGACCAGGTAGACGCGCGGCGTGGCGGCCAGCGTGTGCAGGTTGTAGCCGGGGAACCAGACGCCGAGGCCGCGGATCTTGGTGGCGTACTGCGAGGAGTCGTAGGCGCTGTCGCCGGGGGCCAGCGGCCAGCCGAAGAGGTTCTGGCGCGAGGCGATGGTGGTGCTGAAGGGGATCACGATTCCCGGCTCGGGGACGCTGGGATTGTAGGCGGCGAAGGGCCGGCAGTACTGGCGGAACTCCCAGACGTCCCAGAGGTTGGCGACGCGGTGCTGCTGCAGCGTGGCCTGCCAGACGAAGTTGTCGGCCAGGCTGCCGGTGATGCGGAACAGGCCGGTGCGCAACGAGAACAGGTTGATCTCGCGCTCGGGATTGGTGATGCCGAGCTGGCCCTTGAGGACCTCGTAGTTGGCGCGCATCTCGGCGAGGGCGCCGGCGAGGCCGCCGCGGCCGGCGATGGGCTCGTCATCCTCGATGGGGCCGAGGCTGCGCTGGCGCACGATGCGGGTCAGCAGCCCCACCCCCGAGCCGGGGTCGCCGGGGGGCAGGTTGGTCTCGTAGTCGTAGGCCTTGGCGGCCAGATAGGCGTAGCGGGCGGCCACGGCGAAGGCGTCGTGGTACTTCTGCAACGCGTTGTTGCGGTGCACGCGCAACGCCATGTCCGCGTAGCGCTCGCGCTGGATGGCGGCGGCCAGCTTCTTGTTCCAGTTCTCGCGCTCTTCGAGCAGCCGGATGCCCTCGTCGAGGGTGGTGCGGTACTGCGCCGCCAGCTTGGTCAGCTCCTCGGCGGCCTTGAGCACCTCGATGGCTTCGACCTTTTCGTCGCCCAGCGAAGTCAGCAGCGCGGTCAGCTGCTGGGCCAACTCGTAGTTCAGGTCGCGCTTCTCGCTCTTGAAGTCTTCTTCGAGTTCGAGCCGCGCCTCGGCGATGTCGAGCAGATCCTTGGCGATGGTGCCGACCTCCTGCATCACGGTGAAGGCCTTGTTGGTGGCAAAGCCGACGCTCTTGGTCACCGGCATGATCAGCTCGTTGACCGGCACGGTGTTCGAGAGCCCGACCACCACGGTGTCCGGGCTGAACTCGCCGGCGATGTCGAGGAAGCCCATGACATCATGCTTGGCGTAGCCCAGCAGGCGGATGATCGTGTCCCACGTCTTCTCCGCCGTCTTGTGCCAGAACTTGAACTCGCCCACCAGCTTCTTGCTGGCCAAGGTGTCGCCGCCCATGCCGCTCTTGATGGCAAAGTTCTCCCACATGGCGTTCAGCCCGGCCACCTTGATCTGGTACTCCTTGATGCTCTTCTGCAGCTCGGCCTCGGCGACGACCATCTCCTGGATGGTCTGCTGCAGCTTGCCGACGCTGGCGCGCTGCCCCCAGCCGGCGGGGGCCTGGAAGCTGTACGACTCGGCGGTCAGCGGGAGGTGGAGGATGACCTTGCCGCCCGCGCCGTTCTCGTACGGCAGGGTGCCGTCGGGGTTGTCCTCGTCATAGACCAGCTCGGGCAGGTCGGTGAGCCAGTCGTCATAGGTGTCGGAGAACTTGGTGCCGTCAATCTCGAACTCCTTGATGCTCTGGGGGATCTCGGCCTCCCACTCGACGCTGGCGGTGGTGAGGAACCCGAGGTCGGTGTCGATGCGCGTCTTGTCCACGTACATGTACAGCAGGATGTCGGGGCCGGCGTAGCCGGCGGCGAAGGGCTTGCCGGCGCCGATGGTGCCCGCGTAGGGCGTGCCGAAGATCTCGATGAGCTTGCCGCGGTAGGCGAGGTTCTGGTCGATGGCTTCGCGCAGGTGGTCGGCGGCCGAGTTGGAGAGCTGGCGCAGGCGGTTGCCCTGGGTGGAGGCGAAGGCGAAGGCGCGGTTGGCGTTGCTGAGGGCGTCGGTGGCGCGCGCGTAGATCTGCTCGAAATGGGTCTCGATGGGGCCGTACTCGGCGTCCAGCTTGGTGGGATCGATGTCGAACGGCACCATGTCGGGGTGCACCCCCACGGGGTTGATGCCCTGGTTGGCATCGTCGTACTCGGCTTGGATGGCCTGCAGCTGCGCCGAGATGACCCGGATGTCGGTGACGGTGGTGCGGTCAACCTGCTCGATGCCCTCGTGATCCGCCGGGGAATGGGCGGGGAGGATGGCGTTGGCCGTGACCCAGTCGAAGAACGCGCCCTGGCCGGCCCGCCGCGCCCACTCGGTGACGCCCCAGGCCCTGGCCTCGTCGGTGTCCTTGTAGCCCTGCCACTGGCCGGCGGGATCGTCCACATACCAGGCGCGGTAGGTCAGGTTGACGATGTCCTTGCCGGCGCGGGCCTTGGCGGCGGCGGCTTCGGCGAAGTGCTGTTCATCGATGTAGTCCACCCTGAGCACGACGTCCATGAGGTTGTAGAACTCGGAACGGGCCGGCCAGTTGAAGTAGGGATGGCGCAGCAGGTCGTAGTGCATCGTGACCGCGGTGAGGTAGTGGCCCCAGGCGTCACCGTGCCCCTGCGGCCACAGCTTCATGGCGTCGTCCTCGTCCACGAAGCCGTCGTTGTTGACGTCGGAGACGTTGTAGCAGAGGGCGTAGGAGGCCTCGCCCTGCTCCTTGGTGAAGTTCCAGAACAGGCGGTTGTAGACGGGGCGGGCGTAGCTGTCGTCAACCCCGCGCAGCAGCGCCAGCTCCTCGTCGAGCAGGGTCGGCACCTGGTTGGTGAAGGCGTGGAGGGTCTCGATGTTCGCCTCATCAATGCCGCCTTCGCCGCCGATGCCGATGGTCGGGTCGCAGGCGTCGCTGTAGGCCTCGTCACCCAGCATGCGGTAGAAGAGGGCCAACCGGGTGGCGGCCAGGAGGATGGCGTTGGCGACGCCGGGGGTGTTGGCCGGCTGGCTGAGGTCAATGCTGAGGGACTTGGCGCGGTCGAGCACGGTCTGGTACAGCTCGATCAGGCCGTGGTTCTCGATCACGTCCTTGTCCGGGTTGAGGGCGACCGGCCCCTCGTAGCGCGGGCCGAACTGCTGGATCATCGAGGTGTAGGTGGCGGGGCTGTCGTTGCTGTAGAAGTCGCGGATGCGCGCCTCGTAGGGGTTGATGGCGTCGAGGACGCGCTTGACCCAGCCCATGACCAGCTGCGGACGGTAGGTGCGCAGCTCGACCACCTCGCCGTTGCGCATCTCGTAGTCCACGAGCGGCGAGTTGGCGGCGCCGGCCCATTCGCCGCGCCCATCGCTGCCGCTGCCAGGAGGGCTGTCGGCCACGTCGGGATCGTCGTAGTACTCGTCCCAGTTGGTGCCGGCCCAGTCGGTGGAGGAATCCGGGTTGATCTCCTCCTCATGGCAGTAACGCATGAACACCAGGTTGTCGCGCAGGATGATCGGCCCGGTGCCCTCGAGCGAGACCTGATAGCGCCCCAGCCCGCTCTTGGCAAAGTACTCCCACGGCTCCGGCGAGGCAACGCCGGGCACCGGCTGCTCGGTGCCGTCCTCCTCGCGCATGAACCACTGGTAGACCAGCTCGTCGGTGTTGGTGCCGAAGTCCCCGGTGTGGCGCAAGACCGCCTTCTCGTCAAAGGCGTTGTCGGAAAGCACCACCATGACCGCCCCGCGGTAGCGCAGCTTGCGGGCCACCTTGAAGATGTGCAACGCGACCGGCGACGCCCCCAACGCCTCGTCGTTGTTCTCGGCCAGCGTCACGTAGACCTCGTCGAACGCGATGAACCCGGGGTCGAGGAACTTCTGGTTGGGGATGACGGCCAGGCCCGGCCCCAGCCCGCGGAACGGCTGCCCCCACGAGTCGTCCACCGCGCCGGTCACCGGGTCAACATAGGGTTCGACGCCGGGCAGGTAGAGGTTGGCGGGGGCGCCGGTGAGACCGACGCCGAGCGGGTTGCGGGTCAGCTCGAAGAGCTCCCCGACCGCCTGGTTCCACTCCGTGAAGTCGCCGGACAGGTCGGCGGTCAGCGCCAGCAGCTCGTCCCTCTCGGCGGGGGTGAGGATGTTGGGTTCCAGCAGGTAGGCGGCCGGCGGGGAGGCGGTCAGGTCGCTGTCGCCCAGGGTGCGGTCGTTGAGGAAGCCGCGCATGCCCAGCTGCTTGGTGATGGAGTCGTAGAAGATGCGCCGCTGCAACGAGGCCGAGAGGCCGTCGAAACGGTACTCGCGGCCGCGCACGGTCACCAGCCCGCCGGCGGGCTCGAAGGCCGTCGGGATGGGGTCTAGGGAGACGCGGCGCTCTTCGAGGGGCGAGACCACCCGCACGGTCCAGTTGTAGTGGGCTTCGCTGTAGTCGGTGTACGGGGCCATGTTCGGGTTGCGGTCGTCATAGACCACCTCGACGGCGGCCATGCCGACGACACCGGGCAGGCCGGGCGCGGAGGAGTTGTCGGCCCGGTACTCGCCGCCCGAGTAGGTGAGCGTCTCGCCGGCCTTGAGGATGGGCACCTCCGGCGGCCAGACGCTGGGGAACTCGATGACCCTGGGGGCGTTGCGGGTGGCCAGGTCGGGGTCGCGCGGCGTGTCGGGCAGCCAGGGGACGCAGTCGCCGGTGGCCTCGTCGTCGAAGTCGCCGTCCAGCGAGCCGTCGCCGTCCCAGTCATAGGCATCGTTGTCCAAGTCATACCAGAACTCCGGCCGGAGGGGGTAGAAGAACTGGGCGAGGACGCCGACGTTGCCCTCGTTGCCGGGGCGGGCGCCGGAGGCGACCCAGCCTTGGCCGCGATGGTCCTCGAACCAGGTGCGCTGGCCGCCGAACTCGGCGTACGTCGTCCCGTGCAACGGTTGCCCGGTCTCGGCCTTGGCGGTGCAGGGGTTGACGCCGATCACCAGGTCCAGCGGGTACGGGCCGAACAGCGGCTCGCCCGCCTTCACCCAGTAGCGGAAGGCGTAGTTCTTGCGGCGGTCGGGATCAAGGCTCTGCACGGCGCGCTCGTCGCTGACCGCCAGATCCTCCAGCTCGATGTCGTACACCCGCATCCGGAACTCCTGGGCGGCCACGTCGAAATACTCGACCAGCACCCGCGGGTCGGAGGTGTAGGTGTCGTCGAAGTCGGTGTGGTTGAGGTCGTTGCGCAAGGCGTAGGCGGTCGCCGGCCGCACCGCCGTGTCGCGATGGGCGTAGGAGGGGGCGATCAGCGCGTGCTCCTCGTTGGGGTTGTAGCCGGGCCACGCGGGGTCGGGCTGGTTGTAGATGTGCACGTTCTGGTGCAGGTCCGGGTCGTAGGAGAACTGGATGTTGCCCTCGGTGTCCATGCCCTCGGACCCCAGGCGGCTGGCGACGACGATGCGCAGGCGGGTGCGGGGGCTGTCGTCGGGCGTCGGCGGGGTGTCCGGCGTCGGGGCAAGGGCCGGCCAGTCGAACAGCCGGTAGAGCACGGGGCGGTACGGCCACAGGATCGCCTCCTCACGCAGCGTGAGCGGCGGGCTCGGGTTGACGGCGTCGGCCCGGTACCAGGCCACCAGCAGGTCGCCGAGCTGCTCGGAGACCGGAAGCTGGGGCTCCGGCGGGTTCGGCGGCTCGGGGGCGTCGGCCGGATCCGGCGGATAGTACTTGCGGTTGACCGGGATGATGGGGCCGAACTGGGTCGGGTGGGCGTCGCGGTTGTAGATGCCGGCGTTGTAGTTGGCCGCGTTGTCGAAGAGCACGTAGCCGGTGCCCAGCCCGGCCAGGTCGTAGGGGCTGGCGATCTTCAGGCCGATCTCCTGCGCGCCGGCGATCTTCAGGAGCTGCCCGCTGCCGTCCCACCAGTCGTTGGCGCTGTTCCATGTCTTGGTCTCGACCACGCGCACGGCCAGTTTCTCTCGCGCGAGGTCGCCGCTGGCCGCCGCATTCGCGTCGTCGGTGTAGCTGAAGACCATGACCGAGCGCCCGTTGCGGCCGCAGGTGAAGGTGCCGCTCTGGCTGATCTGCCCGTCGGCCAGGGTGCCTCCGGCATTGCCGGTGTCCGCCACATCCCCCTCGTCAGGGGAGATGACGGCCGCCTCGCCGCCGCGCTCGAAGTAGAATGGCGTCGGCAGGAAGGCAACGGCATCGGTGAGCGAGGGGTCGAGGATCACCGCGGGGGTGCCGGCCAGATGGCGGCGCCGGGGGTCGGGATCGGGCACGTCGAAGAGAGTGCCCGCGGCAACGTCGGGGTCGAGGTCATGGATGTCGTCGCCGGGGAAGCCGGCGGTGATCAGGGTCATGATCAGCGAGGTGCCGTCCGCCCCCTGCCAGTCGAGGTAGAACATGCCGGGCCGCAACGGGAAGACACGGTTGCCGACATCGTCCCAGACGCTCATGTTGGTGGTGTCGGTGCCGGCCGGCGACTTGACGATGCGGACGACCGGCTCGACCTCGATGTTGACGTCGGCGGGGTTGAGCGGCAACCCGTCGGCGTCCTCGGCGTCCGCCAAGTCCGCGAAGGTCCCGATCGGAACGGTCAGATAGTACAGGTTGGTGCCGAAGTTCCAGCTGATGGCGGTGGGCAGCTCGAGGCTGGGCACATCGAGGTAGACCTCGGCTCCGGTCACGGTCAGGTCGTTGTAGCGCAGCCCGGCGAAGTGGCCGTCGCCGACCGTCCACGGCTTCTTGACGTCAACGGTCGTCGTCCCGTCTTTGTCGGCGCCGATGTGCACGTGGGCGGCGTATTCGTACCACAGCTCGCGCGACTGGGCGGTGTTGTTGGTCTTGACCCCGGCGTCGAGATCCTCGACAAAGGGCAGGGTTGCGGTGTCCGCGCTCGACGAGCTGAGCTGGATGCGGACCTGCTTGTGCCAGTCCAGCGTCAGGATCGCCGGCCCGAGCATGAGGAAGTAGTCGCGGTCAATGCCGTCGCCGATCTGGACGCGGGCGGTGGTCTTGTTGAAGGCCGCCGGCGAGTAGCTCTTGTCGGGCCAGACGGTGGTGGCGCCGGGGTCCGGGGGCGGCGTCCGGGTGACCAGGGTGTAGTCGTCGAGGGCGTAACGGAAGCCGTAGCTGTTGGGGTCGGTGGGGGTGGTGGTGCCATCCACGGCGGGGGCGACCTCGGTGGCCTTGCGGATCCAGTGCGCGCCGGCCGCCGGCAGCGGGTCGCCGAGGGTGCGGAGGACTTCCTGCGCAATGTCGTCGGGCACCGGCCAGGTCACCTGCGACTGCACCAGCAGCTTGTAGTCGGTGTCCCACTTGAACTCGATGCGGATGGGCTCGGAGGCCTCGAACTCGTAGTAGGTGCCGGTCTCGACGTAGTTGCCGTAATCCAGGGTGTAGCCCTTGCAGGTGTGGCGGATGTCGTAGACCTCGACCCCCTCTTCGTTCTGCCCGAGGTCGTAGATCACCCGCACGTCATTGGTGTCATCGGCCAGGACGTAGATGCGGGCCGGGGCGCGTACGGTCACCCGGTCGCCGACCAGGTAGAGGTTCGAGCCGGCCCCGGGCTGGATGAATTCGCCGCCGATCTCGGACACGATCAGGATGCGCACCATGTACAGGTACTCGACGCCTTCGTCGCCGTCGTAAAAGGCGCTGAGGAAGGAGCTGCGCGCCCCCTGGTTGGTGAGCACCAGGTCGGTCTCGTCATCGCCAAAGTGCAGGTCGTTGTTGCCGCCGCTGCTGCCGAAATTGCCGCCGTAGTAGATGCGCTTGGTGGCGCCGTGGTAGCCGATGCCGGCCAGCTCGAGGTTGTCCGGAGTCTGGAAGGTCTGCGAGTGCGTGGTGCGGGCCCAGACCCAGCCCGTCGAGAAATCCGCGGCCGCCAGGTTGAGCTCGGCGACAAAGATGTTGGCGCCGTTGTTGGCCGCCACCCGCACGTCCCCGCCAAAGGTCGCGTCACCGGAGCTGAATGACCCGCCGACCAGCAGGCGCGAACCGCCGGCGCCGACGGTCGAGAGCACGGTGCAGTTGGAGAACGCCGCCCCGCCGACGCTCGCCGTCTTGCCTGAGTGCACGAGGTCGGCGTCCAGTTTGGCCACCACACCCTGGCCCTGACAACCCCGGCCGGCGGCGTAGACGTTGCCGCCGACCACCGCCAGCGCCGTCAGCTCGCTGTCTGCGTTGATCCAGGGGATCCCCGATGCGTCGTGCCAGGTCTTGATCAGCTTGCCGTCGCTGGACTGGAACTTGCCGAGGAAGGCGCGTGTGACGCCGGTGGCGGCGGTGTCGTTGTACGTCCAGTTCCCGCCCCCCCACCAGCCGCCGTCGCCGTCCACGGAGAACTTCTGCGGCCAGACGCCGGTGTAGATGTCATCCACGCTGTCGTTCTGGAAGGTGGCCGGCTTGGACTCCACACTGACGGTGTAGTAGTCGCCTTCCGGCCCGCTGCGATGGTGCTTCACCTTGGTCGCATACTTGTAGCCGTGGATGGTGCCGGCGATGTAGGCGTTGCCGTCGCCGTCCAGCTTGATGTCGTAGGCGTCGTCGTTGTTGGCCGTCTTGCCGCCGCCGCCGCTGTTGCCCCAGTCGCAGACGTCCAGCTCGGGCCGCAGGCGGCACACGAAGATGTCAATGTCGCCGCTGACGTCGCCGGTCTCCTCGGGGCTGCGCGCGGTCCACGTCCCGATCGCCAGCGCCTGGGTGTAGTAGTTGCCGCAGAGGTAGAGGCCGTGGTCGTTGGCCGCCACGCCCTCGAACATGCAGTAGCGCTTGACCAGCGACTGCAGCCGCAGCCCGTCGGTCGCCCGCAGGCGCAGGCAGAAGCCGTTGGCCGAACTCCAGTAGGCGGTGGACAGCTCGACGCCCTGGTAGTAGAGCCGCCCGCTGTAGGAGCCGACCACGTAGACGTAATCGCCGAAGACGGTGACGTCCCAGATCGTGATCCCGTTGGTCCCGACCAGCCGCATGGCCCAGATCCATTCCATGTCGTCGTCGCGCGCGGCGACAAAGGCGTTGCAGCTGCGGTCGGGATACGTCTCGTGGGCGGTCAACGCCAGCCCGCCGAAGGCCGCCGAGGGCGAGAAGTTGCCGGCGAACACGTGGGTGCCGTACGAGGAGTACTCGAGGCGGGTCATTTCGATGGTGCGGGTGCCGTCGGCCACATCGCCGACCTTCTCGGCGTAGGCGACACGGGCGCGGGTGTCCTCGCCGTCGGTGGGCAGGAAATCGTCGAGGCGGTTGTTGGGGTCGCGCTTCTGGCGGTACTCGTTGAGGTTGCTGAGGCCGCCGCTGTCGAGGTCTTCGGCGCCGTCGGCGGGGTCGAGGGGGTCGAGGCCATTCTGGGTCTCCCAGCCGTCGGGCATGCCGTCGCCGTCGGTGTCGGCGAGGATGGGGCTGGTCTCGGTGGCGTCAACGACCCCGTCCTTGTCGGCGTCCTCGACGGCGTCATCGAGGCCGTCGCCGTCACTGTCGGCATCCTGGGCGTTGGAGTAGCCGTCGGCGTCGAGATCCTCGCCGCGGGACTGCTCCTTGTCGTCGCGCAGTCCGTCGCTGTCGGTGTCGGCCATGTCGGGATCGGATTCACCGAACTCGAGGATGCCGTTGCCGTTGAGGTCTTCCTGGCCGTCGAGCAGTCCGTCGCTGTCGCCGTCGGCGACGCGGGGGTTGGTCTCGTCGGGGTCCACGGTGCCGTCGGCGTTGCGGTCCTCCTGGCCGTCGGTGAGGCCGTCGTCGTCGGTGTCGGCGTCGAGGGGGTCGGTCTCGCGCGGGGTGACGGTGGCGGCGGCCAGCGAGCCGTTCTTGTCGCGGTCCTCTTGGCCGTCGAGCAGTCCGTCGCCGTCGGTGTCCTCGTTGAGGGCGTCGGGTTCGGTGGCGGCGTCGTGCTGGCCGTTGTGGTTCTCGTCCTCCTGGTAGTCGCTCAGTGCGTCGCCGTCGGTGTCGGTGGCGCGCGGGTCGGTGCCGTAATTGCGTTCAAGACCGTCGTTGAGTCCGTCGCCGTCGGTGTCGGCGACGTTCGGATTGGTCTCGCCGGCGTCGAGGACTCCGTCGCCGTCGTAGTCCTCGGACGGGGTCGGCAGCCCGTCGCCGTCGGGGTCGGGCAGCGGCCGCAGGGCGTTGGAGCTGGCGGTGGTGCTCAGCGGGGTGGCGTTGTCGTCGCGGGCCGTCACCCGGCAACGGAAGTACTTGTTGATGTCGGTGGCCAGATCCAACTCGTACGTCGCGCCGGTCTGGCCGGTCAGGTTGGCATACGTGGTGCCGTCGTTGGAACGCTGCCACTGATAGGTCAGGGTGAGGTTGCCGGTCGCCGTCTCGTCGTCGTCCCAGGTGCCCGCGCTGGTCAGCTGGAGGTTGGGCGGATCGGTGGGCGGGCCGTTGAAGACGATGGCCGGGACGACGGTGTTCTGCGGGGCGTCGTTGACGGTGGTCAGGTTGACGGTGGCATTGTCGGTCGCCGGGTCGGTGGTGCCGGACTCGTACACCGCGAACCGCACCGTGCGGGCGGCGGCCGAGGGGTCGTAGATGTTGGTGTTCTTGTACGTCACGGTCCGCAGGGCCGCCTGCATCTCCGCCTCGGTCACCGTGGTCGCGGGGGCCGCCGGCACCAGCACCAGCTGCCCGGGGCCGGCATTCCACACGGTATCAACGGCCGCGGTGTCGCCGCCGCCCAGCACGTCCTCGGGGGCGGTGTAGCCGCTGACGATCTGCACGGCCGCCGCGGTGATCCCGGCCGGGCCGGTCGCGGTCAGGGCCGCATCAATCACCATGGCGCCGCCGCCCTCGGTGAAGGTCAGCGCCGTGTCCGTCACCGAGACGCCGGGGGCCGCCCACACGCTCAGCGGCAGCCACGCGGCCGCCACCAGCCACGCCGGCACCAACTTCACACCCATCGGCCGTACTCGCGCGTTCATATTCGCAGGCCTCCTTGCCGGGTTGGCGGATTCCGTGCCTCGCCTCGCCTATTCGTTGAGCACACCCACGTCCGAGATGCGGCTGATCTCAATGCGCCCCTCGGCCACCAGCGGGATCTTGTGCAGCCCCGTAATCACCTCGCGGTAGGCGCCGCCCAGGCGGTCAATGCCGTAACCGCCCCGCGTGCCGGCCCCGGCCACCGGCAGGTCGAACATGACGGTCAGGCGGCGGGTGACCTCGAAGCCGTCGTCGGGACTGTCGGGGTTGACGTTGCGGTGGTCGGGGTGGTACCGGTGACGGAAGGGGTTGGTGTTGTGCAGGCGCGGCAGGCGGAGGGTGCCGTTCAGCGAGCGTCCCTCGCCCACCCCGCCCATGAGCAGCAGCTCGCTGCCCTCGAAGTCATAGGCCACGGTTCCCAGGCGCTTGCCGACCAGCTGGCCGGCCCGCCGCTCGATCCCCACAAACTGCGGGATCAATGCCTCGTCAGTCACCAGAACCAACTGCCGCATGAGCTGCAGCGGAAGCTCGCCGCTGCCCAGCGTCTCCTGCTCCGGCAGCAGCGTGTCCTCGGTGCCCCCGGGGCTTTGCATGAGGATGACGTCCTTGAGCAGGCGGACCTGGCCGTAACGGTCCACGTGCAGGAGGATGGTCAGGCTGGCGGCGTCGGCCGTCGCGGTGACGTCGCCGCTCTCGCCCGGCTGCGCGGTCGCCACTTCGTTGACCCGGGTCAGCACCACCTTCCCGACCCACAGCCCGGCGCTGCCGGCGTAGGGCGACAGGTTCAGCGAGGGGTCGAGCGGCTCCGCCTCCCAGAACGGCCCGTCCCAGTCCAGCCGGTACAACGACGGCACCCAGGCCGAGACATCCATCTTGGTCAGCACCGCCTCGAGCCGCGCGTCGGGATCGCCGCCCGCAGGGGCGCCGGCGTCGGCCTGCGCCACCAGCCCGTTCTCCGGGTCGTAGTGGTTGAAACTCCAGTACGCGGCCAGCCCGCCGACCCCGTGGAAGAGCTGGCGGCCGGCCATCTGGGCGATCTCGTCGGGCGTGCGCGCGTCGTCCCAGATGCGCAGCTCATCGAGGATGCCCTTGTAGTGGCCGCGGGCGGTGCCGGCCGAGGTGCCCTGGCGGCCGATGTACAGTTTCTCGGTGTTGTTGTTGAGTACATGCACGGCCGAGGTGCCGGCCGGCTGGCCGTCTATGTAGAAAAACGTGCCGGTGCCGTCCACCACCACCGCCACGTGATGCCACTCGCCGTCCGCAACCTGGCCGGACGACTGCAGGAGCTCGGCGGGCGTCGGGCCGGTCCAGAAGCGCAGGTAGCCGTTGCGGTCGAGGGCGAGGCCATAGCCGGTCAGCACCGTCCCGCCGTCGTCGAGGTTGTCGCCCTTCATCACGATCGTCCGCATGAACTCGTCCGGGTCGGCGCTGTCCTTGGCCTCGGGGCAGACCCAGGCCTCGATGGTCAGGCGGTTGACGAAGTTCAGGTTGGCGTCGTGCGGCAGTTGCAGGTAGTCGTCCACGCCGTCGAACTCCAGCGCATACATGCCGGTGCGGAACGGCGCCATCGGGCCGTACGTCCAGTCGGTCAGGTCGGGGCTCATCAAGGCGGCGTCGAGGCCGTTGACGCTGCGGTCGCCGGCCTCCCAGCCCAGGCCGTCATTGCAGTTCCAGTAGGCGATCAGCCCGTCGGTGGTGGCGGCCGGCAGCTGAATGTTGGCGAACTGCCCGATCTGCGCCGCCGTGCGGGCGTGATCCCAGACGCGGACCTCGTCCATCACCCCCTTGAAGTAGCCGCCGTCCACCGTCGGCCCCTTGCGCCCGATGACCAGCGGCGTGGCGGTGTTGTTGATGACGTTGCTCTCGACCGAACCGGCCGGCTGCCCGTTGATGTAGAAGGCCACGGTGTTGTTGAGCGCGTCCACCGCGACCGCCACGTGCTGCCACTCGCCGTCCACCACCGTGCCGGTCGAGGACAGCGCCTCGGCCGGATTGTCGCTGACCCAGTAGCGCAGCGCGCCGCCGTCGTCCAGCGCCAGCCCCCAGCCCGTGTCCCCCTTGCGGACGAGGTTGCGGAAGATCCCGGTGGCCGGGGTGAAGGCCTCGGGCTTGACCCAGGCCTCGATGGTGAAGGCGTCGCCAATATCCAGCGCGGCGTGGTGGGCCACGGCGAGATAGTCGGTCGCCCCGTCAAAGGCCAGCGCGTACTGCGCCGGCAACGGCGGCCCGAAAACCACCTCGGACTCCACCCGGTCGGCGTCACGCAGGTTGTTCAGCGCACCGTCGGTGGACAGGCAGGCGTCGGGCAGCCCGCCCAAGGTCTGCACCACGATGCTGTCAAACTGGTGGAACGAGGCGACCTGCTTCCAGGACAGCGCCGTCACCGCATGGAAACCGGCGAAGGTGAACGTCTCCAGGTTGATCGCCACCCCGCCGTCCAAACTGACCGTCGCCCACGCCCCGCCCGCCGCCGACGCCGCGTGGAAGGTCACCGGGGTGCCGGCCGAGGTGCGCGGATCGCGGTCGGCCAAGGTGATGGAGACCAGCCGGAAGGGGACGCCGCCCGTGTGGGTCAAGGTGACCGCCTCGTCGGCCTCGTCGTTGTACACCGCGGCCGACCCGGAGTAGCCGGGCGTCAACGCCCCGGCCACGCTGAAACCGTTGCCGGCCGGCGCCGCCACCAGCCGGAACCCGCCGCTCTCGTAGGGGCTGGGGTACTCGACCACCGTGTCGCCGTCGTCGGCCAAATCCTCGAAGTCCAGCGTCACCAGGCTGCCGGGCGCTTCGATGATGTGACGGCCGTTGTTGGCGATGGCGCCGTTGCCCTCGTCAAAATCCCAGACCCCTACCAGCTGCGGCTCGTGACCCGTCAGGTTGCGCAGCCGGGCGGCCGCAACCAGCTCGTCGGCGCGGGCGGCCTGCCAGAGACGGACGGCGTCCAGGCAGCCGTCGAAAAACTGCGTCCTCGGGGTGCCCGGCCGACAGCCGAAACATACCCGCTCGGCATTCGTGCCCAGGGTCCCGATCACCCCGTAGGCCGAGGCGTTGATCACTCCGTCAACAAAGACGAGCTTGACGCGCGCCTGGCTGTCGTAGACCCCCGCCACATGGTGCCACTCGCCGACCGCCAGGGCGGTGGCGCCGGTCAGCGTCGTGCTGCCGCCCGCGGCCACCCCCGAGGTCGTCCACACCACATGGCCGGCGGCATCCACCCCCAGCTCCCACGCCCCGCTGCCCTTGCTGACGAGCGCCGCGGCCCCGAGCTGGTTCAGCTTGACCCAGGCCTCGGCGGTCAGCGAGCCGGTGTGGCCGGTCAGCACATCGCGGTTCAGCTCGACAAACTGGTCGCCCCCGTTCAGGCAAAGGGCGTGCTGGCCGGGGTAGGGGGCGGCAAACACCAGCCCCTTCACCCGGTCGGCCACCGGGTCGAAGTCGTGCAACGTGCCGTCATGACGGTTCACGGAACGGTCGAACGCCGTGACGCCGCCGGCCTCGTCAAAGCTCCACGCCCCCACCAGCCCCGCCTCGCTGCCGCGCACGCGCCGCCGCATCACCCCGTGCAACTCGCCGGCCGACCGCGCCGCCGACCACACGCGCACGGTGTCCATCACCCCGGCGAACGCCCGCGTCGGCTTCTCCTCGTTGTTGCCGATCAGGAGGTCGTAGTCGTTGCTGTCCAACGGCCCCGCCAACACCTCGGAGGCCACCTCGACCCCGTTGATGAAGAGCCGCTTGCCGGCCCCGTCAAACACCCCGGCCACGTGATACCACTCGCCAGGGGTCAGGGCGGCTGGGCCGGGCAAGTCGTGCGTGAAACCGGCCTTGGTCGTGCGGAAGGCCAGCCGGTCTTCGTTGCTGTAGCGCACCAGCCCCCACGCCTCCCCCTTGGTCACCAGCGCCTCCGACTTGGGCGGGAACTCGCCCGCCGCACGGTCGTAGGCCGGCAGCTTGACCCAAGCCTCGACGGTCAGGGCGCCGGTCAGGTCGAACGCCGCCTCGTCAGCCACCTGCACGTGCGGCTTGCGGGTCGCCGGATGCAACGTCGCCTTGACCGGCCCCTCGTTGGCCAGCGCGTCCGCCGGCGCCAGCGTCAACAGCTTCTGGGCGACGGCCTGCAGCGTGAAGGTGCGGTCGTTCAGGGCCGTGCCCATGACGGTCACGCGCTGGCCGGCCGCCAGCCCCGAGGCCTGGAAGTCCCCGGCCGTGGTCGCGATGGTGTCGGCGCCGGGGGCATTGTCGTGGA
This sequence comes from Lentisphaerae bacterium ADurb.BinA184, assembly GCA_002068325.1. GTDB lineage: Bacteria > Verrucomicrobiota > Lentisphaeria > Oligosphaerales > MVZH01 > MVZH01. The sequence continues at coordinate 5,034 of MVZH01000042.1, read as the reverse complement.
ACACCAGGTCGTCCAAGAAGACGGCCGCCCCCGCCGCCGGGGCGAACGAGAGGGCGTACTCCTCCGCCGCCGCCCATGGCCCCGCCAGCCACCCCCCCAGCAGCAACGCGACGGCGGCGACGCCCACGCTTCCCGCGCACGCCGCCCGCCGACGCCAGCCGGCCGGCCAACCCACCCGACCCCATCGCACAGATCCCGCGGGCTTTTCCATGGTCATGGCCCTCTGTCCTATTGGCTCAGTTGTTCACTGCGGCCGGAAGCGACGCATACACCGGGACCCAGTAGACAGCCCCCACGTCGGTGGCCAGGCGCAGCAGGACGCACTGCCGCGCCTGAGTCATCCGCTCGCGCCGCAGGTGCAGCGGCAGCACCGCCGTCGCGCCGGGGGCGATGTCCGGCAGGTCGTAGACCGCCGGCAGGTCGGGATAGGTCGTCACCGCATTCACCAGATCGGTCTCCACCCGGCTGAGCGGCAACGCCCCCGCCTCGGACACGGTGTGCACGGTGACGGCCAGCGGCGCGGAGGTGACGTTCGTGAGCCGCAGCTCGGCGGTGTCGGTGTTGGCGCCAAACTCGAGGCTCTCGTCGCGCCCCCCGCCCAGGCGGAGCGGGCCGCCGTGCGTCGAGGCGCCGTCGCAGTAGACCCAGTACGCCTCCCCCGCGGCCAGGCGCGTGCTGCCGGCGGCGGTCACCCGGTGCCAGCGGCCGTCCGCCAGCCGGTAGAACTTCCCGCCGGCAAAGGCGTCGTCCCCCGCGAAGAACTCGGCGAAACTCGGCGGCGACACCTCGTCAACCGGGAATCCGACCAGGTTGAAGGAGTCGGCCTGCCACAGCGGCGCCCGGCAGCTGACGGTCCCCTCGATGCGCCAGGCGAAGGCCTCGCGGGCGTGCACCAGGTAGGGCCGGTTCGCAAACACCGCCCGCAGGGTGGTGAGAAAGGCGTCCTCGCGGTCCGGGGCGTACCACACCGCCCAGCCCGGCTCGTTCCACGAGGCCTCCGCCGGGTCGCTCAGGAACTTCACCGGGGTGAGCGTCGGCAGGTAGGTCGCGACAATGTCAAACGGCGTCCCGGCGAACACCGCCGCCGGGTTGGGCTGGGCCGGCTGCACTTCGAGGAAGACCGCGTTCCACCCGGCCCGGATGGCCACGGCCTGGGTCCGCGTGCCCGCGGCCATCGCCCCCGCCCCGCCCAGTCCAACCGTCCAAGCCAGGCAACAGAACGCCACGGCAGTCATCCGATCCTGCCTCTTCATGACCGATGCCTCCTTATGCCCACAACACATCCCGCCACCCATCCTGGCCATGCCAACGCCGGAGACTTGGCCTGTGGCTGTGTATCGCGCGAATCTCTTACACAATCCTTACTGTGACAATACAGTGTCCCGGACGCAGATGCAAACGGCAACACGCCCTCCACGCTTTTTTTTGCGGATCCGCCGCCACGGCAACCGCGGCCATGGCGTGCCAGGCTTTGCCCGCACCGCCTGACGTGCTACCTTGGGGCATGCGCCGGGGACCGGCTTCAGCGTCGCCACGTGGGCGTTACGGGTCTGGTGGTCCGCCCAGACGGCGAAGGCAGGATTGGATGAGACACGATCTTGTCAGCATCAGCAAGCATCTCAGCTTCGTGCTCCGTCACCATCCCGGGGGCGACGGCCTCCTGATGGACGCGGAAGGATGGGTGAAGGTTGAAGAGCTGCTGCAGGCCCCGTTCTGTCTGGACCACGGGGTGACGCGCGGAATCCTCGATCAAGTGGTGGCCGGGAATGACAAGCAGCGCTTCGAGTTTAGCCGCGACGGAGACAGGATCCGGGCACGGCAGGGCCACTCGATGAAGGTGGACGTCGGACTCGATGCTGCGGTTCCCCCGGCCAGCCTGTTTCACGGGACCTCCACTCGATCCCTGGCATCCATCCGGCGCAAGGGGCTGCTCAAGGCGGGGCGTTGCCATGTCCATCTGTCGAAGGACACCAAGTCGGCGCGTGCTGTCGGCGCGCGGCATGGCTGTCCCGTGGTGCTCACGGTGCGGGCTCGCGCGATGCACGAACAGGGCCACGTCTTCTTTCTCAGCCGTAACGGCGTCTGGCGGACGTAGGCGGTGCCGCCGGAGTATATCGTTTTCCCGGATAGGGAGGACTGACACCGTGAAGCGGCTCAAATCCTGCGGCGTGATCTGTTTCCGTCGGCGCGCGAGCCTGGAGTTCCTGCTGATGGAACACGCGCACCGTCTCGACTGGCCCAAGGGACATGTCCTCCGCGGCGAGACCGAACTGGAGTGTGCGCTGCGGGAGTTTGAGGAAGAGACAGGCATCCTCCGGGACGCCATCCGCCTCATTCCGCCGTTCCGGCATGAAGACACCTATCGGACGCGGTATCGGCGTTTCGGCGGCGAGACGGTGGAGAAGACCGTCGTTCTTTTCCTCGGGTGGCTTGAGGAAACCGTCACCGTCGTACCGACCGAGCATCGCTCCCATCGTTGGATCGAATGGGCCCCGCCACATCAAATGCAGGCACGGGCCATCGATCCGGCGCTGGAGGCCGTTGACCTGTTCTGGCAGGGGGCCGGCGCCCACGCCCGACTCTGAGGTCACGCGGCTCGCCGCCCCTCCAAGAGTTGCAGTGTGCGGATGGCGGTTGCCACCTTCTGCCCGCCATATTGCGCATGGAAATGCGGTGGGTTGTGCTCGCTAAAGGACATGGCAATGACTATGCCGTAGAATCGGCTTATTTCGGGCATGCCGTTGTTCCGTGCCGTTTCTGTCCCCGTGGCCGCGAACAACGACTCCACCGCAGAGGTTGTTTCGGCGTGCCAGCCGCGGTTCCGGGTGTCCGGCCGCCCGTCCATCGGTCCGTATAGCATGGTTCGGCGCTCAGCCGGCGGCCCGGCCAGGTGTCAGACTGCCCATGCCGTACGTCCGACCTCCGGGATTTGCCGGGGGGCCCCGCCGTGAGGTCGGGCCTGGCAGAAACGCCTGCACAGGCCATGTTGCCGCTGGAACCCACATCCTGAGCGAGGTTGGCGATGCGAGTCTTTCTGACCGGGGTCAGCTGCGTCGGCAAGACGACGGCGGGCAGGGAGCTGGCGCGTCTCCTTGGGGTTGGATTCCTCGATCTGGACCAGGAGGTTGAGCGTTTTTTCGGCAGCAGCATCGGGCGGCTGCAGCGGAAGTTCCACACCATGCACTCCTACCGCTGCAAGGCCGCGAGAGCGCTGGTTCACCTGCTTGAGGGGCCGGCCAGCCGGGACTGTGTGGTCGCCCTTCCGCCCAGCGGGCTGATGGGCGCGTACCTGCGGGCGGTGAAGAGGGTGGGCGGCGTCACCGTTGTCCTGGTGGACGATCCCGAGAACATCCTTCGGCGGCTGCTACGGACGGGCACCGGTCCCGGGCGGATCACCGCCGAGCGGGAGTTCTTCGAGGGCCTTGCCAGCCTGTGCGTGGAGTGCCGTAGTCAGCTGGAGCCGCTTGGTGACGGGGAGTTCTTCGATCTGGCCAACCTCGACCTCTGGGATGCGGAAGCCCGTCCGATCGGTCGGACGATGCGGGCTCTGTGTGCATTCGCGGAGGAGACCCTGGCGTACAAGGCACGTCCCCGCGACCCGTTTGCCGGCGAAAGGCGGCGGCTGGCGCGGGAGATCCTGGCGGCCCTTTCGTGTTCGGCGGACTTCCGGGAGCCTGGGAACGCCAGGCCTTCCGAGGCGACCTGTCACCGATCGTCCTGAAGTTTCCCGGGCGCGACGATGTACCAGCCGAAGCCGCGGGTTCGAGGGGAAAGGCTTGGACTCCTTTGAGACGACTTGGACGAACGACGCAGGCGACTACCTTTGGGGACGTGCCTTTTTAACATACTACGGTACAGTCGTTTACGCGATAGATACGTGACCAATACCGCCTTGGAGTGAATCCTGCCTCAGGCCCGTTTCGTTCTAGGCCTTCTCGGTCGCCGCAAGGCCTGTACGATCCGCAGCCGCCGAAACCCCGTGCCACGAAACAACCAGGTTGCGGATGCGCCCGCCGTGGGAACCTCATCGGCCGGCGGTGCGATGAGCCCGTCGCTGGCCGGGTCGTCTCCGGCGAGGCCCCGCAGCCACTGGCGATCGCCCACGGCAAGCAGAATGTTCCAGCGGGGTTCGCACGGCTGGACCGCGCGTCGGCACAGTTCGCCGAGCGTTGTCGTATACTAGGCCTCGAACGTCTCCGTTGGACGCAACCGTTGGCGACCTCGGGTCTGGGCTCGCACAGCCTCCGGACTCCAACGACCGGACTGGCAGCCCCATCGAGGGAAGGTTCCCTGCGAGGCGAACCCGGCCACACCATGACGTTCGGCACACCCGTGTCAACCACAACACCCTTACCGAAGTTCGCCTCGATTGCCTGTCTTCACATGAGCGGCCTGAAGACCAGTGATGGCGGTGTATGTCATTGATAACAAGCGCTTTGTCGAGATACGTCCCCGATTTGTGCCACGTGGTCGCGCTCATGCGATGAACGGGGGGCGCACACCTTGGCAGCCGACCGCCGGGCGCCTTGCAAGGTCAGGCAACCGGCACTACACTGACGTCGCCGGGACGCGTTGGCACGCGCCGGCTGGCGGCGTGCGCACCGTCATCACGGTCAGGCAGGCTTTCAAGGCCCACAATGGCAACGGAATTGGCGGCATCTCGGGACGGGCGGCAGCGGCGCCAGGCAGGGCAGCCGGGCGGCGGCGCACCGGACAGGGGGTTGCGTGCGGGCGTGTGGCGTGTGGCGGTGCTGTGGGCGGCGGCCGGCGCCGGGATGGCGTGGGGGCAGGAGGCCTCCGGGCTGTCCGGCTTCGTCCTCAGCGTCCACTATGAACGGGAGGGGCTGGGGGGCATTCACGACTCCGCCACGCCCGGAGAGCTCCGCCGGCATGACCTGGCCAACGGCAAGGTGGTCGGCTGGAAGGTGCTCTATGAGGGGGGCAAGGTGGGTGCGGTCTGCCTCGGCCCCTTTGGCCGGCGGGTGGCTTTCACCCGGCCCGACGGCATGATCGCCGTGGTCAGCGCCGACGGCG
>MVZH01000041.1 GCA_002068325.1 Lentisphaerae bacterium ADurb.BinA184 | reverse complement strand
GATATGGTCGGCGCCCCCGCCGAGGCGGTTCCCGGCCAAATCCCGGACGCCGGCCGTGCCGTTGACAGTCAGCCGATAGTAATCGTCAGGCAAGAAGGCCGCGAAGCTCAGCAGGGCGCGGCCGGTGGAGCTGTCGAACGCGACCGCTTCCAGTCCCGGCACCACGGCCTCGTTGCCGCTGTCGAAGGTGCCGTCGCCGCCGCTGGCCAGCAGGATGTAGTGGCCGGGGTCGGTGACCGTGGCGAGATCGAGGCCGCCGACGTCCATGTAGGTGACCTGGAGGGTGTCGCGCTGGATCGGTGCGTCGCAGCCAGCCCAGGCGGGCATGGCGGCGGCCGTCCCGCCCCCGAGGACGCCGGTGCGGGCCGCGGGCGTGCGGTCGGCCATGGTGCCGCCCAGCCCCTCGTCCATCGGCCAGTAGGCGATCAGGCCGGCCTCGCTGCCGGCCAGACGGCGCGAGAGGTTGCCGGCAATCTGCTCGGCCGTGCGCACCGTGTTCCAGATGCGCAGCTCCGCCATCTGCCCGAGGAACGCCTGGCCGGGGTCGAAGCTGCCGCCGATGGAATCCTGATCCTGGCCCAGCACAAAACCGTTGGTGCCGATGCTCAGCGGATTCATGGTCGCGGACTGCGCCACCCCCACCAGCACCCCGTCAATGTAGACCCAGCCCTGGTCGGCCGCACTGTCGCGGACCATCGCGACGTGACGCCAGCGCCCGTCGGCGAGAGTCTGCCCGTAGTCCCACCAGAGGATGGACTCGTTGCCCTCACCGTAGTACAGCCCGATGCTGCTGCCGCTGGTGGCGACGATGTACTCGTTGGCGTTGCCGGAGCCGGCGCCGGAAACCAGCGCCTGCCAGGAGACGCGCGTCGTCGAGAACCAGAACTCGACGGTCAGCGTGTCCTGTCCGTTGAGCACACTCTCCGGGAGGCGGACAAAGCCGTTGCCGCCGTCGAAGGCGAGGGCCGTGCCGACCGCGACCCCGGTCACCGCCGGCGGCTTGAGGTCAACCTCGAAGGTCGCCGTATAGTCGTCGGGGTCGCCGTCGCGGTTCTGATCCAGCGGCAGCCCGGCTAGATCGCGGAGTCCGGGGGTTCCGGAGAGGACGCGCACGCGGTAGATCCCGTCAGTCAGCGCGGCGGCGAGGTTGAGGGCGATTCCGGTGGCGCCGTCGGTGTAGGCGGGGGTGACGACGAGGAGGCTGTCGTCGGCGGTGCCGGCAGTGCGGTCGGGGCCGAGGTTCAGGACTTCATACGTCACGGCCGCCCGCGCATCCGCGCCGTTGACGGCTTCGTTGACGGTCAGGACGATGCTCGTGAGGGCCGGGTTGTTGGTGCGCACGGCCGGCGTCATCGCGATGACATAGGGGCCGGTGACCTGCATGGTGAGGACGCCGGTGAACATGTCCTCGGCGGCCTCCCCGCCGGTGCCGTCGCCGTCCTGATCCATGACGTTGCCGGCGAGGTCGGCAATCTCCGGTCCGACCGCCAGGGTGTAGTCCCCGAGGGCAGTCTGGGCCGGGAAGGCCAGGCGGTAGGTGAGATCGTCAAGGCGGACGACGGAGGTGGGCTGCACCACGGCGCCGCCGGGAACCGTCAGCACGGCGTCCTCGATGGCGAAGGAGGTCGCATCAATGGCCTCGTTGAAGATCACGTCCAGGCTGGACAGGCTGGTCGCCTCGAAGCGGCCGGTCGGGTTGGTGGCAGCAACGCGCGGGCCGGTGCGGTCAATCGCCAGCCGCACTGGCGTGGCGACGCCGGGAGTGCCGAGGTAGACGGTGACGTTGTCGATGCCCCAGCTCTCATTGCTGACGGCTTCGAGGTTGCGGCCGTAGAAGGAAATCTGGCCGTCGGCGGCGGTGTGGGCGAAGGCGTCGTCGAGGGCGCGGTAGATGGTGTCGTCGTAGCCGGTCTGCGTGCCAGGGATGGCGAGGCGTTCGTCGGCCGGGCGCGGGAAGGACTGGGAAGAGGTGGTGAAGGTGGTGAAGGTGTACTCGAAATGGGGGGCGGGCAGTCCGACGACGTTGAAGCCCCAGTAGTCCGGCCCGTTGCTGGTGGCACTGCCGTCCCAGGTGTCCATGATGATCAGATCCCAGACCAAGCGCAGGCCGTTATGGGCCGGCAGCCCGGCGAGGTTGAGGGTGACGGTGTCATTGCTGTAGCGCCCGAGGAACTGGGTGGTCACATCAGAGGTGAAGGTGATCTTCTTCGACCAGTTCGCGTCGGCGCCGGCCTCGAACCCGGTGGCATAATAGGGATCCCAGCGGATCATGGCGTTGCCAACCAGGTCGGTGACCGCCGGGCCGACGGCGAGGAGGTATTCCCCCTCGGCAGTCTGGGTCGGGAAGGCGACGTCGAACACGCGACAGAGCGGCACGCCGGGGGTCGCCGGGACCGGGGTGACCGTGATGTCGCCCGTCGGCATCGTGCCGCCGCCGGGCAGGCTGAGCACAATGTCCGCCGGGGTGAAACTGCCTTCATCCATCCACTCGTTGAAGGTGAGGCGCACGCCCGTCAAGTCGCCCTGCCCCGGCCGGGACGGCTCCTGGCCGACGATGTACGGCGCGGCGGCGTCGGCGGCGATGCTGAAGGACGCCGTGTAGTTGTCCTCACCGGGTTCGCCTGGGACGCCGTCGTTGTCCTGGTCGAGGAGGTTGAAACCGGGGGCGTTGTCAGTCACGGTCGGGGCGAGGACGAGGGTGTAGTCCCCGGCGGCGACCTGGCGCGGGAAGCGGAACTCGAGCCTTTCCGGGGTCAGCCAGGCGGCGTTGAGGAGGGCTTTCAGGTCGCTGCCGCCGGGGCCGGTGAAGCTCAGGACGTCGGCGGCGAGGTCGAACGAGTCGGTGTCCATGGGCTCGCCGAAAAGCAGTGCGAGGCCGACCACGCCGGGGTTCTGGGTGCCGCTCGGGGTTTGGGCCGTGACGCGCGGCGGAGTGGTGTCTTCGGTGATGGGCAGTCCGCTGACGCGCACGTCGTCAAGCGTCCAGCCCGAGCGCTGCACCGAGCCGTCGCTGGTCTGGCCCCAGCGCAGGTACAGCGTCCCCCGGTCGGCGGTCTCGGCGGGCAGGTCGAACTGCTGGAAGGTCCAGGCGGTGTCGGCGTTCGCGCTGTTGCGCCACAGGTTGGTCCAGGTCACGCCGTCGGTTGACCAGTCAATGGTGGCGTAGTCGTAGTTGGTCTCGGTACGCAGCCAGCGGTAGAAGCTGAGCCGGACGCTGCCGTGGTCGCGGGTGCTGATGGCGACGGTGGTGGCGTACTGGCCGCTCAGGCTGTTGGGGTAGTAACCGGTCGTGAGGTTGTAGCCGAGTACGCCGGTGCCGCTGTAGGCCACGCTGGGGTCGCCGTTCCGGCCGGCCGGTGTGCCCCACTCCCACTGGTAGGGGGCGGCGCCGGGGTCAAGGGTCCAGCCCGGGTCGGTCTCGAAGTCGGCGAAGTAGAACGTGCGCAGCAGGCTGAAGGTTGCCGTGTAGGTGTCGGTCTCCTCGCCGGCAGTGCCGTTGCCATCCTGATCCATGGGGTTTCCGTTCGGGCTGGCGTCGGCCAGGCCGGGGCCAAGCGTCAAACGGTAGGCACCGGGGTCGGCCGGGGCCTCAAACTGAACGTCAAGCGTCTGCCAGTCGATCCAGGAGAAGCCGGTGATCGAGCCGCGCAGGTCGGTCTCGTCGGGGCCGATGAACTCGACCACGTCGTCATCGGGTGAGAAGCTGGCCGTGTCCATGAATTCGCTGAAGGTGAAGCGCAGCGCGCCCGGTGCGACCGCCTGCGCCCCGCTGGGCGTCGAGGCGGTGACCCGTGCCCCGCTGCCGTCGAGGCGCAAGGCGATGCCGTCGAAGGCCATGCCGCCGGCGCCGATGGCGGCGGCCCCTGACTGCTGGAAGCGGATCAGGGTGTCGGCGCTGTACCCGGCCACCAGGCGGTCAAGCATGATCCGGCGCCCGGTGTAGCTGTCGGTGCTGTTGGTGCCCGTCAACGCGAGGACGGTCGTCCACGTGCGGCCGCCGTCCACGCTGATCGCCACCGCGTCCTGTGCGTCATCGCCCTCGCTCCACTCGCGGTTGGCGAAGACCAGCTCGACGCCGGAACACCCCGCCAGGTCGGCGTGCAGGATGAGCTGGTTCACACCGGCGGCGCCGTCGGCGTCAAGGGTGACGTGATAGGCGCCGTCGTAGGGGCCGTTGTCGGCGCTGACCTGGATGCGGCCGGCCCCGGTCGAAACCGCCTCCCACCATTCGCCGAGGACGCCGTCCTCAAACCCGTCGCTGAAGGGGAAGGCGGCCGGGGGGGCATAGACGACGCCGGCGGTGTCGAGGCCGGTGCCGCGGTTGCGGTTGTCGTCCTCGTCGTCCTCGGCAACCTCATCCTCGCCATCCACAACCATGCCCAGGGTGTACCGCCTGCCAGTAGCGAAGGGATCGGCGTCGGGCACCAGGAGGATGACCGTGCCGCTTGCCGTCCCGCCGGCGGCCAGGCCGGGGACGGCGTAGGCCGAGGGGTCACCCGCCTGATAGTGCGGGTCGGCGGACGCCAGTTCGAGGAGGATGTCGTCCGCCGGATCAATCGTGCCGTCTTCGGAAAGATAGAAGCGGACGCTGAACCCGCCCGCCGGGGCGATGCCGACGTTGTGCACGCTGAAGGAAAGCGCCGCCTCGGTGCTGCCGTGCAAATTTTGGCCGCCGACGGCGAAGGCGGTTCCCTGCAGGTCGGGCAAGGCGATCTCGAAGAACAGGTTCTGGCGATCCTCGGGGTCTTCGCCGCCGGTGCCGTCGCCGTCGCCGTCCATGAGGTTGCCGGCCAGGTCGCGCAGGTCAGGGCCGATGACCAGGGTGTAGACGCCCATCGCGGCCTGGGCGGGGAAGGTCACAGTGACGGTCGCGCCGTTGCCGGAAACATCGCTGACAGGGCCGAGGTCGCCGCCCCCAGGGCCAGTGAAGCCGATGTCCGCCGGGCCGAGGGTCGCCGCGTCAACCGCCTCGTTGAAGCCGAGGCTCCGCGTGGTCACGCCGGGCGCCGCGACGGGCAGCTCGGCGTTGGCCGGAGCGGTCGAGAGGGTGCGCGCCGGGGTCGCTGGCGACGCGGCCAGCGTGCCGTGGCGCGCATTGCCCGAGCTGTCCGTCAACTGCAGCCCGCTGTCCTCGTCCGCCGCCCAATACCCCAGCAGTCCGGAGGTGACAGTGTCGGCCTCCGGCCCCATCAACGCCTGGACCTCGGCCTCGCTGAGCATCCGGTTGTAGGTGCGCACCTCGTCAATCTGGCTGGTCGCGTAGCAGGTGCCGTCGCCGGTCCAGCCACCGAGGGTCAGCGGGGTCGAGCTGTAGTTCGTGAACGACCCGGTCAGGCCGGACGTGCCCTGCGCCACCCCATCGAGGTAGAGAGTGTGGCTGCCGCTGGCAAACGTGACCGCGACGAAGACCCACGTGCCGTCGCCGGGGGAATCGAGCGACGTAACGGCGGTGCCGGCGTGCGCATACGGCCGCCAGACGACCTTCGCGGTGGACGGGTCGGCGCCGTCAAGGGCCAGGATATGATTCGAGAAGGAGTTGTTGCGTTGCCGCGCCGTGATCGCACCGTAGGGCAACGGGCTGCCGTTGCCGGCGCCCTGAAGCCCGATCCAACGCACCCACAGCGCGATGGTGCCCTGCTGGAGCCCATTCAGCCCGCCGCCGGCAGGCAGGCTGGCGTAGTCGTCAACCCCGTCGAATGCGAGGGCGTTGCCGGCGGTCTGCAGCCGCGGCCCGGTGGTGTCGATGGTGTACGGCAGCGTCGCGATGCCCGCGCTGCCCAGGAGCGGCGTCAGCCGTGCCGTCGCCGTGTAACCGCCGTCGGCCAGTGCTGGGCATCCATCGAAGGTGTAGGTTCCGGGGCCGGGAACCTCGAGGGTCTCGTCGTAGACCCCATCGCCGGTGTAGTCAAACTCCAGGGCGCCGGCTTCGTTGACCGTGACGTCGAAGACCGGGGAGACGACGTGAGTCAGGTTGTCGGCGTCGGAGGCGCCCGAGTCGCTGGCGGCCTGCAGATCAACTTCCACCGTGGCGGCGGCGACCGCGATCGGCAGGGCCCGGACGTTGAGCGTCTCTTCACTTTCGGCAACCTGGCCGAAGGCGTCGGCGACAAACAGCAGGAAGAGGTTGCCGCTGAGGTCGGCCGGCAACGTCACTGTCCGCTGGCGCGCCGAGGTTCCGCCGCTGGCCAAGGGGGCGCGGAGGCCGATGCCGTAGCCGTCGAGATAGCGGTCCACGCCCGGCTCATACGTGTCGTTCTGCGAGAGGAAGACGGCGTCGGTCCAGGTGCCGGCCGCCGAGTCGGGGCCGAGATTGGTGACGGTCCAGGAGACGGGGATCGCTTCGCCGGTGTGGGCGGTGCCGGGCGCGGAGGCCTGGGTCATCTGCAGGTCGCAGCCGGGGGCCGGCGGGGCCGTGATGGTCAGGGGCACCACAAGGAGGTTGTCGGCCTTGTCGGACTCGACCACGCCATACCAGGTGTCGAGGCTGAAGATCACGTACCACTGCCCGGCCGCAACCTGCGGGATGGCAACCTGCCGGCTGAGGGTGTAGCGGTCGCCGGACGCCAGGGTCGCCGGGTCGCGGTTCGCAAACACCAGTTCCGGATCCTCGGGATTGGCGTTCCGCCCCCAGCCGTCCAGAACCGTATCCTGCGAGAGGAAGATGTTGTCCTGCCAGATGGAGAGATTGAGGTTCTGCACGGCCTCGGCGGTGCCGGCATTGGCCGCCTCGAAGCCCACGGTCACCGTCTGCCCGGCCACCGCCGTCTCCGGCGCCGTGCAGGAGACAAACTCCAAGTCCGCCGCCACGGTGCCGAGCTCAATCGGAAGGGGCGCGCTGACATTGTTGCCCTCGTCCGCTTCGCCCTGAGCGTTCTCATAGTCGGTCATGACGAACAGCCACCCGGCCCCCGCGGGCAGATGGGCCGGGAACGTGACGTTGATCGTGCCCTGCCGGAACTGGTCGCCGGCCAGGGCGGTGCTGATGGAGGCACTGGCCAGCCGCAGGTCCGACGCAAGATCGAACACCGCATCGGTCGAGAAAAACACCCCGTCCCGCCAGGCCGCTGCGGCCGTGCCGGCACGGCTGTTGGCAACGGTGTAGCTGACGGCGACCCGCTCGCCGAGCGTCGCCGCCGCAGGGGCCGCCGCGCCGGTCACCACTAGGTCAACGGCCGGCGGCGCCAGCGTGATGGGGACGGCGACGACGTTGTTGGATTCATCGGTCTCGGTGCGCGCCTGCGTGTAGTCGGTCACAAAAATCACCCACCAGGCGCCGGCTTCGACGCCGGGCAGGCGCACGGCCGTCGTCGAGCTGTAGCCGGCGCCCGCGGCAAGGATGCTGGACCGGTAGTACGTCGTGAGCCGACGGTCCCCGGCGCTGTCCCAGAGCGGATCGTCCGAGAGGTAGAGGCCGTCGTTCCAGCCGCCCGTGATGCTGTCGGGGCCGGCGTTGCGCACCGTCCAGCTCAGGGTCACCTGGTCGCCGGTCAGGGCGGACGCGACGGAGACGGCGGCGGCGGTGAAGGACAGGTCCGGCGCCGGGTTGTCAACGCGCAGGGGCACCACGCGAACGTTGTTCTGGCCGTCGGTCTCCGGCTGGGCATCGTCGCGGTCAGTCACGAAGATCAGGTATCCGTTGCCGGGAGTCGCCGCCGCCGGGAGGGTGAAGGTGGCGGCGCCGGTGTACTCTGCGCCCGCCGCCAGCCCGCCGCCGTGCGCCAGGGCGCCCACCAGAGTGTCTGTGCCAGCGGTGAAGACCGCGTCCGGCGAGTAGTAGACGGCATCGGTCCAGGCGGCGGTGGCATCGTCGGTTCCCGCGTTGCCCACCGTCCACGAGACCGGCAGGGCCTGGCCAGGCCGGGCGCCCTGCGGGGAAAGGCTGGCGGTGAAATCGAGGTCAACGTCGGCCTCCGAGTAGCTGATCGTCACGTCGTGCAGCGCCGGCACCCCGCCGAGAGTCGCCAGGAGTTCGACGCGATACTGCACAAAACGGTTGAGCGAGACCGCGGGGTTGACGGCGCTCCCAGAGACGGTGTAATAGTCGGACGCGCCAGTCGGCCCGTTCCACGCCGCCGCCGCCAGCCCGGCTTCGCTGGCCGCCGAACGCATCTGGAAACGCACCGCGCTGCCGCCGGGGGCGTCCGCGGTCCAGGCAATCTGACGCAGAAGGGGACGGCTGGCGGTGTCAAAGGCCGCCGAGACCATTTCGCCCACCGGGCCGTAAAGCGTCACCCCCACCGCCGTCTCGGCCCCGACCGCGACCACCGGCACCGTCCCGGCCGCCTCCTCCTGGTCGCGGTTGTAGAGGGCAGCCACTTCCGCCGCATCCATAGCCCGGCTGTAGACGCGCAACTCGTCCATCTGCCCGACCCAGTGGCGGGTGCTGGTGCCCCAGCGGCTGAGGCGCAGGTACGGGTTGCTGTAGGTGACGACGGCCGTACCCGTGGCCACGCCCACGGGATCGCCGTTGATGTAGATGCGGTTGGTCTTCGTCGCCGAATCCCGCGTCAGCACGACGTGCTGCCAGACCCCCGGGGTCAGCGTCGCCTGGGCGGTGACGGAGCCGGCGTAGAAGGCATAGGTGGCAGGGCTGGCGGACAGTTCGAGCGCCCAGTTGGTGCTGCTGGTGTGGTTGTTGTCAATGATATTGGCGTAAGTCTGCGTCTGCGCGGCGCCCGGCTGCACCCACAGTCCGACGGTGAAGTCCTGGTACGTGAACCAGTCGCCAAGGTCCACGTAGTCGTCGGCGCCGTCGAAGCTCAGCGCCCCGCCGAGCACCCCTTCGGCCTGCCACTGGGGGCCGTTCTGGAGGGTCCCGGTGCGGCCGTTGCCCGAGAGGTCGGTCAGGCTGGCGCCGGTGCCATCGTCCATCGCGTAGTAGGCTTCAAGACCGGAGAAGGTGTCCGCCAGGCTGGCGCCTGACGCCACATCGGGGTTGCCGTAGTACAGATCAATGGTCGTGGCGTCGCCGGCCGGGATATGCGGAATCCGCACCCACACCGTGGCGGTCTGGGCCAGGCTGTCCCAGGCGACGTTGGCATAGGTCAGGAAGGCACCGGTGCCGGAGTCGGCAAAGCGGATGTCGTCGCCGTCAGCCTGGGTGCGGCTGAAGTCGAAGTTGGCGGCGGTCAGGTCAAGGCGCAGAAGGTAATCGAAGGCCTCCTCGCCGCTGGAATTGTCGATGACGATCGGGCGGCGCCAGGCGAAATCGGCGCCGGTCAGGGTGACGGATGCGGCGGCGCCAGTGCCCTCGATGGTGGTGTGGTCATGCGAGTTGGAGGCGAAGTCGCCGTCGGTGGTCTGGCTCCACGCCGGGAGGGCGGGCAGCTCGTAGGACATGGCGACCGCCTCGACCCGCGGGCCGCCGGCGCGGGCGTCGCCGGCAAACAACGCCCGGTACTGGAACCAGCGCTTGCCGTCCGCCAGCGAGTTGATGGACGATCCCGGCTCGCCGTAGAATTCGGCGGCGCCGCCGGGGCCGCGCCAGGAGGCAACGCCCAGTTCCGCCTCGGTGGCGGCCGTGCGGATCTGGAACTGCACGCCGCCGCCGGCCGCAACCGTGGCCGTCCAGTCGAGCGTCAGGTAGTCGGGAATGCCGTCGGTGTCGTAGGCCGGCGAGGTGTAGGAACCCTCGGTGGCATAGAAGGTCGTCGGGGTTGCGGACTCCGCGGCGACGGCGACCGCCGGAGGCCCGGTGGTGTACTGCCGCCGCTCGAACAACGCCTCGATCTCCGACGGCGTGAGCGCGCGGTTGTAGACGCGCACATCGTCCATCGCCCCGTCAAAACACTCGTCGCCGCCGGGGAAGTCGCAACCGATCGTCACCCCCTCGGTGCTGGCGACGAAATCCAAGTCCACGGCGACGGTGTTGGCGTCCTGGACACCGTTGATGTAGAAGGCGAGCAACGCCCCGTCGTAGGTGACGGCGACATGGTGCCAGCGGCCGGTCTGCATCGTGGTGGCCGAGTTCCAGCTGCTGGTGTCGGTGGCGCTGAGCCAGTTGGCGGTGAAGCGCAGCGAGCCGTCGCTCCATACCTGCAGGGCGTACGGGCTGGTCTCGATGCCGCGGGTCACCAGCCCTTCCCAGTCGCCGAAGGTGTCCGCGTTGATCCACGCCGCCAGCGTCAGCTCGGCCAGGTCGAAATCGGGACTGTAGGGGATGATGAGGTGGTCGTCGGCGCCGTCGAAGCGCAGGTGCGAGCCCTCGGCGAAGCGGACGTCGGCGTGGCCCGCCCACTGGCCGCCGTCCGTGCCCTGCCAGGCCGGCCCGTTGACCAGCGTGCCGGCGTGCCCAAGCCCGCTGCCGTCGGCGGCGCTTCCACCGGCGCCTTCGTCCAGGGCGTAGCCGGCAACCAGCCCGTCGGCCGACGCCGCCTTGTCAAACACGCCGTCAAAGCTGGCCGCGCCAGGGGCCTCCGCGCTGCCGTAGCACAGGAAGATGGTCTTGGTCGCCGCCGCCGGGATCGTCGGCACCCGCACCCACACCGTAGCCTCCTGCGCGGCGGAGTCCCAGGCTTCGATCCAGTGACCCAGCACCGTGGCCCCGTCCGCGTCAAGGAAACGGATGTCGTCGCCGTCCGCCTGCGTGCGCGAGAAGTCGAAGTTGGCGGCGTTCAGCTCGATGCGCACCTGGTAGTCGGCGAGGGCATCGCCGGCGTGGTTGTCAAGGGTGACCTCCCGGCGCCAGGCGAATTCGTGCTCCGACAGTTCGAGCGCGGCCGCCTCGCCGGTGCCGCTGACGGCGACCCCGACGAGCGTGCCGGTGCCGAAGTGGGTGTCGCTGGTCTGGGTCCAGACCGGGTCGTCGGGGGTGGGATGCGTGACGTCGCCGGTCGGCAGCGAGGTGTCGGCCGTCAACCCGTCGAAAAGGCCGTCGAGCTGGGCGCCGGGGTTGTACAGATCGCCCAGGCCGGGAACCTCCGGGCCGATGGCCTCAGGACAGCCCGCCTCGGCCACCGTCTCCGGCCCGGCCGCCGCGCCCAGGTCGCCGCCGACGTCGGCAAGGCTCTCCCCCGACAGTAGCAGGCGCGGTTCAAGCGCCTCGAGGTCGAACGGATTGTGCCTGCTCTTGGCCATTGCGCAAACCAGACTCGTACGCAACGACACCAAGCCACAATGAGCGCTGCCGCCAGCCTGCCAGCAGACGCCGGGGAGGCCCCCGGCCACGCAGATTCCCACCCGCACAGGCGACCGTCCAAGACACCCCGGCCGACAGACCACCCTAAAGCATGGCCTCTATAATAACACGTCAGCTCGCCACTGTCAAGGTAAAACCACCGGTTCGGGCGCAAGTCAGTTCCGTAGCCGGACAGTTCCTCGGGGCCTCTCCAAGGGGGCCGTAAAGCCGGTTCGGAAACAGGCGCCGGATGCCATGCCAGTGCTATCCTGACTTGTTCACCACCGAGGACACAGAGTTTACAGAGGGCTCTGCGCTGGCGTCGGCGCGGAACCCCCGCCGACGCCAGCGCAAAGCCAGTTCCCTCTCTGTGGTCTCTGTGCTCTCTCTGGTTGACGGCGACAACGATCCCCCCCATCGTACCGGAAGAAGCCAGGCCATGACAGACGGGCCGCATCCCAGCCTGCCGGCCGGCTGGCGCCCGTGGCCGACTTGGGGCCGGGGGCCAGATCCTTACGATCATGCAGCGGCCGACGCTCTCCCGGCGTCGCACTTGCCTGGCCCCGGTCTGGCAGTAACGTATCCGTCGTCCATCGGAACGCAGGAGGGATCCCTACAGACGTGACGTGCGCCCCTGGCCGAAGGCGACCTGTCCCCGGCATCCCGGATGGAAGGCGTCGGACATCCGCATCCAGAGCAGGTTCCTATCTGGCTCAGCCTGAACGATTCACCGCTCCCGCCCCCGGCGGCGCCGGCTTCCTTGACGCTTTTCCAGTCCGACCGCGCTTCCCAATTCAGGATCGGGATCGGGGGGGTGGGGACGAGCGCCGGAGTCAGCCGACGCGAGGCCGGCGACGGCCGCCGCCGCCATGAACAGACCCCGGACGGCGCCCGGCCAGGTCCACATGGCCTTCGGTTCAAGCATGGCGTGGTCCCTTCCACTTGCCGACCTGCCGGACGCGCCTGCTCTCCCGGCCGCCCGCCCGGCCGCTCCAAACTCACGCGCGAAACACCTGCGCTGTCGTGCACCACGTCACGCCGACGCACTCAAGGGGACTCAAAACCTGCGCCGGCGCAGAAGCGCCAGCCCGGCCAGGCCCAGCACCGCCGCCGTCGCCGGCTCGGGAATCAGGATCAGGTTGACCTGGCCGGCGATCGAGGTGTCGATGTAGCCGTCCTTCGGCAGGACGGTGCCTACGGTGAGCAGGTGGTTGGTCAGGACGCCCTCGTAGCTGAACAGGCGGTAGGGTTGAAGAGTGATCGGGGTGTCGGTAAACGTCACATACAGCACGCCGTCCAGCGTGAGATCGCCGTTGACCTGGATGACGTCGTTGTCGCCGCCTTCCACGTTGGGCGCGTCGAGCTCAAAGTTCAGGATCGAGCCGTTGTTCAGAACCAACGAACTCAAGGTCAGCGTGCCGGCCGATTCGCCCGGCGCGACGATGCCGCCGTCGGCCACGCTCACCCCCGTGCCGCCGGTCACCGTCACCGTCCCCTTGAGGGTGCCGCCGTTCTGCACGCTGATTCCCTTGCCGGCCCCCAGACTCAGGGTGCCGTTGCCGCCGAGGGCCGCCGTGTTCTGCACGGTGTGGCTGCCGATGCCGGTGGTGCTCGTGTCGTTGAACAGGATGGTGCCGCCCTGAATGTCGAAGTCACCGGTGGCCGTGGTGTTGTTGACAACGAAGGCCCCCGGGCCGGTCTTCGTGAGGACACCCGAGCCGCTGAGCTGTCCGGTCCAGTTGACAACAGCCGCGGACTCCACCACGTCGATGAATGTAGCGTAACTGCCCCAACTGATGTTGCCGGTCCAGCCCCCGGCCGGGGTTCCGGCGACCTGCAGACGGTTGTAAGGATTGACGAATGAGATCGAGTTACCGTTGATATTACCGGGATGGCTGACTGTCAGCGTCGAGGGGTTGAGGAGTGAACCGCCGGCATACATACCGATGGTGCCGCTGAACGTGTTGCCAGGGTTGGTCAGGACGATGTGCGACCCCTGGAAAGTGAACCCGCCGCCTTGAATGAGACCGTGCCACGCCAGTCCGGTGTCGCGCAACTGCTGCGAGGCGCCGCCGATCACCAGAGTTCGGTCCGCCGCGACATCGGCCTGCCATTGCAGCCAGCCGCCCTTCAGGTAGATGGTCTTGCCCGTCGCACCGAAGGCGCCGTTGTTGGAGAAGATCACACCGCCGGAGCCGGCGTTGATGGTGATGTCGCCAGTGAAGGTATTGCTCAAGTTCTGGATGTAACACGGGTTCACCGAATAGTCGCTGAAGGCAAGCGCGCCGTCGCCGCTGATGACGCCGGTATACTGCGCGTAGTTGCCTTCGGTGGTCTTCATGGTGAGCGTCTTGCCCGCCGCGATATCGATGGGGCGGCTTACGCCCATCTGCCCGAGAACCGTCAAGGCCGCGTTGTCCGTGACGTTGATGCTGCCGACGCCCAGCCGGTTGCCGTTGGTGCTGTAATGCAGTTCCCCGCCGGCCAGCGTGATACTGCTGAAGCTGTTGGCGGCATTGCTCAGGGTCAGAACCCCGGCGCCGGACTTCGACAGGCTGCCGCTGCTGATGCCGCCGGCGCCGGTGAAGGTTGTAGTCGAGTGCGCCGGTGACCGTGGTCGAGGCTGGCGCCACGTTGGCGGGGATGCTGATTGTGCCGCCGCTGCCGACCGCGTCCTCGAAGGTCACGGTGTCGCCGGCCTCAAAGTAGTCAGGCCCCGGATTCCACGGCGTGTTGCCGACAGTCGTGTCCCACGTCCCGTTGCCCGTGTTCCAGGTCAGGTCGGCCGCGCGCACCGCCGCCGCCAGCGCCAGCACCATCGCCGCCACCAGGATCGCCATTGCCTTCGTCGTCTTCATGCTCGCACTCCTTCTGCTGTTGTTGGGGACACTCGGGCCAGGGTTGCGGCTCACGGATTGGCGTTGTAGTGCGGGAACATCGTGCCGGAGCCATAGGGCATCCAGTAAAGCGTTCCCATCTGGCTGAACAGAATGCTGCGGTCCGGGTCGGCGTAGAACTTGACCCGCCCGTCGGTCCACAGGGCGTTGTACCCCTGGCGATGGCGGCGCGGCCACGTCGCCGGCGTCCACACCCCGCCACCCTGAGCCTCGTGGTCGGTGACCCAGGTGCTGGGATCGCCGGACGACAGCTGGCCTGGACGCTGGTCAAACGGACCGTAGACGTATTCGCTGGCGATGACTACGGCGTGGATGGACAGCCCGGTGTAGGGAACTTCCCACCACTTCGCCATGTTGTAAAGGCCTCCGGCCACACTCGCCGCCGGTGCGCTCGGGCAGAACAGGACACGCGGATTCGCCGGTTCGATATAGCGCCCGTGGACCAGGTAGCCGGCGCCGTAGTAGACGATCGTCCCGGGCAGCCCGTCGCCGCCCCAGTTGTGGGCCAGCAGGTTGGTCGGGGCATACCAGATGATCGCGCCGGTTGTCGCGTTGCGCACCACCTGCGGCGGGGGCATCCACCCATCACCGTCAGCGGCATACTGCAACCCGGCCACGCCGACGTTGCGCAGGTTGCCCGCGCAGCGCGTGACCTTGGCGTTCTCCCGCGCCCGCTTCAGCGCCGGCAGCAGCAGCGCCGCCAGAATCGCGATGATGGCGACCACCACCAGCAGCTCGATGAGGGTGAAGGGCTTGTGCTTCATGGCGGGCTGACCAAAAGGCTGGTTCGATACCTTCCGATGCCTATCGAGACCCGTCGGTACCTATCGTTCCCTGTCGAAGGACGGCGATCCGTTACGTCATTCGGCGGTCGGCGTTCGGGGGAGAAAGTGGTCACCTTGACGTAACATAATGCGGACTAATGGGCTACGCATGAACGGCAGGCTGTGCCAGGCCTTGGAAGTTGTTTTGGATGCCGTCTCCTTGCGTCTAACGGTTCCACCGCGGTCTTCCCGCAGACGGGCCGGCCGCGCGGAGGCGACAACCACAGACAGGACGAGGGCTGCGCGGGCCTCCAGAAGAGCCAGGCTGACCTGATGGGCGGCGAGGGCAGAGCGAGCTGCGCCCGGAGACTGCCGTGTTGCCAGGCCGACGCCCTGCTCCATGCCGCCGGAACGCATTGACCTCAGGCGCCGTTCGCGGCCTCACACAATGCCTCGAAACCCTACTGCTACCATCTGACATGACGCAATACATTGTACCGCAGAACCTTACGGCAAGGCGGCCAGGAGACGTCCGATGGATGCCTCAAGTTGGTGAGGTGGAAATCTTTGGTTCCCTGCCTTGGTGTGTCCTTGCGTGAACCCAGGCGCGTCCATGCACACATCAACCGGCGTCCTCCTGTCATCCGCCTCCGGGTGCCTCAATTCCGCCTGCTCTCGATGATCTCGCGAGCCTTCGAGAACGCAACCGCCTTGGTCAGGCTGCCCCTGCCAAACCACATGGATTGCAGGCGCCCGGAAGGGCTTAGGGCGCGGCTGTTGCCGGCCACGTAGTAATGATCCACATACTCGGTGACGCTGTTGTAGGCGGCCCATAGTGTTCCCGCTGTGCCAGGGAGACGGTTCCGCCATGTCCCGAACAGCTCCATGCAACACCCGCGATGCCGCTTGGCGCGCTCGCACTCGGCCTCGTACCGCGCGGCGGACTCCTTCTTGGGGCTGGCCGGGGGCGTCGGGGGCGGGAACACGGCGTCAAGGTAGGCATGGAGTTCCTTGTCGCCGAGAGGAGTCGTGGCGAACCTCTTGAAAGCCTGCTCGATCTCGGCGTACCCGTCGATGATCTCCACGAGCAGTTGTTTCGCCAGCTCCAGCCGGCGCTTCATCTCGCGGGTGTGCTCGACCTTGAGGCATGGCCCCCGCTTGAGGGCGAGCGTCAGCGTGTTGTTGCAGACGACCCGGATGGGGGTGAACTTGACCTGGACGGCGCTCCTGCCGTCGTGGCTGTTCGACAGCAGCAGGTACCTGCCGACGGCGTCCTCGCCGCCTCTGCCGACTCGGATTCCGTCCCCCGCCAGCTTGGTCAGCACCCACACGCGCTCCCCTTCCCCCAGGGCACCGGCCGTCTCGTAGGTCGCTTGCCCGCCGTCAATCAGAGGGTCGAAGAACGAGAACGCCTCCACGTTCTGGAGCGGCTGGTACTGCTCGGTGACCACCCCGAAGACCGGGCGCTCGCGTTTCGTCCATCCCTCCGTCGGCACAATGGCGTAGTGACCCCTGACAACTCCCGTCTGCTCGACAGACTCATGGTAGAACAACGGCGCCCTCGCGACCGTCCAGTCCAGACCGGCCGCCTTGATGGCTTCCTCTGCAGTCGGCGGTGAGTTGAGTCGCTTACCCAAACCGTGCCAGGGAACCTCCTCCACGTACATCATCCGCGCCGCACCGTCGTCGCCGAACGCCAGTTCGTGTGCCATGCTTGTATTCCTCCGTAACGGGTCTGCCGTGCCGGATGCCCGAGGAAAAGGAGGGCGCGAACTCCGTTCTCATTACCTCTGCCGAGGGCCGCCACGCCCTGCGTTGAAGCACAAGACCGGAAGCCGCGCCCATATTGCGGGCGCGCCTCCACGAGTCTCGCTTCGGCAGTCCAAGGTGCCCCGGTTCGGAAGAAGTGAATCTGCGTGTCAACGCATGTACTGGAGAACCATGTCGCCGGTGTGGTCTGCCGCCTGCTCCTTTGCCGCCTGCCGGCGGCGTTCAATACTTTCCGTCCCCATCTACCGGGGATACTCTACCAAGGTTCCGACGCCCTGCAAGGCGCCAGACACGGCAGCCGTCCGCCCGTTGCGCCGCCCAAGTTCCTCAATAGCTCTAGCTACGATAGCAAGGCCAGTTTAGGCACCGGCGGAAAGTCAGTATGGCCGGAATATGGCCGGAATTCGGCACGAAACCGGGTAGAACCGGGTAAACGGCTGGAAACCGGCACGGGCGAGCAGAGAGGCGGTTTTCAGAGGGGAAAGAGGGAATGCCCGGAGCGGGAGTCGAACCCTCATGGCCTATCAGCCAACAGATCTTGAGTCCGTCGCGCGTGCCGTTCCGCCACTTGGGCGACAAGCGGAAGGTACTTTGCCCGCTTTCCCGCCAAGCGCAAGCCTGACCGCCATCCCGACCTCACATTCCCCCCATCACCCCGCCTGCCTGGTTTCGCCGTCCGACGTTCCGTCTTTCACATTCCGCATTCAGACCCCCTTGGCCTGCCGCTTGCCCGCCTGGCTTCCCACCGCCGCCGATGCCGCACGCGTCCCGCCCGGCGGGGCCGGTGCCTGAGCCCGGCCGCCCCGCCGTTCCGCCGACTGGCCGCCGTCCTCGACCCGCCCTTCTGCCCCCAGGGTGAAATGCACCTTCTGCCCGCGGCGCTGAATGAGGCCGACCGAGCCGTTGAAGCGGGTTCCGCCCTCGGCAAACTCAAAGGGGGCGGGGGCGAGGAACACGATGTCCGTCCCCCACGGGCCCTCGATGCGGACCCCCTTGCCGTCCGCGAGGCGCGTGAACGTCGGTGCCGCCTCGCCGCGTGGGCGCGGGAACAGCACCACGAAGTAGGTGCCGTCACCGGGCAATTGCAGGTGCAGGAGGTCCTGGTACTCGGGCACGCGGCCGTACGTCCCGCCGTAGCGCAGCGTGTGCCGCGGCGTCTCTGTCGGCCCGACGATGAAGTAGTCGGTGTCGGTGCCGAACTGGCCGATCGCCGTATACCGGTCGCCCGGCGGCAGCTCGCGGGCCGGGGCCAGCTTCTGCCCGGGCTGGTCGGCCAGGAACGCCTCCAGGCTGGCGGTCTGGGCCGGCGCGCCAATCTTCTCGGACAGCGTCCAGAACTGCCAGGCGGTGGGCTGGCCTCCGCGGGTGGTGTCGCGCACGACGATGTAGGCGGGGCCGGCCGGATCGGGGTCTTTGACGAAGAGCAGCTGGCGCGTCCATTCCAGCTTGGGTTCCTTGGCCGGGGCAACCCTCGGATAGGCCGGCGGCGGCGGATTGGGGAACCAGTCCCGGTCATCAACCTTGGTGTAGACGAACGACGAGCGGATGTAGTCCGCGTTCGGCTGGCAGCTCACCGCTTCGGGAGTGGTTTTCACGTAGTGCCCGAACGGCGCCTTGGAGTCCTCGGGCGCGCCCCAGTTGCGGGCCAGGCGCACGCCGTTCTGCAGCAGCTCGTGGCGCACGGCGTAGCCGGTGTCGAGGTTGAAACAGGTGCTGAGCGGCTGGCCACGCCCGAACCACTGCGGAAGACTCCCCACGCTGGGCGGCCAGATATCGAGATTGCGCAACGGATCGGTGTGCGAGAGGAAGATGAGGTAACTCTCGTGGGGGGTCCTGAAGGCGCTGCGGCAGACCACCCCCATGTTGGAGAAGACTTCCGTTCCCCAATCGGGCGCCGCCATGGGCAGGTTGCGGTCGAACACGTACGGCTCGTACCCGCCCATCATCCAGTCGGCGCCGGCGGCCGGATACCCGTGTTCTGCCCACATCCATTGCAGGGTGCGTGACAGCTCGGAAGCGGAGTCGGCCAGCATCCAGGCGGCCGCGGCGAAGGCCGGCATCCCGTCTCCCGAAGTTCCCCGGCCCCAGGCACCGGTGGCGCGGAATCCGCCATGGCGCGGATCGGGAGGCGTCTGTGTCTTGGCGTAGTAGAGGAGCAGTCGGTGCAGGCGCGGGTCACGGGTGAAATCGCGGAAGCCGGCCCGTCTCGCGGCCGCCGCAAACGCCGTCATGTGGAAGATCGGGATTGATGTGTAGTGGGAACCCTCGGGCAGCCACTGGCCGTCGGGGCCCACCTCATCGGTCAGCCACTTGTCCATCCACCCCGCCGCGTACTGCGCCCAAGTCTCCGCCATCGGGTGGTCGGCGAGGGCGCAGGCGAGCAGGCCGAGCGAGAGGGTGTAGGAGGCGCTCATGTTGGGGTTGCCGCTGTGGTAGCCGCGCTCGATGGACCAGCACTGGGGGTCGGCCAGGACGTAGCCGAGGTGGGCCATCTGGGCGCGGAAGAGGGCACGGTCTTCCACGCTCAACCAGCCGCTGTCGATCAGGGCGTCGTAGATCCCCGTCACCCCATTGGCGCCGCGCATGACGTCGAAATCGCCCAGGAGTCCAACCTGTTCGCGCAGCAGCCCGACCGCCTTCTCCTTGGCCTGCGGAGTCCGCAACGCTTCCGGGGCCTGCGGCAACCCGATGGCGGCGGGCGCCCCCACATCGTTCCAGGCCCAGCGTTGCTCGGCAGCCGTGAGCCGTTTCATCAGCTCGCCATCGTTCGCCGCCCGCTCCCACACGGCCTTGACCTCCTCGGCGCTGAGGAAGAGGCGGGGATGCGGGCGTCCGGGATCGGCCGGCCAGTCGAGCACTTCCTCTTTGATCCGGTCCAGGCGGCGTCCGACGACCGCATCACCGGCCCCGACACTCCAGATGCGACGGCCCTTGGCAAGGCTGGCGCTGAGGGTGACGGTGCCGTCCCCGCCGTACCCCACCGGCATCCGCAGGCGCCGCCAATTCTCCCAGGAGGCCGGGATCATGTCCGCGTGCCAAGTCTGGAAACCGCCGTACGTGAACGGTGCAACGGGCTCCACCCAACGGCCAGGATCATGGGATCGAATCTGCAGGCTCACGGCAGCATCCGGCGCGGCCAGATGGATTTTGCAGGCGTTCTCGGGAAAGCAGTTCGGGAGGCTCGAGTCGGGGACCAGGTGGATGAACGGCTCGGAGCCTGGGCTGGGCGTCACCGTCCGGTCCTTCCGCGCCCATTGGCCATATCCATGCGGCAGCACGGCCTCCTTCACACCCGGCACCGGCGGCAGGCGGAAGGTGACACCCAGCCCGGGATGGTCCGCGGAACCCTCCATCTCCCAATGGACGGCGCTGTCCCCCGCGGCCAGCGTCGCCGTGAAGCTGACCGTGGCGCCCCCGGCCAGATGGTACCGGGTGCGGACCCGGGCCACGACCGGGCCGGCGTCCAGCAGTTCGGAGGACCAGCCGTCGGCGCGGCCATCCCCGGTGAGCTGGCTGCCCCCGGCCCACGCCCCGTTCCGCAGGCGCAGGGCGGCCAGCGGGCCGGGCAGCTCCCCAAGAGCGGCCGGCTGCGCCAGGCGACCGCTGCCGAACGGGAGCCGGACGCCAATCCGGGAGGTGATGATCTCCACGGCGCTCCCGCTCGTCTTGACCGTCAGGTCGGACTCGCTCCGGGGAACGGCCTTCCTGCCGTAGGTCAGTGTGTAGACCTGCGTGGCGCGGGGCTTCAGCCCGTCCGCGATGAAGACCAACCGGGCCGTTTTCACGAACTCCGGCTTGTCCGACCAGTACACGACATCGGTGAGCTGGACGGGCCGGGGGCCGTCCGGGCCGGCCAGCCGCACCCCGTCCGGCGCACAGGCGCGGTCCGGCGCCGAGAACCCGTAGACCAGAAGCTCAGGCCCATACTCCTGGCCCAGCTGCTCGCTGAGGGTGAGGGTGCGGTCGGCCGCACGGCTCCGGACAGCGATGGCGGCACAGGCCAGGACGAGGGGCAGCAACGTCTTCATTCGGAGTCTCCGCTTTTGAAAGGATCGGGCCGGATGCATGCCGGCCTTGTTGCCGGATCGCGGCGCCTGCCGGTGCCGACGGGGACGCGGTTGTCGGCGCGGCCGCCGCTCAGGTTGTCGGCGCACTGCCCGTTGCCACGATGTTCCCCCTCTCGGGCGGTTCGAAGTCCCACACCTTGGTGGTCGGGTAGAGCCGCTCGTAATCCTGCCAGTGGTCCATCATGATGGTCATCTTGCGCCGGAGCTGGGCCACCAGGTCGGGGCCGTACATGAACGGGTTCTCCTCGTCCGGCGCGGACGCGTACGCGATCGCCTTGCCCGGCGCGGCCTCGATCAGCTCGACCAGCAGGCCGATGTTGTCCAGTTCCTCGCGGGCGATCTTGCGCAGGTTGAGGGTGCGCATGTCGTAGACGATGTTGTCGTCGTAGTCCATCATGTTCGGACCGTACTGCGGCTGCCCCGCAGTGTCCAGGGCATACTGGTACATGATGGTGTTCTTGACGGTCTCGGCCAGGCAGGCCAGCACGCCGATGCGGGCGGCATAAAGGCGCATCCGCACCCGCGCCGCCTCGTCCTCGGCCCGTTCGGCCAAGCCCAGGACCGTGCCCCGCGCGGCCCGGAGGCCCTGGCTGGCCTCGAACAGGGACCAGCGCGCCATCCACGTCACGCTTTCGCCGCGGAACACCCCCTTGCCGGCGACGAGGCTGAAGCTGGGGTTGTCGCGGTTGGCTTCCGTGGCGAACATGACGTCGCGGTAGTGCGCGGTCTCCTGGCGGGTCAATTGGTCGGGTCGCGGCACCAGCGGCCGCACCAGCCAGCGCGCCACCATCGTGCAGGCCAGGAACGGATGGCTGAATCCCTTCTGGCGCACCTGGCCGATCGCCTGCTGGGCGCGCGACACCTGCTCCCAGACGCCGACCAGCGTCTCGGCGCCAGCCTGGCCGGCCAGCCGTTCGGCGGTTGCGAGCGCCAGCTCGGCACGCTTGACCGACCCCTGGCCGGGCGCCGCCAGATACGCTTCGAGCGCCGCCCGCGCCTCGTCAAAGTCGTCCTCCTCATCGAGGTACATCCCGGCGCGGCCCGCCTTGCCGTCGGGGTTGTGGTACACCGACTGCAGGCCGGCGACCAGGTGCGTACCGCATTGGAAGCGCCCTACAGCATCGAGACGCACAGCTACAGCAGCACCGCCAGCATCGGCATCACCCTGTTCCCCAAACACGCCGAAGGCGTGGAAGACCTGCTGCGCGAGGCCGACACGGCCATGTACCGTGCCAAGGATCTAGGCCGCAACCGCATCCGCTTTTATGAAGCCGCCATGCAGGCCGACGTGCATGAGCGCCTGGCGCTGGAGCAGGACCTGAAAAAAGCGCAGGCGCTGGGCCAACTGGCGGCCTTTGTGCAAAACCAGGTGGATGCGGCCGGCAACGTGGTGGGCGGCGAG
>MVZH01000040.1 GCA_002068325.1 Lentisphaerae bacterium ADurb.BinA184 | reverse complement strand
GGGGTTGGGCGGGGTGGGCGGTTCGTCGGTTGCCTCGGTGGGGAGGGGGCGGCTGGCGCGCCAGCAGTCGCGGCCGGCCCGCTTGGCCTCGTACATGGCGCTGTCGGCGAGAGCCAGGAGACGGGCTTCGCCGATGTTCTCGGGGTCGTCGGGGTGGGCAACGGCGACGCCGAGGGAGATGGTCAGATGGAGGTCGTGGGTGCGCGGGCAGAAGACATGGCGGCGGACGCGGTTGAGGATGCGCTCGGCGCAGCCGGCGCCGTCGGCGTGTTCGCCGTTGGGGAGGATGACAAGGAACTCCTCGCCGCCGTAGCGGCCGACGATGTCGCTCTCGCGGGCGGTGGCGCGCAGGAGATCGCCGAGCTCGCGCAGGACACCGTCACCGACGGGGTGGCCGTAGCTGTCGTTGACGGCCTTGAAGTGGTCAATATCAATGAGGATGGCGACCATGGGGTGGCGGTAGCGCCGGCTGCGCAGCCAGAGGCGGCGGGCTTCCTGTTCGAGGAACGTGCGGTTGAGCAGTCCGGTGACGGGGTCATGGATGGCGAGGGCGCGCATGCGGTCGAGGGCGAGGAGGACGGTGGACAGGTGATTGGCGACGTGGTAGACGAAGGCGCTTTCGCCGGGCGGGAAGGAGTCGGGGCGGGTGGCGGCCAAGACGACGAGGCCGCGGATTTCGCGGCCGAGGATGATGGGGATGCAGAACGTGCTGCCGACGGTTGCGACGCCCTCGGGGCGGCATTCGATCCCCTGACTCTCGTACGGCAGGGGTTCGGGCAGTCGGCGGCCGCTGAGGGCCTGGTAGCGGTCGGCGACGAGCTGGCGGACGGCGGCGGCGAAGGCGGGGCTGACGCTCTCACGGACGTGGAGGATGAGGGCCGGGACCCCGTCCTCGATGCCGAGGACTCCGACGATGGCGGCGGGGACGACGGCGGCGAGGCCGGCGACGAGTCCTCGGAGGGCCTGGGGAAGGGTCTGCACCTTGAGGGCGGGTTCGGTCATGAGGCGAAGG
Source organism: Lentisphaerae bacterium ADurb.BinA184 (assembly GCA_002068325.1). Classification (GTDB taxonomy): domain Bacteria; phylum Verrucomicrobiota; class Lentisphaeria; order Oligosphaerales; family MVZH01; genus MVZH01. The sequence continues at coordinate 21,142 of MVZH01000040.1, read as the reverse complement.
ATGCGCAGTTGCTGCCGGAGGCGTTCCGAGCCGGCGTCTGTGGCGGCGCGGCGGGCGGCGGCCTCGATCTCGGCGACGGCGGCGTGGCTGAGCACGGCGGTGTCGAGGGGTTTTTCGAGGACGCGGGAGACCCCGACGGCGGCGAGCTGGTGGCAGGCTTCCGGCGTGGCGTAGCCGGTCAGGACGACGGCGCCGATCCACGGCCAGATCTGGCGGGCCTCACGGAGGAAGCCGAGGCCGTCCATTTCCTTCATGCGCAGATCAACGACGAGGAGGTCGAAGTCCGCCCCCATGAGGGTGTGGAGTCCGTCGCGGCCGTCGGCGGCGGCCTGGGCGTGGGCGCCGAGGGTTTCGAGGGTGCGGAGGACGAGGGTGCGGAACAGCTCGTCGTCATCAACGACCAGGATGCGTCGTCCGAGCAATGGCAGGTTGTCTGCGGGGGCTGCCATGGTGTGGGGAGGGATTGGGTATCCCGTCGTGCCGCAAGCTTAGCGCGTCAGGGTGGATTGCACAAGTCGGCCGTCGGCGACGGTGAACAGGGCCTGGGGGCAGGGGATGTCGGGGGGCGGTTCCGTGCAGGCGAGGAAGATCTGCTGGGCGCGGGGGAAGCTGTGGAGGAAGTTGGTGCGGCGGCGGCGGTCGAGTTCGCCGAGCACATCATCAATGAGCACGACGAGGCCGCGTCCGGTACAGGCGGCAAGCCGGTCGGCGGCGGCCTGTTTGAGGGCGAGGGCGAGGAGCCGGCACTGTCCTTCCGAGCCGAAGACTCCGGCGGGGCGCCCGGCGAGAAGGAATTCGAATTCGTCGCGGTGGGGTCCGAGGCGGGTGAAGCCCAGCTCGGCGTCGCGGTTGCGGCTGCGGCGCCACTGGTCGAGCATCTCGCCGGCAAGGGTGGCGACGGTTTCGTCGGGGGGCCGTCGGCGTCCGAGGGTCGGGGTGTAGTGCAAGTCGGCGTGGAAGGGGGTTCCGGCAAGGGTGTCGGCGGCGGCGGCGAGGCGGGGCCGCAGCTCCTCGACGAAACGGTGGCGGGCTTGGATCAGGGGGGCGCCGTTCTCGGCCATGACCTGATCGTAGGCGGCGAGGGCCTTGTCGCCGTAGGCCGCCGGTGACCGGAGCATGGCGTTGCGGGCCTGCAGTGCGACCGTGTAGTTCACTAGGCGCAGGAGGTAGTCGGGGTCGGACTGGGAGAGCAGCAGGTCCATGAACCGGCGGCGGCCGTGGGGGCCGGCCTTGATCAGCCCGATGTCCTCGGGCGCGAAGGCGACACAGAGGAACGTGTTGATGAAGGCGCTGGCGCGGGCGACAAGCTTGCCGTCACGCCGCAGGCGGCGACGCTCGCCGTAGATGACGGACAGGCGGTGGTCGGCGAGGGTGCCGCCGGCCGACCCCTCGGCGGCAATCAGCCCCTCGATACAGAAGTACGAGCCGCCCCACCGACGCAACTCGGCCGCCGAACGGGTGCGGAAGGAGCGCAGGACGGCTAGGTAATGGATGGCCTCGAGAAGGTTGGACTTGCCGAGGCCGTTGTCGCCGGCCAGCACGGTCAGCCCCGGCGGAAAACGGACATCGAGGCTGTCGTAGTTGCGGAACTGACGGAGGCGGAGGTGGGAGACGAACCCCATCTCAGATCCGCATGGGCATAATCACGTAGAGGAAGCCATCGTCGCCGGAGATGGAGACGGGACTGAAGGCGTCGTTGAATTGCAGGACAACCTGATCGGCCTCCAGCGCCCGCAACGGTTCGAGGAGAAACTGCGGATTGAAGGAGATGTCCAAGGGGGTTCCTTCGTACGACACCTCGAACGTCTCATTGCCCTCGCCAACGTCCGTGCTGGAGGCGCTCACCGTCATCAGCGCCTTCTCCAGTTTGACGGCGACGCCGCCGCTGACGTCCGTCACGACCATGGCCATGCGGCTGATGGCCGACGAGAACGTCTCGCGAGGGATGACCGCGGAGTGGGTGAAGCTAGCAGGCACCACCTGACGGTAGTTCGGGTAGCTGCCCTCGACCAGCCGCGACGTGATCAGAGTCCGGCCGACCAGAAACGCGGCCCGCGACTCGGAGAGGTGAACCGAGACCGCGGCGTCGCTGTCCAGAACCTTGACCAGCTCGCCGATCACCTTCTGAGGCAGGATGGCATCGCAGTCGCCCGGCACATCGCCGTCGAGCGTCTTTTCAACCAAGGCGAGCCGGCGGCCGTCGGTGCCGACCGCGGTCATCACGCCTCCCCGGACGCTGATCAGGACGCCGTTGAGCACATGCCGCGTCTCGTCGGTGCTGGTCGCATAGGCAACCTTGTTGAGGGTGCGCCGGAGGTCGCTGCCCTTGATGGAGAAGACCCAGCCGCCTTCGAGGGCGCCCTCGCGCGGGAACTCCTGCCCGTCCAGGCCCATGATCCGGTAGAAGGCCTTGCCACAGGTGATCTCCGTCTGTTGCCGTTCGTTGGTCACCAGCCGGATCTCGCCGTCGGGCAGCCCGGCGACAATCTGCGCGAACTTCTTGGCCGGCAGGGTCGTCGAACCGGCCCGCTCGACGCCGGCATCGAGGCTTGACTTGACGTAGACCTCGAGGTCGGTCGCCGCCAAGGTCAGCGCCCCGTCCTGCGCTTCGAGCAGGATGTTGTTGAGCACCGGGATGGTGGTCTTGGTGCTGACGGCGCTGAGCACCTTGCGAAGCACGGAAGCGAGGGCATCTTTACCGATGGTGACCTTCATGGAACGCGCCTTGTTGACAGAGGTTCGGGTACTGAAGAGTAGAGAGTCAAGGTAACCGTAGTAATATTAGTACAGTTGTGGATAATGCAAGCAACAACGTAAGACGCTGGCGCGGAATGTCTAACAGATGAACCTCCTGATGATATCCCGGCCCGGTTTCCAGGGAGCCAATTGTCAACGGCGATGATAAAAGCGGGTGGGCGGTGACAACTCGGGGGTTGTCCGCCGATTGAGAACAGGTTGTTGACAGGAAGGGCAGGGCATGACAGCGGAAGGTGAAGCCTTGCTGGCTGAGCTGGCGTCGCGGCATCCGTCGCTGGCGGGGGTGATCCCGTCGTTGCGGCAGGCGGTCGAAATGGTGCGCTCGTCGCTGACGGCGGGCGGAGTGCTGTACCTGGCGGGGAACGGGGGCAGTGCGGCCGATGCGGAACACATCGCCGGCGAGCTGCTGAAAGGGTTCCTGAAGCATCGCCGGCTGACGCCCGAACAACGCCGGCGGCTGTTGGACGTGTGTGGGCCGGAGGCCGGCGCCGAGCTGGCGGCCCGGCTCCAAGGCGGGTTGCGCGCGGTGGCCCTGACCGGCCATCCGGCCCTGACCTCAGCCGTCTGCAACGACATCGGGGCCGAGCTGGTTTATGCGCAACAGCTGTACGCCCTCGGACGGCCGGGCGACGTGTTCCTTGGCCTCTCCACGTCGGGGAACGCCCGAAACGTCATCCTGGCGGCCCACGTTGCGCGGGCCCTCGGCCTCCGCGTCATCGGCCTGACGGGCTGCGACGGCGGGGCGCTGGCCGGACTCTGCGACGTGCCCGTGCGCGTGCCCGCGCGCCGAACCTTTGAAGTCCAGGAGTTGCACCTCCCGCTCTACCATGCCTTCTGTGCCCTGCTCGAGGCGGCCTTCTTCGCCGAGTGACGGCCGGGGGGCGCGGCGGGCGGCCGTTGCCGGCCCCAGCCGTCCGCCTTGGGCCGTCCGCCGGCCGGCGGTCAATGGCCGGGCGGGCGGATTGCATTCCGGCGGGCGGGGGACCATAGTACACGCTCTGCAGGTTCGTCCGGCCGTGTCCGGCGTCGGGCGCGGGCATGGTGGCGTGCGCCCGGGCGGCGTGGCATATTGTGCGAAGCTGTCGCCAATCCAGGAGTTCCCCGTGTGACTGGCAACGATGAACTGATCCTCGATCTGCTGACCTCGCGCGGGTTCATCTCCGACAAGCAGGCCGAGGAGGTCCGCCAGCGCGCCGAGGAGAAGAACGTCAGCGCGGTTGAGGCGTTGACCGAGCTGCACCACATGGCCGAGGATCAGGTGATGACCATCCTGGCCAGCGAATACGGGATGGACACCTTTGACCTGTCCGACTACAAGATCCCGCCGGAGGCGATCAAGGCGGTCCCCGCCGACGTGGCGCGGCAGTACCGGGTGGTGCCGGTCATGGACAACGACGGCACAGTCGTGGTGGCCATGGCGGATCCGACCGACCTGGAGACCCTCGATGCGTTGCGCTACATCCTCAAGACCGACGTCGAGGGGGTGATCGCGCCCAAAAAGCAGATCGAGCAGGCGCTGAACCTGTACTACGGCACCGTCGAGCAGACGGTTGACACCCTGCTCAACGAGATGACCGAGGCGGCGGTGGACATCAGCGAGGTCACCGCCTCCGAGGGCCTGTTGCCGACCACCGGCACCGACACCCCCGACGACGCGCCGATCATCCGGCTGGTCTCCCTCATCATCCTCGAAGCCTTCCGCAAGCGCGCCTCCGACATCCACCTGGAGCCGCTGGAGAAGCGCTTCCGCATCCGCTACCGCATTGACGGCCTGCTCAACGAGGTGGACAACCCGCCGAAGTACCTGCAGAACAACATCCTCAGCCGCGTCAAGATCATGTCGGGCATGGACATCTCCGAGCACCGTGTCCCCCAGGACGGCCGCATCCAGATCACCGCCATGGGCCGCGACCTCGACCTGCGCGTCTCCGACATCCCCGCCACGCACGGCGAGTCAATCGTCATGCGAATCCTGGACAAGACCAGCGTCATGCTCGGCATCCCCGAGCTGGGCTTCTTCGCCGACGACACCCAGACGATCGAGCGCATCATCACCATGCCCGACGGGCTGTTCCTGGTGACCGGCCCGACCGGTTCCGGCAAGACCACCTCCCTGTACGCCTTCCTGCACAAGCTCAACCAGCCGACCCACAAGATCATCACCGTCGAGGACCCCGTCGAGTACGAAATCCCGGGCATCAACCAGGTCATGGTGAACACGGCGGTCGGGCTGACCTTTGCCGCGGCCCTGCGCTCGATGCTGCGCCAGGCGCCCAACATCATCATGGTCGGGGAAATCCGCGACCTGGAGACCGGCGACATCGCCATCAACGCCGCGCTCACCGGGCACCTGGTCTTCTCGACCCTGCACACCAATGACGCGCCCAGCGCCATCACCCGTTTGATTGACATGGGGGTGAAGCCGTTCCTGGTGGCCTCGGCGGTCAAGGCCATCATGGCCCAGCGCCTGGTGCGCCGGGTCTGCAAGGCCTGCGCCGAGCCGGTGGCGGCCAAGCCCGACGAGCTGTTCGCCCTCGGCCTGCCCGACGACTACTTCAAGGACGCCAAGCTGCTCTGCGGCAAGGGCTGCAACGAGTGCAACCGCGGCTACCGCGGCCGCCTCGGCATCTACGAGATCTTCCTGCTCGAGGAGTCCATCCTCGCCCTGATCTACGAGGGGGTTTCGGCCGGGGTGATCCGGCGGCAGGCGCGGGCCTCGGGGATGCGGACGCTGCGCGAGGACGGGTTGCGCAAGGCGGGGGCGGGGATCACCACGCTGGAGGAGGTCATCCGCGTCACCGCCGCCGACCAGTACGAAGTCAACCAGGAAGCCTAGCCTTCCACCCACCGGCGCCGCTGGCGCCCAACCGCGAGCCACCATGGCCAGCCCACACCCGATCGAGATTGATGCCAGCAGCAGCGCGGTCTGGCACCTGTTGCTGGACGCCGGCCTTGCCACCGCCGACCAGCTGCAGGCGGTCTACGAGGAGCATGAGCGCACCGGCAAGGCCTTCGTCTCCGTGCTCTACAACTTCGGCATCGTCACCGAGGACCGCCTGCTCGAACTGGTCGCCGAGAACCTCGGCACCGAGGTGGTCAACATCAAACAGGTGGAGATCAAGCGCGAGCTGACCGCCAAGGTCAATGCCGCCATCGCCCGCATGTACGGCATCGTGCCCATCCGGGAGGAGGACGGGGTCATCCAGGTGGCCGCCAAGGATCCGATGAACTACCGGATGGTTGACGAGCTGCACTACGTGGTCGGTCAGCCGTGCCGCATCCTGGTCGCCAAGCCCGCCGAGGTGGACGACGCCCTCGATTTCTTCTACCCGCGCGACACCGACTCGGTGCGGGACGTGCTGGCCGAGCTGGAGAACTCCGACCTGGGCGAGCTGCAGGTCGAGGACACCGAGGACGAGCAGACGCTCTCGCAGATGGCCAGCAACGCGCCCATCGTGCGGTTCGTCGAGGTGGTGCTGTACACCGCCATCAAGGATCAGGCCAGCGACATCCACTTCGAGCCCTTCGCCACCGAGTTCAAGATCCGCTACCGCATTGACGGCGCGCTCTACGAGATGGCGCCCCCGCCGAAGCACCTGGCGCTGCCGGTCATCAGCCGCATCAAGGTCCTGAGCAACCTGAACATCGCCGAACGCCGCCGGCCCCAGGACGGACGCATCGAGCTGCGCATCGCCGGCAAGCCCATCGACCTGCGCGTCTCCACCCTGCCCACCCAGTACGGCGAAAGCGTGGTGCTGCGTATCCTCGACCGCAGCGTGGTTGACCTCGACCTCGAACGGCTCGGCATGGAGAGCGACGTGCTCGCGGTCGTGCGCACCCTCCTCGGCCAGCCCAACGGCATCCTCATCGTCACCGGCCCCACCGGCTCGGGCAAGACTACCACCCTGTATTCCGGACTCAAGGAGATCAACAAGGTCCAGGACAAGCTGCTGACCGCCGAGGACCCCGTCGAATACGATCTCGAAGGCATCATGCAACTGGCCGTCAAGGAGAACGTCGGCATGACGTTCGCCCGCGCCCTGCGCGCCTTCCTGCGCCAGGATCCCGACCGCATCATGGTCGGGGAGATCCGCGACCTCGAGACCGCCGCCATGGCCATCCAGGCCTCCCTGACCGGGCACCTCGTGCTGTCCACCCTGCACACCAACGACGCCGCCGGCGGCATCACCCGCCTCATCGATATGGGCGTCGAGCCGTTCCTCATCAGCTCCACCCTCATCGGGGTGCTGGCCCAGCGCCTGATCCGCCGCATCTGCGCCGGCTGCAAGACCGCCTACGAGCCGACCGACAAGGACCTCGAACTGCTGCGCCTCTCCCGTGAGGACTGCAAGGGCCGCTCCTTCTCCTACGGCAAGGGCTGCCCGGCCTGCAACAACACCGGCTACAAGGGGCGCGTCGGGCTGTTCGAGCTGTTGCGCATCAGCCCGGCCATCCAGGAGATGATCAACAAGCGCCTGCCCACCGGCCAGATCCGCGCCAAGGCCATCGAGGAAGGCACCATGCTCCTGCGCCAGGCCGGAATCCGCAAGATCATGGACGGCCTGACCACCATCGAGGAAGTCGTCCAGTACACCTGACCCCGCGGCCCCCGGCCGCCATCCGCCCACGCGAGGCCCCGCCATGGCAATCGAAATGGCCGATCTCCTGAACCTGGTCATCGAGGAAGGCGCCAGCGACCTGCACCTGCCGGTCGGCTCGCCGCCGGTCCTCCGTGTCAACGGCGTCATGATGCCGCTCGATGCCGCCGTGCTGACCGGCGAGGACACCGAACGGCTCATGAAGTCCATCTCCTCCGAGCGCGACCAGCAGAAGCTGCGCGAGCTGGGCGGCACCGACTTCGGGTTCGCGTTCGGCGACGCCGCCCGCTTCCGCGTCAGCATCTTCCGCCAGAAGAACCACGTCGGCATGGTCCTGCGCACGATCCCCAACGACCTGATGACGCTGGAGCAGATCGGGCTGCCGCCGGCGATCAAGGACATCCTTTTCCGGCCGCGCGGCCTCGTCCTGGTCACCGGGCCGACCGGCTCGGGCAAATCCACCACCCTGGCCTCGATGATCAACGTCATCAACACCGAGCAGGCCCACCACATCATCACCGTCGAGGATCCGATCGAGTTCTACCACCGCCACCAGAACAGCATCGTCACCCAGCGCGAGGTCGGCGTTGATGTGCTCAGCTTCTCGGAAGCCCTGGTGCGCTCGCTGCGCCAGGACCCCGACGTCATTCTGGTCGGCGAAATGCGCGACTTGGAGACCATCAAGGCGGCCCTGACCGCCGCCGAAACCGGGCACCTGGTCTTCAGCACCCTGCACACCACCGGGGCGGCGGAGACGGTTGACCGCATCGTTGACGCCTTCCCGACCGACCAGCAGGAGCAGGTCCGAACCCAGCTGGCCGCCACCCTGATCGCCGTCATCTCCCAGGTTCTTCTCCAGCGGCAGGACCGCCCCGGCCGCGTCGCCGCCTTCGAGGTCATGGTCACCACCCCCTCGATCCAGGCACTGATCCGCGACAACAAGACCTTCCGCATCACCTCCGACATCCAGACCGGCGCCAAGTACGGCATGAACACCCTCGACTCCCATCTGGTCGAACTCTACCAGGCCGGCAAAATCTCCTACGGCGACCTGATCACCAAGTGCCGGGATCAGGAAAGCGTCATGCAGAAAATCCATCAGCGCTGAGCGGGCGTCCCGCCCGGCGGGACCGCAGGCGCGCAGCGGAGGGCCTTGGCTCGTGGCCAACTTCATCTATACCGCAATGGACGGGCGCGGCAAGGAGCGGCGCGGCAAGATTGACGCCGCCAGCGAGCAGGACGCCACCGCCAAGCTGAAGCAGATGGGGCTGTTCGTCACCAGCCTGGCGGCCAGCCGCGAGGCCGCCCAGGCCAAGGCGAAGGGCCTCGGCCGCAGCCAGGCGGCCGGCCACCGCAAGAAGGGCGGCGGCCTCCTCGGCAAGGCGGTCATCAAGCGCAAGAGGCTGACCACCTTCACCCGCCAGCTCTCCACCCTGCTGGCCGCCGGCCAGGCCCTGGTGCGCGGCCTCCGCACCCTCGAACGGCAGGCGAAAAAGGACGTGGGCACCGCCCGCGTCATCGGCGAAGTGGCCGACGCCGTCGAGGGCGGCAGCACGTTCTCCGAAGCCCTCGCCGGACACCCCAAGTCGTTCAACAAACTCTACATCAGCATGGTGCGCGCCGGCGAGACCGCCGGCAAACTCGAGATGACCCTCGAAAACCTGGCCGTGTTCATGGAGAAGGGCCAGCGCATCGCCGGCAAGGTCAAGTCGGCCATGGCCTACCCGGCCGTCATCCTCACCGTCACCCTCGGCATCACCATCTTCCTGATGATCTTCCTGGTGCCCAAGTTTGCCACCATCTTCGAGGACATGCTGCCCGGCGAACGCATGCCGATGCTGACCATGATGGTCACCAACGTGAGCTTCTTCCTGCGCGACCATTTCATCCTCTTCGCCATCATCGTCGCCGCCCTCGTGATCGCGTTCAGGATCCTCCGCCGCACCAAGCAGGGCTCCTACGCCATCGATTGGTTCGTCATCCGCTGCCCCCCCTTCAACTCACTGTCCATCCGCTCGACCGTGGCCCGCTTCTGCCGCACCCTCGGCACCCTGATGGACTCCGGCGTCTCGGTGCTCGCGGCCCTCCAGATCGCCCGCGAAACCGCCGGCAATGAAGTCGTCTCCCGCTCTATCCAGAAAGTGCATGACGCCGTCAAGGAAGGCGAGGGCATGACCAAGCCGATGAGCGCGCAGACGGTCTTCCCCCCCATCGTCGTCTCCATGGTCGAGGTCGGCGAGGAGACCGGCGCCCTCCCCAACATGCTCATCCGCATCGCCGACGTCTACGAGGAGGAGGTTGACCGTGCCGTTGATGCCCTGACCTCGATGATGGAACCCCTGATGATCGTCCTGCTCGCCGGCGTCGTCGGCACGATCGTCATCGCGATGTTCCTGCCGCTGATCAAGCTGATGGAGAAACTCGGCGGCGGCTGACCGGGCGCCGCGGCGCCCCGCCCAAGGCTGCGGAGTCCGCACCCGCGGCCTCCGGCGGCGGTGACCGCCAGCCCGGCGTCACCCGCGCCGAGCCCGGAGACATGAGCGGTGCACCCTGTGCCGGGGGCCTGGCCGTCGTGGCCCGGCCCCCCCATCCCTTCCCCTCCCCGTCCCCTTCCTCCCCACAGGAGAAACGACCATGGCGTTGACCCCCGAGTGGCGCGGCCGCATCGAGCACTGGCGCAACACCCTTCGAGACCTCATGTATGTCAAGGTGGAGGATGTTGCGCTGGAAGGGTTTGTGACACTCGATGCGCTCACCCCTGAGCAGGCCGTGCGGCGCAAGTTCAAGCCGATGCCGCCGGGCACGCGCTGGGGGGCGAAGTGGGAGTACGCCTGGCTGCGCGCCGCGGTCAAGCTGCCGAAGAGCGTCGCCGGCCGCTGGGTGGTGTTCAGCCGCGACAGCGAGCAGCCCGGCGCCGAGAGCCGCGTGATCGTCAACCGCCGCGAGGCCGGCGGCCTCGACTGGCCGCACCGCACCATCACGCTCTCCCCCAAGGCCAAGGGCGGCGAAGCCTACGAAATCCTCATCGAGGCCTACGGCGGCCACGGCCCGTGGGTCTGCGGCGGCGGCCCCGTCCCCCACGGCGTCGCCTCCGTCCCCGAACCCGCCGCCCAGCAGCAGACGGTCTGGCCCACCTCGATCGGCATCTGGGAGGAGGACGTCTACCAGGCTTGGCTCGACCTGCAAACCCTCATCGAGCTGCGCGACCAGCTCGACCCCGAGAGCCTGCGCGTCGCCGACCTCGACGAAGGCCTCCGCGAGTTCACCCTCATCACTGACCTCGAACTGCCGCGCGAGGACATGCTGCGCACCCTGCGCAACGGCCGCAGCCGCCTGCGCCCCCTCCTCGACTCCACCAACGGCCCGACCTCCCCCGTGCTCTACTGCTTCGGGCATTCGCACATTGACGTCGCCTGGCTGTGGCCGCTGGCCGAGACCGAACGCAAGTGCGCCCGCACCCTCGGCACCCAGCTCGCCCTCATGGAGCAGTACCCCGAGTTCAAGTTCCTGCAGAGCCAGCCCCACCTCTACACCATGACCAAACGCCGCTTCCCCGAGCTCTACCGGCGCCTGAAGGACGCCGCCCGCCGCGGCCAGCTCATCCCCGAGGGCGGCATGTGGGTCGAGGCCGACACCAACCTGAGCGGCGGCGAAAGCCTCATCCGCCAGTTCATCCACGGCAAACGCTTCTTCCGCGAGGAGTTCGGCGTCGATTGCCAGCTGATGTGGCTGCCCGACGTCTTCGGCTACTCCGGCGCCCTCCCCCAAATCATGGCCGGCTGCGGCATCAAGTACTTCTCCACCCAGAAAATCTTCTGGACCTACAACGGCGGCGACCCCTTCCCCTACAACACCTTCTGGTGGGAGGGCATTGACGGCACCCGCATCTTCAGCCACCTCCACAACGACTACAACTCCGGCACCAACCCCGCCGCCCTCGCCGCCCGCTGGAAGGAACGCGTCCAGAAAAACGGCCTGCGCGCCCGCATCGTGCCTTTCGGACACGGCGACGGCGGCGGCGGGCCCACCCGCGACCACCTCGAATTCCTGCGCCGGCAGCGCGACCTCGAAGGCGCCCCGCGCACGGTCATCGCCTCGCCCGTCGAGTTCTTCAAGGCCGAGGAGGCGCGCGCCGCCGCCTTGCCTGTCTACGTCGGCGAGCTGTACTTCCAGAACCACCGCGGCACCTACACCAGCCAGGCCCGCACCAAGCGCGGCAACCGCCTCTGCGAAATCGCCCTGCGCGAGGCCGAGATGTGGTCGGCCGCCGCCGCCGCCCTGGCCGGCTACGCCGTGCCCGCCGACCGCCTCGACGCCGCCTGGAAAACCGTCCTCCTCAACCAGTTCCACGACATCATCCCCGGCTCCTCGATCGCCCGCGTCTACGAGGAGACCGAAGCCATGCACGCCCAGGTGCGGAAAGCCGTCGGCGCCATCGCCGGCGACGCCCGCGAAGCCCTCGGCGACGGCGCCGTGGACAGCGTGACCGCCTTCAACTCCCTGTCCTGGGAGCGCCGCGCCCTCGTCCCCCTGCCCGAGGACTTCGAAGGCGCCACCCTGGACGGCGACGACCTGCCCGTGCAACGCATCGGCGAGACGCTGATGGCCGAGGCCACGCTGCCGTCGTGCGGCTGGGCCACCCTGAGCTCCGCCGACCCCGCCAAGCCGCCGTCGTCCAGCCCGGTCAAGGCCGCCGAGAACCGCCTCGAGAACGAGCACCTCCGGGCCGTCTTCAATCCCCGCGGCGAGATCGTCAGCCTGACCGACAAGGCGACCGGCTTCGAGCTGGCGGCACAGCCGCTGAACGCCTTCCGGCTGTTCAAGGACGTGCCGCGCTGGTTCGACGCCTGGGACATTGATTCGATGTACGAGCAGCAGCCCGTCGAGCTGGGCGGCGCCGCCGAGATCGAGGTGCTGGCCAAGGGGCCGCTGGCCGCCGCCCTGCGCATCGAACGGCGGCTGCACAAGTCCAAGCTCGTCCAGGAAGTCTGGCTGCGGCGCGACAGCCGCACGCTGGAGTTCCGCACCACCATTGACTGGAAGGAACGGCACAAGCTGCTCAAGGTCTGCTTCCCCACCACCCTGCACGCCAACGAGGCCGTCCACGAAATCCAGTTCGGCCACCTGCGCCGCCCCAACCACCGTTCGCGCCCCTTCGACGGCGACCGCTACGAGGTCTCCGCCCACCGCTGGACCGCCCTGGCCGAGGAGAACCGCGGCGCCGCCGTGCTCAACGACGGCAAGTACGGCGTCAACGTCCTCGGCGGCAGCATCAACCTGACCCTCCTGCGCGCCCCCCTGGCGCCGGACATGACCGCCGACCTCGGGGAGCAGCTCGTGACCTACGCCTTCCACGCCTGGAACGGATCGTTCTTCGATAGCGCCCTCATCCGCGAGGCGGCCGAACTCAACGTCCCCGTCACCACCACCCTCGGCAACGCCGGCGCCCGCTCCCTCTTCCGGGTGGACGCGCCCAACGTCATCGTCGAAACCGTCAAGCCGGCCGAGGACGGCTCCGGCGACGTCATCGTGCGCCTCTACGAGGCCAAGCGCGCCACCACGCGCTGCACCCTCGAAACCACGCTGCCCCTCAAGCACGTGCACACCGCCAGCCTCCTCGAAGAGGACGGCCGCCCGGTGGACGTGCGCCGCGGCGCCATGAGCCTGAACTTCCGCCCCTTCGAAATCAAGACCCTCCGCCTCGCCCTGCGCACGTAGCCCGCCCGCACCGTGGCTCGACCGGAGCCGAAGGCCCCGACCGACCGCCCCAGGGGCTGGCCGCACATCGCCGGTTCGAGGCGTGGGCGGCACCGCCCGGGCGACGCCCGAGGCCCAGCCCGCCGCCACGTGAAAGGAGCACGCCCCCCCTCATGTCCCGCTACCACGGCAGATCCAGAGGGCGATCCTACTACGAGTTCGCCCCCTACGTCCCGGTCGAGGAGAGGCGCCGGCGCAGCGAGCGCGCCGCCGCAACCCTGCGGCGCAAGAACCCCGATGTCCAGCCGGTGACCCTCGACGGCTATGAGATTGCCACGACGTGGTGGGGCAAGAGCTGGAACGAGAACCTCGAACGCTACGCCGACTACGAAAACCGCATCGGGCGCGGACGCAGCTATGTGCGCAACGGCGCCGTGCTCGACCTCCGGATCGCCGCCGGCAAGGTCAGCGCGCTGGTGCAGGGCAGCCGGCCGTCGCCGTACAAAGTCACCGTCACCATCAAGCCGTTGGCGCCGAAGGTCTGGGCGGGCATCCGCGCCGCCGTCGAAGGCCGGCTCGATTCGCTCGCCGACCTGCTCGGCGGGAAATTCCCCCCCGAGGTGAAGGACGTCTTCTTCGCCCAGCGCACCGGCCTGTTCCCCGCCCCCGGCGAGATCAGCCTCGACTGCTCGTGCCCCGACTGGGCGGAGATGTGCAAGCACGTCGCCGCCGTGCTCTACGGCATCGGCAACCGCCTCGACACCTGCCCGGAGCTGCTCTTCACCCTGCGCCAGGTCACCGTCGCCGACCTCATCTCGCACACCCTCGACGCCACCGCCAAGGGACTGCTCAAACGCGCGGACGAGGCCGGCGCCGGAGAGGATGTCCTGGCCGGCACCGACGTCAGCGGACTGTTCGGCATCGCCTTGGAGACGACGCCCGCGTCCGCCGCCGAATCCTCGCCGTCCCAGCCGGGGAAAGGTAGGGAAAGGGCTGGCGTCCCCGCCCGCCTTCCCGTCGAGAAGACCCGCCCGCAGGCGAGGACGGACAGCGCCCGCACCGCCGCGCGCCGGCCGGCGTCGCCGCGCCGCCGCCCGCCCCCGCGGCAGGCTCCGCCGCCGGAGAAGGCCGCCCCCGCGCCCGCCCCCACCTCGCCTCCCCGTGGCCGCATGCTCGCCGACACGATCCAGGCCGCCCGGCGCCTGCGCGGCCAGTGGGGGTTTGCGGACCTCGCAAATCTGCTGCCCGGTTGGACGCGCCAGCAAACCATCAACGCCCTCCAGCGCGCCATCGCCGCCGGGTTCGTGATCCGCGTCGCCCAAGGCCTCTACCGGACCGCCGGGGCGGAGGCGTGACCGAACCCGCCGCACCGCAGGCCCTCGTCGCCCTCCTCCTGCCCGACGAGCTGCTCCTGGAATGGCAGCCGGCCGCGGCGGCGTCGCCGGACGCCGCGCTCGCCGTGCAGCAAGAGACCTTCCGGCGGTTCCATGCCGAACCCGGCCAGTGGCTGTTCCGGCTCGGCTTTGTGCCGGCCGACTGCCCGCTGCATGAGTCGCTCGATTTCTGGCGGCGCCTGTCCGCCGCCTTTGCCCGCGAACTCGCCCTCACCCCCGAGATCGAGTCGCTCCGCCACCGTGCCACCGTGGCCATGCCGCCCGAGACGGTTGACGAGCTCCTCTCCGCCGCCCCGCTCGGGTACGGCTTCGAGACGCTCGACGCCCCGCGCCTGGCCGCCGTCTGGGACTCGCTCAACGCCGCCTTCCGCGCCGCCATCCAGAGCCACACCGGCAGCGTCGAGTCGTTTGTCCACGGCCTGCGGCCCGACCTCGAACTCGCCGGCCGGGTGTTCTTCCATCTCGTCGAGAACCCGCGCGGGCAGGCCCCGTTCGCCTTCCTGGCCACCTACTCGACGCGGCTGGGCGGCGACGGCACGCCGCGCCACCTGCCCCTCCAGCACGCCCTCCAGGAATTCGGCAACGACCAGCGCCGCCTCCTCGACCTGCTGGCCACCGTGCACCGCGCCGCCCGGCGCAGCCGGATCCTGCCCGACCTGCTGACCTCCGGCCGCATCTTCCATCCCCTGGCCATGGAGAGCAACCGCGCCCTCGCCTTCCTCAAGGAGGTCCCCCTCTACGAACAGTCCGGCATCCGTTGCCGCATCCCGAACTGGTGGACGGCGAAGGCGGCGCACGTGACAGTTTCGGTCCGCGTCGGCGACCGCGCGCCGTCCACGCTGGGCCTGGACGCGCTGGTCGCGTGCATGCCCTCGCTGTGCATCGGCGACCAGCCCATCAGCCCCGAGGAGGCGGAGCGCCTGCTCGCCGAGTCCGACGGCCTGGTGCTGATCAAGAACCGCTGGGTCGAGGTGGATCAGGAGAAGCTGCGGCAGACGCTCGCCGCCTACCAGAAGGCGCGCGAGCTGCTGGCCCGCGGGCTGACCCTGCGCGAGGCCATGCGCATGTTGCTGGCCCCGGGAGAGGCGCTGGGCGACGCAGCGTCAGGCACGCAAGTCACTTTCGGCGAATGGCTTGCCGATGTGGTGCGGCGGCTGGCCGAGCCGGAGCTGGTGCGTGCGGCCGCCCCCGGCCCCGGCTTCCGGGCGGTCCTGCGGCCATACCAGCAGGTGGGGCTGAACTGGCTGGCGTTTCTCGACTCGCTGGGCTTCGGACCCTGCCTGGCCGACGACATGGGGCTGGGCAAGACGATCGAGGTGCTCGCCTTCCTCAGCCTCATCCGGCAGCGGGGCGCGGGGCCCAGCCTCCTCGTCGTCCCCGCCTCGCTGATCGGCAACTGGCAGGACGAGATCGGGCGTTTCCTCCCCGACCTGCGCGTGCTCGTGGCGCACGCCACCGCCATCGGCGCCCAGGCCCGCGAGGGGATCGCGCCGGAGGCCCTGCGCGCGCACGAGCTGGTGATCACCACCTACGGCATGGTGCAGCGGTGCGAGTGGTTGCGCCAGGCCTCCTGGCACTACGCGATCCTCGACGAGGCCCAGGCCATCAAGAACCCCGGCGCCCGCCAGAGCCGAGCCGTCAAGGAACTCAAGGCGCGCAACCGCCTCATCCTCACCGGAACCCCCGTCGAAAACCGCCTCGCCGACCTCTGGAGCCTGTTCGATTTCCTCAACCCCGGACTGCTCGGCAGCACCGCCGAGTTCAGCCGCATCGCCCGCCGCCTCCAGGATGCGTCCGACGGCTACGCCCGCCTGCGCCGCGTCATCAGCCCCTACCTGCTGCGCCGCCTCAAGACCGACAAGGCCGTCATCAGCGACCTCCCCGACAAGGTCGAGATGAAGACCTACGCCGAGCTCTCCGCCAAACAAGTCGTGCTCTACCGGAAGCTGGTCGCCGACCTCAAGGCCACACTCGAGAACGCCGAGGGCATCCAACGCCGCGGCGCCGTCCTCGCCTTCCTCATGCGCTTCAAACAGCTCTGCAACCACCCCGACCACCTGACCGGCGGCCGCGCCTACGAGGAGGCCGAGAGCGGCAAGTTCGCCCGCCTGCGCGAGGTCTGCGAAACCATCCTCGCCAAGCACGAATACGCCCTGGTTTTCACGCAGTTCCGCGAGCTGACCGAGCCGCTGGACCGCTTCCTGGCCGGCGTCTTCGGCCATCGCGGGCTGCTCCTGCACGGCGGTGTGCCGGTGGGGCAGCGCCGGGAGCGCGTCGAGCAGTTCCAGAACTCCCGCGACTACGTGCCTTACATGGTGCTGTCGGTCAAGGCCGGCGGAGTCGGGCTGAACCTCACCCGCGCCAATCATGTCATCCATTTCGACCGCTGGTGGAACCCGGCCGTCGAGGATCAGGCCACCGACCGCGCCTTCCGCATCGGCCAGACCCGCAACGTCATCGTCCACAAGTTCATCACCCGCGGCACTGTCGAGGAGAAGATTGACCGCCTGATCGCCGGCAAGGTGGAGCTGGCCGGCCAGCTGATTGCCGCCACCGGCGAACAGTGGATCACCGAGATGGACAACCGCGAGCTGGCCGAGCTGTTCACCCTCTCCCTGGCTTGAGGGCTGGCGGGAGTCATGGCGCCGGCGGAGCCGGCCGGAGTGTCACGTGCCGCCGCGGCCGGCGGCGTACCCGTCGTACGCGCTCTCGGGTCGGGGACAGCATCCCCGCCGCAGTCCGCACGGGTAACCGGTCTCTGACCACTTACCGACGCGAAGCGTCTCTGGAGTGCCTGCGGCCTGGGCTCCCGCGGCGTAGTTCGCCGGGGCGAACGAAGACGGGCCGCAGCTCTCACACGGGCCGGCATGACGGCCCGCCACCCCGCGGGGCAGGCCCCCGGCGGAACAGAGCGGTCGCCCGCCGTCGCACTTGCCCGGCCCCGGTCTGGCGGCAATGTCCCCGTCGTCCATCGCAACGCAGGAGGGATCCCTACGGAAGTGACATGCGCGCCCGGCCGTCCCGAGACCTTGACTCCGCCCGGCCCCGGCCTATACTTCCTGCCCGCCGGGGACGAACCTGACCACGGCCCGGAACCGCAACCCAGGATCCGCGCATGCCTTTTGACCACGGCACCATGACGTTCTGCGTCTGCACCCTGCCCCAACCCATGCCCAAGGACGCCCTCGCCCGCTTCGCCGCCAAGGCGGCCGGCCCGCTCGAACGCGTCGAGCACGAACCCCAGCTGGGCTGGGTCACCGGCCGCCACCTGCTCGAAAACCGCATTGACGAAAAGACGGCCTTCGCCGGCGGCTACCTGCACCTGAGCCTCCGCCAGGCCGTGCGCAAGATCCCCGCCTCCCTCCTGCGCGCCGAGTGCCGCAT
Organism: Lentisphaerae bacterium ADurb.BinA184; assembly: GCA_002068325.1. Lineage (GTDB taxonomy): Bacteria > Verrucomicrobiota > Lentisphaeria > Oligosphaerales > MVZH01 > MVZH01. Next base: position 3,312 of record MVZH01000040.1, on the reverse strand, counting down.
GGCCGAGCTCGCCCTGCTGGCCGACAAGAAGCCGGGTGACACGGTCGCCCGCAACGAACGCCGCCAGATCAAGGAGGAGGTCACCGAGCGGCTCCTGCCAACTATGCCGCCGCAACTGACCGGGCTGCCGTTTGTGGTGGACGAGAACTACAAGCGGGTCTACGTCGGCGCCTCCTCCGAGCGCCAGCTGGACACCTTCAACGCGATGTTCAGCCAGACGGTCGGCTTCGACCTCGTGCCGCAGACCCCGGAGGCGCTCGCCGTGATGCACATCGGGAAGGCGGCGCACGACCTGGTTCCGTTCAACCTCTCCCCTGCCCTCGCGGACAACAAGGCCACCGGAACCCTCGGCCAGAACTTCCTCACTTGGCTGTGGTTCTACCTCGACGGGCGCAAGGGCGTGCTGCCCAAAACCCAGCTCGGCGAGTTCTCCATGCAGCTCGACGGGCCGCTGGTCTTCGTCGCCGAGGGTGAGGGTGCCTTCGAGTCGGCCATCCGCAAGGGCCTGCCCACCCAGAGCGCCGAGGCCAAGGCCGCCCTCCTGGTCGGCAAGAAGCTGCGCCGCGCCAAGATCACCCTGGCCCGCGGCGACAGCGACCAGTGGACCACCGGGATCGATGCCGACAACTTCTCCTTCCGCGGCCTCAAGGTGCCCGACGGCGAAACCCTCGAACCCAACGCCGTCTTCGAGGAGCGCGTCATCAACCTCTACGTCTTCCACACCGTGCTCACCGAGCTGTTCAAGCACTTCGTGAAGGAACTCTCCGATCCGGCCCGGCGCGCCGCCATCCAGCGCGACGCCAAGGCCTGGGTCCAGGCGCTGGAGGGGAAGTAGAGTCCTGGGCCTGGCCGCCTGGTCGGGGGCCTCCAGGCCGTGTCGAACCCCAGGCTGTCATCCCGCCGCCGGTCTCCTGCCGCCCCCGCGTCACCTGACTAATCCACGATCCACGATCCACGACCCACGACCTACGACCCACGGCCGATTCGTTGCCGCCGCCTGCGGGGCGCCGGCCGCTTTGATTCCGCGATTGTCGCGGTATCTTCTGCGGCTGGTCTCGCCGTGGCCGTGCGAGCTGTGTGCGCGCTGGCACCCAAGTCCCCGTGGAGTTCCGGTGGCCAGGGCGCCACGTGATGCGTCCGGTGGGATCCTCTCTCCTCGTCGGTCGGCGGCGTGGAGGCGGAGGCTTTGCCTTCGAGTTCGGTTGGCCAGCGTGGAAGCCAGGACGGGTTCATGGACCGGCAACTGATCAAGCATGTGTTGAAGCGTCGGGACTGGGGGGCGCGGGTGACGGTGTGCGGCTGGGTGCGCACGCGCCGCGACTCGAAGGGGGGGTTCTCGTTCATCGAGCTGAACGACGGCTCGTGCCTGGCCAACCTCCAGGTGCTGGCCGACGGCAGCCTGCCCAACTACGCCGCCGACGTCCCCCGGCTGCATCCCGGCGCCGCCATCCGCGTCGCCGGCGAGCTGCGCGCCTCGCCCGGCTCGGGACAGGCGCTCGAACTGTTCGCCCGCGAACTCGTGGTCTTCGGCTTCTGTGAACCCGCCGACTACCCGCTGCAGAAACAGCGCATCTCCTTCGAGCGCCTGCGCGAGGTCGCCCACCTGCGGCCGCGCACCAACACCTTCGGCGCCGTCCTCCGCGTCCGCAACACCCTCGCGCGGGCAACACACAACTTCTTCCAGTCGAATGATTTCTATTACCTGAACACGCCGATCATCACGGCCAGCGACTGCGAGGGCGCCGGCGAGATGTTCCAAGTCACCACCCTCGACCTCGACGCCCTCCCGCGCACCCCCGAGGGCCGGATTGACTACGCCCAGGACTTCTTCGGCAAGAAGACCGGCCTGACGGTCAGCGGGCAGCTCGAAGGCGAGACCTACGCCTGCGCCCTCGGCCGCATCTACACCTTCGGCCCCACCTTCCGCGCCGAAAACTCCAACACCCGCCGCCATCTGGCCGAGTTCTGGATGATCGAACCCGAGGCCGCCTTCTTCGACCTCGACGACAATGCCGCCCTCGCCGAAGCCTACCTCAAGCACCTCTTCGCCGCCGTCCTCGACGAGTGCGGCGAGGACCTGACGTTCTTCAACGACCGCATTGACAAGACGCTGCTCGACACCCTGAACACGCTGCGCGCCAGCCATTTCTCCCGGATGACGTACAGCGAGGCGGTGGCCTGCCTCGAGAAGAGCGGCCGCGCCTTCGAGTTCCCGGTCGCCTGGGGCGCGGAGCTGCAGAGCGAGCACGAGCGCTACCTGGCCGAGGAACACTGCAAGGGGCCGGTGATCGTCACCGACTACCCCGCCACCATCAAGCCGTTCTACATGCGGCTCAGCGACGACGCCCGCACGGTGGCGGCCATGGACGTGCTGGTGCCGGGGGTGGGCGAGATCATCGGCGGCAGCCAGCGCGAGGAGCGCCTCGATGTCATCACCGCGCGCATGAACGCGTCGGGACTCCAGGTCGAGGACTACGGGTGGTTCCTCGACCTGCGCCGTTTCGGCAGTGTCCCCCACGCCGGCTTCGGGCTGGGCTTCGAACGCATGGTCCAGTTCTGCACCGGCATGCAGAACATCCGCGACGTCATCCCCTTCCCGCGCGTGCCGAAGTGGGCGGAATTCTGACCTGGGTTGTTCACAGAGGCGCTTGCAGAACCCCGTGGACGACAACGGCCTCGTGCGATGGAGGGCGGACCTCCGTGTCCGCCAGGTCATACGAGAAGACCCGGTTTGCCGCGGACAAACCCGGACGGCACGGAGGTCGTCCCTCCAGCCCCGGCACATGACGTCCTTACAGGCGCTGATGGAGAGCCGGGCTCCGTCCCGGCCACGTGACGCGAGGTTTTTGTAGGCGTCTCCACAAAGAGGGAACGGAGGTAACGAAGGGCTTGCGTTGCAGAGGGTTATCCCCGCGTGCGCTTGGGCGACGGGGAAGCCGACGCCCCTCTCAATGGTTCGTAGGCTATTGTGAACTAATGAGATATGCCTCCGGTACCTCCGTTGCCTCTTTGTCCATGAGTCGCTCAGGCTAGCGCGGAGGCGGTCACCGCCATGAAAGGAACGCCGATGGACAGGTATGTCACTGCCCGTATACCGTGAACCGATACCACGCGTGGCTCGATGCCATCTACGGCGGGCTGGAGGGCGTCAACGCGGCATGGAACACACGTTACTCCGACTGGCGACAGATACTGCCCGGCAAGTTTCCGCGCAGCCCCTACACGACGACCATGGCCTGGCAGCATTTTCTGACCTGGCGCGCCACCGAGCTCGGCCTGGCACGCTATGACGTGGTCAAGGAACTCGACCCC
>MVZH01000039.1 GCA_002068325.1 Lentisphaerae bacterium ADurb.BinA184 | reverse complement strand
GTTCACGTACCTCACCCCCGCAACGAACCTGCTGCTGGCGGCGGTCAACGACGGCGGGTCCTGGGTGAACCAGGGAACCTTCAACCACACTAACAACAACACCTTCTACGTCGATCGCTGGGGTACCAACAACGTCCCCGCGGGCTTCACCAATGACGGCGACTTCAACCTCACCGGCGGCGGCTTCGTCCAACTGCGCCAGCAGGGTGGCGGCACCACCTCGCCCGGACGATTCTTCAACAACGACACCATTTCCGCCACCGCCTCGGGAGGGTCGTTCACCAATGGCAGCGCCATCTACGACGTGGCCATCGTCAATGCCGCGACCGGCCTCATCCAGGCCGACGGTGCCACCCTGAACATCCGCGCGCGCCTGATCGACAACGGGGGGACGCTGAGCGCCATCAACAACGGAACCATCCGGTTTGACGGGGCCTCCCTCTACGGCGGCCATCAGACCTCCGACGACACCCAGTTCATTGCCGAGAGCGGCAGCACCATCCAGCTCGCCGGCAACATCGCCGCCTTGCGGGGCAAGATCAGCGGCAACGTCACCCTCGCCAGGTGGCCCGTCGCGTCTTCCAGCAGCGGGTACATCGACCTGGACAGCCAAATCGACTGGGTCGGCGCCAACAACGACAGCCAGTTTGTGATCGCTGCCGGGCAGACGCTGGAGTTCCGCAGCCCCCTGCGTTTCACCGGAGCGGGCGGCTACACCATCAAGCCCTCCGGCACGGGGACGCTGAAGAATGCCGCCGGCAACACCATCACCATGACCAATGGCAGCACGTTCTATCTGGACACGGGCATCTTCGAGAACGACGGGCTGATCGACGTCACTGGCGGCACTAACCTGAACCTCCGCGGCGCCACCTTCCAAAATGACGGGACGTACCGCGTCAGCGGCACGAACGTGACCTGGGGCTACAGCGCCGGCGCTTTCCAAAACACCGGGACCGTCGAGGTCAGCCAAGCCACTTTCACCGTCCCGGCGGCGGTGAATGCCACCCAGTTTGTCAGCGGCAACACCCTCACCAATGGCACGTGGAGCGTACAGGCCGGTGCCAGCGGTGCAACGCTGAATCTCGACCCGGCCAATGCCGGAATCACCACCATCGGCCCCGCGGCCACGGTAATTCTCGGCAGCACGGGCGCGGGCGTGGCGACCTTCGCAGAAATGGGCGGCCTGGCCACCGTGCAGGGCACCCTGCTGGTCAACGGCACCATGAACTACAGCAGCACCGCCGCCGGACTGGCGGTCAACGGCGGCACCGTCGGCGGAACGGGCCGGATTTCCGAGACCATTACGGTCACCGGCGGCACCGTGGCGCCCGGCGCCAGCGCCGGCTCGACTGAAATCTCCGGCGCGCTCAGCCTCGATGACGCGTCCACCACGCAGATCGAACTCGGCGGCACGGTCTTCACCTTCAACGACACCGAGGAATACGACCGCATCAAGGTCTCGGGCACCACCACCCTCGACGGTGCGCTGGACCTTGTACTGCTGGACGGCTTCACCCCCGCCGAGGGCAATCTGTTCGGCATTCTCGATGCGGTCGGCGGGCTGAGCGGAACGTTTGCCGGTCTCCCCGAGGGGGCCGCGGTGTGGAACTCCGGCCTGACCTATCTGTTCATCACCTACGCGGGACTGGTTGACGACGCGAGCGTTGCCCTTTTCGGCGGCAACGACGTGGTGCTCTACAGCGTGGTCATCCCCGAACCGGCCAGCGTGGCGCTGCTGCTCTCGGGCGCCGTTCTCGCCCTGCGGCGGCGGCGAGCGGCGGTCGACCGCGTCCCACGTGGATGAACGCCGCAGGCGAGAGAACCATGAGTAACATTCGTTTACCCTGATCGAGCTGCTGGTGGTGGTGGCGATCATCGGGATTCTGGCCTCGCTGCTGTTGCCGGCTCTGAACAAGACGCGAAAACGGGTGGTGCTCCTGCAGTGCATGCAGCGCCAGCGCCAGTTGCACGCCATGTACAACCTGTACTCCACCGACAATGACGGCTGCCATCCCTGGACGCACGGCAACCGTTTCCCGCGCGCCGCGTTCGGACTGCCGACGGGGTTCAGCCTCGGCGACTACGGCCCCTTCGAGATTCCGGCACCGTACGACTTCATCGGCGCGCACCGTGGCAGCGCCTGGGACTGCGTCGGCGACAAGTACTTCGGGGGCGGATTCCAGATCGTCGCCGGCTGGCAGGGCACCTGCGCGTTCAAGGTCAATGGCATCACCAACCAGTACCCGCTCTCCTATCCCTGCACCGCTGCCAGCAACCCGCAGATGGCCGGACGCCGCAACGCCATCCGCCGCGACAGCGACATCGGCGACATCGAACAATGCCAGACCTTCTTCACCTGTTTCGCGGAAAGCTACTCCGGCACCATTGGCTACGTCGAGTGCGCCACCCACGACTGGCAGTTCGGCAACCCTCTCTCCATGGGCGTCTCGACCTGGGCCGACGGTCACTCGACCATCTGGCGCACCAGCGACAGCAGTTTTCGCATGATGTTCCAGCAGGGCTCCTCCTCGATGTGGTGGAACAACGAGTAACAAGGAAAGGCACGCAGTCCCCCAATCCCCAAGTCACGGAGTTACACAACCCCCAACCCCGTGTCCGAACGTCCAACAGAATACAGAAGGAGTGAGGTCGAGATGATGAAGCATGTACTGTTCCTTGCCGTGGCGGCCCTGGCTTTGGCCTGCGCCGTGTCCGCACAGGCTGCCGAACCGGTGCCGCCTTCGGTCGAGCCGTGGCGAATCGCGCTCTACGAGGCGTGGAAGAAGTTGCCGGACCCGCCGGTGACCCCCTACGACGGGCCGTTCGGCGGCGAGGCGCGCGCCTTCGTCGGCAAGGTGGACTGGAAGCTGGCGGACCAGGCTGCCGTGGCCAACTGGAAGGCGCAGCAGGACTACGGCAAGAGCGCCAAGAACGGCGTCTACGACCCGGCCAAGGATCCGCGCCCGATCAACACCGCCTTCGAGGAGGCCATGCTGGACGACTGGAACCGCATGGGCTACAACTGCGCCTACAAGGGCGCCAGCTTCACCTTCATGGTCGGCTCATTCCTCAAGTCCAGGGGGCTTCTCGGTGCGATTGACCAGACCCTGTGGGGCGCCAACGGGCCGCCGCCGCTGCAGTTCGACGGCAAGGAAGGCAGCCGTCAGCGCGAGGCCTGCGGCAGCTTCTTTGACGCCGCCAACTACCAGGCCGGGGTGGCCGCCATCACCGGCATGGGGCATTTCTACGGCCATCACCTCTTCACCGTCGGCGATCACCGCCTGACCTGCTCCTGGGACGAGGTCGGCCTGCGCACCCGTGCCCAGATGGACTATCGCGACCCAATGCGGGCCGAGTTCCGCGCCTTCGTCAAGGACGTGTGGTTCGGCGATGCCTCGCCGGGTGAGGACAGCAACCGGGACGGGCGGACCTACAACGCGTTGACCGGGCAGAGCCTGAAGAGCTGGGACGAGGTCGAGCCGGTGCAGGTCTCGCTCGATTGGACCGCGCCGGGCTATGACCCTGTCAAGAAGGACGGCACGCGGATTTTCTCCGCGATGCCCGAGACTGACACGGTGATGTACCGCGAGCCCGGCCGCTACAAGCTGCTGATCGATTTCCACCGCTACTACACGTTCGAGTTCTTCCGCCGCATCAACGAGGAGGCCAGCCAGGCCGTCAACCGGCTCGGCTCGCCGGGTCGGGTGAGCTGCTACCCGTTCACGCAGCACTTCATCATCTGGCCGGGGGCCAACCAGCGGCACGGCAACAGCTTCTACTGGTACCACCGCCTCAGCCCGGTGGTCAACGTCGAGCACTGCTGGCCCGAGGCACCGGTGATGAACCTGAACTATGCCATCACCGACCGCCTGGCACCGCGCCACCGCAACACGGTCATGGGCTGGATCTGGTTCTACTTCGGACAGGAGGGGCATGACCAGTACAACGGCCCGCACGACATGGATCGCGCGCTCGCCCGCATGATGGGCCACACCGTGGACGGCACCCACCACTGGCTCTACAGCCCGCGCTACCGCAGCCGCGACCAGAAACAGCGCCTCCAGATCGCCTACTGGCAGAACTTCTTCAAGGCCCACTACGCCGGCTTCCTTGCGAAGTCCGCACCCGTGCGGCCGCAGATCGCGCTGCTGATGCCCGACACCACCGGCTACTTCTACCGCTACTTCCAGTATCCCAAGCAGGACTTCGGCTGGACCGCCGAGGCCTTGCAGAACCTGCAGTACCCCTGGCACCTTCTGACCGAGGAGGAGATCGAGTTGGGCGAAACGAAGCTCGGCGACTACAAGGCGCTGTACGTCGTCGGCAGCGAATGGAGCACGCCGACCATCCGCCAGCGCATCGCCGAGTTCATCGCCGGCGGCGGGGTGGTCTTTGCCAATGTGGACAGCCTGACGCTGGACGTCGCCACCGGCAAACGCATTGACTTCCTCGAAAAGCACTTCGGGGTGAAGATCGCGCGCAAGCACAAGAATGCGTTTTACCCGAGCACCCAGACGGCGGAGGAGGCCGTGTGGGCGGTGCCCTTCGACACCTGGGGCGGCCCGTTCAAGTTGCAGGGCCACAGTGTGCACGACCTCGACGACCCGCGCGCCTGGGCCAGGCTGTACGCCCGCACCGAACAGAAATACCTGCTCGACGAGAACGGCAAGCCGAGACGCCCCATCCCCGACAACCAGGGCATGCAGGGCGGACAGCCCATGCGCGACCCGTCCTGGACGATGCTGCGCGACGCCACCGGCAAGCTCGTGCGAGACGAGGCGGTGTGGAAACAGCTTGACGAGGCGATGGCCCGGATGCCCAGCGAGGTCCTCGGCATTGCCCAGAGCCCGCTCGACATGCGCACCCCGCCCGTCATCCGCTACGCCGAGGCGCTGACCGCCGTCGGCACGGCCGTGACGTGGGGCGAGGTCGACGAGGCCAGCCCGGTCGGCGACGCCAAGCCAATCGCCTGGTGGGGCGACAAGGTCGTCGGAGTCGAAACGCCGAGCACGGTCTGGCTCGGCACGCGCGAGGGGATGAGCCTGCACGCGATCTCCTCACGCATGGAGGCCCACCGCGGCACCGAACCCTGCAACCCGTTCCCGTCCGAGATACCGGAACTCCACGAGGCCAACCGGCCCTACGCCGAGGCGCTCGGCTACGCCGCCCGCAAGGCCGGCGTGACGCGGCCGGTGACCCTGACCCTTGACGGCAAGCTGCCGATGAACCTCGAAGTCCTCCCCCGCCTGGCCGCCGACGGCACGATGATGGTCGTGGTCATCAGTCACGACAAGACCGAGGCCGAATACGACGTCGCCGTGGACGCCGCGCTGGTGAAGAAGGGCGCCCTGGCCTGGAGCATGCTCGACGAGCGGGAGATCGAGACGGACACCGACGGGCAGTTCAAGCTGAAGGTGCCGTCGTGGGGGGTGGCCGTGTTCATGGTCGGCCCGGCGGACGCGCTGAAGCCGGTTCAGGCGGCGCAGGCCAAGCTGAACACCAAGGACATGAGCGTGCCGAAGTACTTCGCCGACCGCCCGGCCCTCAACGAGTACGAGTGGGGCACGCCAGTCCCCCCGATCGAACCGTAAAGGGGGTGCCATGCTGACCCGTGAAGCCCGCGAGCGCGACGAGTTCGCCACCCCGGCCAGCCAGCCGGGGCTGAGAGTGGTGCAGATCACCGCCGACGACTCGCGCGACAGCGAGAACGTCTACATGGACTGCAACTCGTGGACGCCGGACTCGAAGCGCTTCGCCTTCTGGCGGCGGGCGAGCGCCGACGGCAGCCGCAAGGGCGGCCTCTGGTTGTGCGACACCGAGGACGGTTTTGCGGTCCGGCCCATCCTCGAGTACGAGGGCGAGGCCGCCGGCATTGAGGAGTTCCGCAAGACGCGGGAGTGTTTCTGCGGCGCCGGCCTGGCGCCCGACGGCCGGCATGTGTACGAAATCCGCCGCCGCGGGGGCACCCTTGAGCTGTTCCGCATCGGCCTGGCCGACGGCGAACGCGTCCTGGTGTGCACGGCACCGGCGCCGCTGACCGTCCGCGGCTGCCTCACCCTCTCCAGCGACAGCCGGCACCTGCTCTTCGGTGCCTGGCTTGGGGACGGCCGCACCGAGGGCGCGCCGTGGGGCGCCTACATCTTCGACCTCGAAGGCGGCACCTGGCGGACCATCGAGTTCGGCAACGGCTTCCGCAACATGCACTGCCAGTACTCGAAGAATCCGGCCGCGCCGTACGACGTCAGCCTGATCGGCAGTGACGGCCGGCTGTCGGACGGCTCCTGGCTGACCCCGCCCGACGGCTCGTGGCGCTGGCAGAACATGCCGCCGCCGTTCCCGCGCGGGGAAGGGGCCCTCACCGCCCACCACGTGGTGCGGGACGACGGCACGGACTGGCGCATGGTCCCCCTTGGCGACGGCGGCGACATCGTTTCGGGCGGGCACAATGGCTTCCTCGGCGACGGTGACCGCCTGTTCTGCGCCGTCTACGACGTGCGCGGCGGGCGCTGGCGCTCGCCGGTCTTCGAGGCGGCGCCGGTGGCGCTGCCCGGCGGACGCGAAAACCCCGAGTACTGGCGCGGACAGCACGCGGCCGGCGTGCCCCAGCCCGTTGACCTCAGCCGCAAACTGGCGCGGGCCGATTCCTGCCACCTCGCCTGCGACCTCTCCGGGAGGCACTTCGTCAGCGACACGGACGGCTACGTCGAGGGCAAGTACTCGTTCCTGTGGATTGCTACCCGCATCGAGTCCGCGGACGAGGATCCGTGGCTGAAGGCGGCCTACCTGCTGCTGACGCGCTCAAGCTACAAGGGCCAGCCCTCGCACGCCCACCCGTTGCTGTCCCCCGACGCGCGCTTCGTGGTCTTCCAGTCCGACTTCAGCGGCCGGCCGCAGGTGCACGTGGCGTACGACTTCGAATGGCCGTGAAGCAGGGGGGTATCCGATGTACTTTGGCAGGACGGAACTCATTGTCTGCGAGAGCTATACGGAGCTGGGCCGGCGGGCGGCGCGGGACGTGGGAGCGGTCTTGCGCGGCCTCCTGGCCCGCCAGCCCGAGGTCCGGATGATCTTCGCCGCGGCGGAGAGCCAGGCCACGTTCCTCGACGCGTTGGCGGCCGAGCCCGGCCTCGACTGGGGCCGCGTCGTCTGCTTCAACATGGACGAGTTCTGGGGGCCTGGCCTGCCCGAGGCGGTCACTTGCATCCGCCAGCTGCGCCGGCAGTTGTACGACAGAGTCCACCCCAAGGCCTGGTTCGTGCCCCGCTACAACGCCCCCGAGCCCGAGGCCGAGGCGCGGGCCTTCGCCGAGGTCTTCCGGCGGCACCAGCCCATTGACATTCTCTGCCAGGGCATCGGCCGCTCGGGGCACCTGGCGCTCAACGAGCCCGGCATCACCCGTTTCGACGATCCGGAGCCGGTCCGTGTCGTGGACGTCTGCGAGGAGTCCATCCGCCAGCTTCGCGACGACCCCAACTTCCGCGCCGCCGCCGACGAGCTCAAGAAGGGCATCACCCTGACGGTCCCGGCGCTGATGGGTGCGGCGCACAAGTTCACAATGGTGCCCCTGGCCACCAAGCGCCCCATCCTCGAACGCGTGCTCGCCCTGCCGCACGCCGCCGAGGCGCTGCCCGCCTCGATCCTGTACGACTACCCCGGCCGGCTCTACATGGACCGCGACTCCTGCCCCCCCGCCATCGCCCCAAGCAAGGACGCCCCGACATGACCCGCGAAGCCCGCGAACGCGACGAGTTCCGTACCCCCTTCTCCCCCAAGGCCCTGCGCGTCGTCCAGGTGACCACCGACCCGGCCCGCGACAGCCACATGGATCAGCAGAACGCGATCCGCTGGACGCCCGACTCGAAGCGCTTTCTGCTGCGCCGCGAGGCCGCCGACAACGGCGCCGCCAAGCCCGGCCTCTGGCTCTGCGACACCGAGGACGGCTTCGCAATCCGCCCCGTCCGCGAATGGGCGAACGTGCTGCCGCCCTTCACGCCGACCGCCGCGGACGCCGAGGGCTCTCTGAGCCTCGCCGGCGGCCAGCTCGACCCGGCCGGGGACAGCCTCTTCGAGTTCTACCAGAAAGGCGGCACGCTCGAACTGCGCCGCGTCTCGCTCGAAACCGGGAAGGCCGAACCCCTCATGACCGCCCCGGCCCCGCTGTCCACCGGCTGGATGGACGTGTCGGCCGACGGCGAGCACGTCCTGCTCTCGGTCTTCCTGGGCGACGGCAAGACCGAGGGCGCGCCCTGGGCGCTGCGCGTCTTCGACGTCCGGAACCGCAGGCAATGGCTGGTGGAGCTGACCAACAAGCACCGCAAGGCCGGCGCCTCGGTGTACCGCAAGGGCGCCGCCTTCTGCCCGGGCAACGACCATGCCGGCGTCTACGACATCCTCGTGGCCGTCGGTCCGGCCCGGTTGGCGAACGGTTCCTGGCTCACGCCGCCGGACGGCAGCTGGGGCCCGACCCCCTCGGGCGACGCCACCTTCGACTTCACCTGCGTCTGCCGCGACGACGGCGGCGACTACCCGCACGACGGCCGCGGCCCCTGCCGCGTCCTGCCCCTGCCCGCCCCGCCGGCCTACATCACCAGCCACGCCTGCTGGCGCGGCAGGAGCGCGCGGACATTCGTCGCCAGCATGTACAACGTCTCCACGACGCGCTGGCGCGTGCCTTTTGTCGAGGTCGAACCGGCAGGCATGGAGGCGGAAACGGTGCGCGAGGCCCGTGCCGCGGCGCCGTCGAAATGGGTGGACCTGACGCGGTTCGTCAGCCGGGCCGACGCCTGCCATTTCAACTTCGACGGCTCCGGCCGGCATCTGGTCAGCGACACCGACGGCTATGTGCTGCCCCAGACCTGCATGCTCTACGTGGGCGCCTACGTCGAGCCGGAACACGGCGACGCGCCCTACCTCGAAACCCGCCTCCTCGGCCTGGCGCGGACCTCGTGGAAGACCCAGCCCGCCCACCCGCACCCCTGCCTGTCGCCCGACGGCCGGTTCGCCGTCTTCCAGTCCGATTTCAGCGGCCGGCCTCAGGTCCATGTCGCCCACGGATTCACCTATCCTTGACGGGGGCCGTGCGAACGGTACGCCGACCTTCCGCCCGGCTGGCGACCGGGCCGGCCACCCCGGCGCATCTTGACGGAAAGGCGCCTCCATGCCCGTCCATTACCCCAACCGGGAGCCGCTGCACACCGACGATTTTGGGACGCTTGATCGCTGGCACCACGAAGGCGCCGGCCACATCGCCCCTGCCCCCGAGGGCGGCATGCGCCTGCACTGCGTCGGCAGCCGGCAGGGCGCCGAAGGCTGCATGGCCTTCTTCCGCCCTGTCCTGCCGGACCACATCGCCATTGAGTACGACATCACCGTGCGCTCGCACGGCGGGCTGGTGATCAACTACGTCGCCATCCGCGGACTCAAGGGCGAGAACCTCATCGAGGACCGCGCCGCCCTGCCCCCGCGCACCGGCGTCATGGCCGACTACTTCTCGGCGAAGAAGGGTCTGCAGAGCTATCACATCTCCTTCAGTCGCTTCAATGATCGGGGCGAGCACACCAGCACCTCGAATGTGCGCCGCAACCCCGGCGGGCTGCTGGTGGCCGAGGGGATTGACCCGTGCATGGAAATCAACCGCCCCTACCACATCCGCCTCTGCAAGAGCGCCGGCCACTTCCAGTTCCACGTCGACGCCCGTTTTGCCCACGGCTGTTTCGACCGCGACACGGCGCACTATCCCATCCCCGACTGGGGGCTTTTCGGGTTCCGCCTGATCGGCTCGGACGTGATGGCCGACATCCGTGACTTCCGCGTCCACGCCATCGAGCCGCAGCCGAGCCTTTGGACCCCGTGGGGGTGAGGACACCGCCTCCGGCCCGGCAAGTCGCGGACAGCAAGAGGGGCGACGCGACGTCGGGTGGTCAGCCAGTCTCCACTTCACCGCGCGACCGCTTCTTCGGCGGACTCCGCGACCGGCGGTCAGTTGGCTTCGGCCCGTTGCCGGTAGTCCTGCATGGAGGCCAGACCGCGGTTGACGAGATGATGGCGGAGCATCTCACACAGATCGCCGCGCGGGGCCACCGACTGCTGAACCAAAGGGGGCAGGGGCATGGACACGAGCCTCCTCAGACGCGGAAACGCAGCATCTCAGGCGTGGAACACCCGACGGCAGCCGGCTGCATCTGATTCGTTGGGCCGCCTGCAGAGCCCTATTCCGCAAGCGGAGTGTGCAGATGTCGGGTTTCGTATGTCAGCAAGCAGCGCATTCAACCACAGTCATTTGCGTATTCCTGGAACCTGAACACTGACATCCGAAACCGACGCCTACCGGGGGCTTGCAGGCGCCTCTCGTCTTCCCGTCTGAGCCGCCGGAGACAGTCTACGGTTCAACGTCTCGGCTGAATCTCAGGCGCCAGCCGGTGCGCTCCCCCGCGGTCACGACGCTGAGACGTGTCCCGCCGGCTGCGGTCGGGGCCACCCCGGCCCGGCACCCTTCGGCCTCGGCACTGACCACCCGCCAGCCGTCAGGCACGGCCAGCGCGACATGACCGCTTTGTCCCGGAGGCCGGCACAACACTCCCGACAGGGCGCAGGCAGCCGGATCCCACCTGACGTCGGCCAGTTCCATTCCGCAGCTCTGGTGGAAACTGGTGCCGAGCACCCAGGGGTGAGGTCTGGGCCGGCGCAGGGCGAGCAGCTTGACGGCCGGTCCGCTGAAGGTCAGACTCAGTGTCCCGGCCGGGCCTGGCGTCACCAGATCCTGCCAGTCGCCAGGGTGGGCATAGCGATCGGGGTTGGCCCGGCCGCCGGGCACGACGCCGAGGAACTGCCCGCTCCAGAACTCGTAGGCCCAGTAGGATGCGGCGGGATCCAGCCCGAGCCGAGCCAAGGGCACCGTGAAGTTGGAGAGTTCCGGTCGTTCGCGGCCGGAGACCTGATCGAAGGCGAACACGGCGACCAGGTCCCAGGCGTCGCCATCATGATCGAGACGCAGATGCCAGACCGAGCCCGGCGGATGCTCGCGCTCCTTGTACGCGGTGGGCAGGCCCTTGCAGAGCGCCTCGTAGTCGGCGGCCTGGCGATGGAAGACCGGCTCGAAGAGGTCAATCGGCGTTGCGCTCTTGCCGAGCGGGGGGAGGGTTGCCTCGAGCACGGCCCAGCGGTCCTCGGGCAGGGTGGTCAGGGTGTCGGAAATGTCCACCTGCCCTCCGGAGAGGAACGCGGCGGTGGCACGCACGCGGGCCTCTTCGAGTGTGCCGGGCAGTCCGACGCAAAGGCAGGAGGTCTGGATGATGCCCCAGCGGCCGTTCTGCCACAAGTGGCATGCGGCGGCGCGGAAGTTGGTGCGCGCGAATTCCCACGACTGCAGGCCGGTATTGCCGGTGTCGTTGCAGACGTACAGCAACGGCCACGCACCCGTGCCCGGCATCTGGGGGCCGCCGCAGTTCAGGGCCAGCGCGTCCGGCAACGCGTCGCGGATGAGGCGGGCGCCGATGCGCGCGGCCTCCGCTCCCCCGCCGGCGACGATGCGCGGGTCGTGGCGCCGTTTGGCACGGTGGTCGGCGGCCATGCCGATGAAATCCGCCTTGAAGTAGCGAACCCCCGCCCGGTGAAGCGCCTCGCAGTTCTCCCGCAGCCAGGCCTGCGCGCCGGGGTGAGTCAAGTCGAGGACATAGACGTCCCCGTGCGGTTCCCAGAACCAGGTCCAGACCGACACTGGCCGCCCGTCCTCGCCCTGGATCACCCAGTCCGGGTGCTCCTGTGTCAGCGAGTCCAGCGCGCTGATCGTGAACGGCGCCTTCCAGACGCCGAGAGCGAACCCGAGCCTGCCGAGTTCCTCGCTCAGCCACCTCAGGCCGCGCGCGAACCGCCGGTTGGGCTCGAACACATGCGGCAGATGCTGCCGTTCCCAGCCGAGGTCGGCCTCGATGATGCCAAGGCCGAGGGGCTTCAGGCGCCGGGCCGCGATCCGGGCCTCGGCCAGCAGGCGCTCCGCCGACACCCCAAGCCGGTACGGGTACCAGCTGCACCAGCTCACCGGCGGGAGATCCGGGCAGGTGACACCGTGGCGTTCCTTCACCCGGTCGGCGTACTGTTCGAGCAGGCGCCAGGGATCGCTGCCCCAGGCCAGCATGACGGTCTCCAGGGCAAGCTGCTCTCCGGCCTCAACGTGAACGTCGCCGCCGTCGAAGCCCACCTGCAGCCGCCCGTCGTTCCCCGCGGAGACGTCCAGCGACACGCGCCCCTGCCAGCGTTCGCTGGAGAGGAAACCGATCAGCAGCGCACGGCGGCCGCCGCGGTCGTAGACCACCATCACATTTTCCGAGGTGAGCGTGGCAGGGACGGGGGCTGGCGCAGCCTGATTGGGTTCGCCGGCCGCCGCCGTGCAGACCGGCGACGGTTGGACCGCCGCCACGACGTCGCCGCCGTAACGACTGAGGGTCAGCACACGCACCTGTCCCGGCTCAGCCTCGCAGAGGTGGGCGTCTCCGGTCAGCAGCTCGACGTGGTTGAGCACACCCGCGCTCTGGCAGCAGAGACGCGACCGCAGCTCGATGCTCTGCGGACCGCACGGCAACAGCTCCGTCCGCATGCGCCATCGGTCGCCCGTCCAGGTGACGGCAGCTTCGGAGGCCGTGACAGGCCGTGGCGCCCCCTCCTCGTTGTCGAAGCGGACGCGGGGACCCAGATCCCGTATCGCCAGCCCTGCCGAGACCTCCGGGCTGACGGCCAGTGTGCCACACTCGCGGAAGCTGACTGTCGGGCGCATGGATGCCTTTCGGCTCGGAACGTTGTCCAGCATGCGGACTCGGCGGAGTCCCCGATCCCACGCCCGTGCCGTGAATCCGCCCGCCATTACTATACCCGCCCATGCAAGCGCGCGGGCCACCTCCAATTGCCCGAACGCCCCGCGCCAAGGGCGGCTGAAGAGTCTATATTACGGCCATCGAACCGGGCGGGCGCATCCGCCGGACCGGCCGCCCCGCAGGGGCCGCCGCAAGCCCGTGACGCCGCCGTCGAGGAGAGACCATGACCGTTCTGGATGCGATCGGCAACACGCCCCTGGTCGAGATCCGCCGCGTCTGGGACGCGCAGGCGACCGGCGTCCGTATCCTCGCCAAGCTCGAAGGCGCCAACCCCGGCGGCTCGGTCAAGGACAGACCGGCCCGCGCCATGATCCTGGACGCCATCGCGCGCGGCGAGCTGACGCACGACAAGACCATCCTCGAACCGACCTCCGGCAACACCGGCATCGGCATGGCCATGGTCGCCGCCGCCCTCGGCTACCGCATCAAACTGATCATGCCCACCTGCGTCAGCGAGGAACGCCGTTCCATCCTGCTGGCCCTCGGCGCCGAGCTGGAGCTGACCCCGGGCTGTCAGCGCACCGACGGCGCCATCCGCCGCGCCCACGCCGAGATGGAATCCTGCGGCGACCAGTACTACCTGCCCAACCAGTTCGCCAACCCCGCCAACTGGCGCGCCCATGCCGAAACCACCGCCCCCGAGATCGCCCGCGGCACCAACGGCGAAGCCGACTGCTTTGTGGCCGGCATGGGAACCACCGGCACCCTCATGGGTTGCGCGCGGTACTTCCGGGAAAACCACCCGCGCACGCGCGTCGTCGGGGTGGAACCCGCTCCCAACCATCGCATCCAGGGGCTGAAGAACATGCAGGAGTCCATCGTGCCGCCCATCTTCGACCCCGCGTTGCTCGATGACCGCGTGACGTGCCGTGACGAGGACGCCTTCAACACCGTGCGCGACCTCGCCGTGCGCGAGGGGCTGTTCTGCGGCTTGAGCAGCGGCGCCGCCCTCTGGGGCGCCATGCAGGTCGCCCGCGACCTGCCGCGCGGTTCGACCGTCGTCACCCTGTTCCCCGACCGCGGCGACCGTTACCTCTCGACCGAAGTCTTCCGTTCCGTCTGCGCCCTCTGCCCACCGTGACCGCCCCGCCTCTGTCGCCAGGGCGTACCCCCACGACGTGCGTCGCCCCGGCTGTCCGCTTCGCCGTTCGCGAAAACGGCACGATTTTCACGCACTGACCGGGTTCGATGCAGGGCGCCGCGTTCGCGAAAACGGCATGGTTTTCACGCACTGGGCGCGGGCCGACGGCATGGCTGAGTTCGCGAAAACGGTCTGGTTTTCACGCACTGGGCGTGGGCCGACGGCGTGGCTGAGTTCGCGAAAACGGCGTGGTTTTCACGCACTGGGCGTCGGCTGGCGGCGTGGTCGAGTTCGCGAAAACGGCGTGGTTTTCACGAACTGGGCAGGTGCGGTGTCGTGGCCGGGCAAGGGAATTCGGCGCCGGGATCCCGCGGAGTCCGGCGCGTCGGGCGCTTGGCCGCACTCGAGCCTGTCGCAGACAGGGCAGGGCGATCGCCTGAGGCAACCGCCTCATCAGGAGCACAACGGTCACCCGATCACCTGTTCTTCTCCACCTGAAACCGCCTTGCCATCTTGCCCTCTTCAACCTTCCACCATCTACCATCAACCATCTACCATCCACCTTGCCATCTTGCCCCCTTCCACCTTCCCCCCTCGACCTTCCACCCTCCACCTGACGTCAATCCGGCAAACACCGGGAAGGCACCGCGCATGACATCGAGATCATCCCCCGTCCCCGCCCCCCCTGTTCCCACCAGCCCCGACCCGCGCCATCTCAGCCATGGGTTGGAGATTCCGACGGAGAGCTACAGCGACCAGCCGTACGTCGTGCGCTCGGACGACGGCGCCTGGCTGTGCTGCGTCACCACCGGCCCCGGACATGAAGGCGCCGAGGGGCAGCACGTGATCACGCTGCGCAGCACCGACCGCGGGCGCTCGTGGTCGGAGCCGGTCCCCGTCGAGCCCGGCGACCGGCGCGAAAACTCGTACGCCGTGATGCTGAAGGCCCCTTCGGGCCGGGTGTTCATCTTCTACAATCACAACACCGACAATGTGCGGGAGATCCTCAGCCACGATGGCCGGCAGACGATCCGGCGCGTCGACAGCCTGGGGCATTACGTTTTCAGGTACAGTGACGATCATGGCCGCAGTTGGTCGAGAGAGCGGTGCGACGTGCCGGTTCGGCCCTTTCGTTGCGACCGTGAGAACGTCCATGGCGGCAGGCTCTGCTTCTTCTGGAACGTCGGCAGGCCGTTCGTGCTCGATGGGCGGGCCTACGTCCCGCTGCACAAGGTCGGCCGCCTGGGGCGGGGTTTCTTCGAGCAGTCGGAGGGTGTGCTGCTGGCCAGCGACAACCTCCTCTCCGAGCCGGATCCGGCCCGCGCCCGCTGGGAGACGCTGCCCGACGGTGAGACGGGCCTGCGCACGCCGCCGGGAGGCGGGCCGGTCTCCGAAGAGCAGAGCTGCTGTGTCCTCAGCGACGGGACGATCTACTGCGTCTACCGCAGCCTTGACGGGCACCCGGTCGAGAGTTACAGCCGTGACCGCGGCCACACCTGGTCCCCGCCGCGCTACAAGTGCTTCGCCGACGGGCGGCGCATGAAGCACCCGCGCGCCGCCAACTTCGCCTGGCGGTGCACAAACGGGAAGTACCTCTACTGGTTCCACAATCACGGTGGCCGCGTCCAGCGCGAGGCGCCTGGCAACGCCGACGGCGGCGCCTACGACGACCGCAATCCGGTCTGGCTCAGCGCCGGCCTCGAGATCGAGACGCCCACCGGCCGCGAGATCGCCTGGTCCGAGCCGGAAATCATCCTCTACGACGACGACCCCTACGTGCGCATCAGCTATCCGGATCTGATCGAGGAAGACGGGCGGTACTACCTGACCGAGACCCAGAAGGACATCGCCCGCGTCCATGAGATCCCCGCCGCCCTGATCGAAGAGATGTGGGCCGCGCTGGCCGAAGCGCTCGGGCTCGCGTCTTCTGTGGGAAACGCCACTCCGGAGCCGTGCCTGCTGGCCCTGCCTGCGCGGCCCGGCGCGGCCATGCCCGAGCGCGCCGCCTTGCCGGCGTTGCCCTGGTTCCGCGTCCGCGACGGCAACGCTGCCGACTACCGTGGCAAGGAC
Organism: Lentisphaerae bacterium ADurb.BinA184; assembly: GCA_002068325.1. Taxonomy (GTDB): domain Bacteria; phylum Verrucomicrobiota; class Lentisphaeria; order Oligosphaerales; family MVZH01; genus MVZH01. The sequence continues at coordinate 6,469 of MVZH01000039.1, read as the reverse complement.
ACCGGCGCCGGCCTGGCGATCGAGTTGCGGGTGAGCCTTGCGGACCTCGCAGCCGGCTGCGTCCTCCTCGACAACCGGGATTCCGCCGGGCGGGGCTTCTGCCTGGGCACCGCGGCCGGGGGTGCCCTTGAACTCACGCTGAACGACGGCCAGACCGAGAACCGCTGGACCAGCGACCCCGTGCTGCGTCCGGGCCGCCGCCATCACGTCGTTGCCAACCTCGACGGCGGGCCGCGCATCATCAGTTCCATCATTGATGGCCGCCTCTGTGACGGCGGCGACACCCGTCAGTTCGGGTGGGGGCGTTTCAATCCGTACCTCCGTCACGTCAACGGAGGTTGCGAACTCCGCATCGCCCCCGCGGTGGCGCAAGTGTGGCTCTATGCCCGGCCCTTGCGTACGGCGGAGGCCGTGCGGCGCAGCCGGGAGGGGGCGTGAGAGCGGGGGCGAGCGCCGGTGAGTGGCGGATGGGGGGGGCGCCGTCTGCGCCGCCGCGTCCCGCCCCGCGCCCCGCGCCCCGCCCCGCGCCCCGCGTCCCGCCGCCGCGTCCCGCCCCGCGTTCCGCGCTCTACGCCAGGTAGTGGATGCGGTGGGCGTTCTCGCGTAGCAACCGGGCGTTGAAGGCATCCCCGCCGTCGAGGTTGGCGCTCATGAAGACGGGCGGGGTCAGGCCGCGTGCGGCCAGCCGGGCGACGGTCTCGGCGGCCAGGGCGTTGACGAGGGCGCAGCCGGTGACCGACGAGAGCGGGCCGACCTTCTGGGGGAAGCCGGGGATCTCGGCGGCGGCGTCTCCCACGGGCGCGCCGTTGTCCAGCGTCACCTCGCAGCAATCCATGAGCTTCTTGCCCGAGGGATGCCGGCTGGAGACCCCGCGGGTGTAGGCCAGCGAGGTGATGCCGATGACGTGGGCGCCGCGCTCGCGGGCGGCGAGCGCCACGTCAACCGGCACCGCGTTGCGGCCCGAGGTCGAGATCACGATCACCACGTCGCCGGCCTTCACCGGCGCGGTGGCGAGCAGCTCGCGCCCCAGGCCGGGGATGCGCTCGATCTGCGACGTCGAGGTCAACGGCCGCACCGCCAGGTTCATGCCGTGCGGGTAGATCGGGTTGACCAGCATCAGGCCGCCGGTGCGGTAGACCATCTCCTCGATCATCATGAACGAGTGGCTGGCGCCGAAGCCGTAGATGGCGCCGTCACCGGCGATCGCCTCGACCAGCAGCTCGGCGGCGCGGCCGACGGCGTCGGCCTGGGTGGCGGCCACGCGTTCGAGGGCGGCCATCGCCTCGCGGAAGTAGGCTTGCGCGCTCATGCGTCAGAATCCCCGCTGCTGGTACTGCGCCTTCATCTTGTCATTGTAGGCCGGCCCGTCCTCGCGGTTCTGGCTGATGAAGACGCTGGCCGGAGTGCCCGCCGCGGCCATCTTCGTCATCACCTGTTCCCAGATCATCCACCCGGCCGCGATCATGCCCAGGCCCGACAGGGGGATGAGCTTGACCTCGTAGCCGGGCACCTCGACCCCGGCGTCGCCGTAGGGTGCGCCGTTGTCCACCGCCACGTCCACAACCTCGAACAGCCGCTTGCCCGAGGGGTGCGCCGAGGTGACCTTCTGCGTGTAGGCCATGGCGGTGAAACCGATCGTCCGCACGCCGCGGTCGCGGCAGGCCAGGGCCAGCTCGACCGGTTGCCGGTTGCGGCCGGAGACCGAGGCCAGCAGCATCACGTCGCCGGGCCTCAGGTTGCTGTGGTTGACGGCGTAGCGGACCGGTTCGAGGTCGCGGTCGTCGGGCTTCCCGGCCGGTTGTTTGCGGCGGCACTCGGGGATGGGGTTGTTGATGGTGAGGTTGTAGGAGAACGCCTGCACGGCGAGCAGGCCGCCGGCGCGGTTGATGAAGTCCCACTGGATGCCGTGGCCGATCTCCGAGCAGTTGACCGTGCCGCCGTTGCGCAGGGCGTTGACGATGAGGTCGGCGGCGGCCCCGAGGTTGGCGGCCTGGGTCTTCTCAAGGTGGTTGAGGATCTGGCGGGCGGCCTGCAGGTAGGCGGTGGTGCTCACAGTCCGTTCCTCGGGTTGGCTGGCGGCGTGGCGGGTTCGGTGTATTCGCGGAGGAGCGCGGCAATGGCAGGCTCGGCCCGTTCGCCCAGCACCTGCCGGAGGGCCTGGATGGCCAGGCCGATCACCGACGGTTCCTTCAGACGGCAGGCCTGGAAGCGCGGCGCCGCGCGCCGCACGGCGGACCACAGCTCGTCCCAGTAAATGTCCGACCGGCGGATGAGGCTGCCGGTGCCGATCACCGGGTACTCCTCCTCGTCAATGCCCAGCCCGGTCACCAGGTCGCGAAACGTCTCCCCCAGTGTCTGCGCGGCGCGCCTGAGGATGTCAACCGCCACGCGGTCGCCGGCGGCGGCCTCTTCGGAGACGATGCGGGCGAGGGAGGCGACGATCGAACGGTCGCGGGCGAACAGCTGCAGGCCGAACAGCGCCTCCGGGCAGGGAACCCGGAAGTGCTCAAGGATGCGGTCGCGCAGCGAGGTCTGGTGTCGCGGGTGCCACTTCGAGCGGACAATGGCGTTGAGGGCCATGGTTCCGACGTGGTAGCCGCCGCCGAAGTCGCCCAGGATCGGGCCGGTGCCGTCGAGGTGGCGGTGACGCCCGTCGCGGGTGAAGGCGTGGGCGAAGGCGCCGGTGCCGGCCAGCAGGACGACGCCGCGGGCGACCCCGGCATGCGCGAAGGCCGCGCTGGACTCCGTGCAGACGATGATGTTGTAGTAGCTGGCCTTGGTGGTGGCGAAGATGTTCAGCGGCAGGTACTGCCCGAGTGCGATGACGTGCAGGATGTCGAACTCGTGGCGGGCGAGGGCCGCGGCCGCGGCGGACTGCACGGCGCGGGCATCCCGCCCGCCTACGCCCGGGGTGCTGTCCATGCCTTGGCCGATGACGTGGCCGGAGACGTCAATCAGGAGGGCGTCACACTTGGTGCCGCCGGCGTCGAGTGCAAGAATGTAGTCCATGAGGGTGTCTGGCGGCGTGGGGGGCGATGCGAGGGGGCCCGGGGTGCCTGTGCCGGGCCGGGCGACGGCGGGGGGCTTCCCGCGAACGGTCAAAACAATAACGTATCCGCGGCATCCGGGTTTTCAACGCGGCGGGGAGGCGGCGCCGTTTCTTCGCGTTGGGCGCAGGAAAACGGGGCAAGGGCGATTATAGTATGGGTTCAGCTTCTTGCGGACCGGTGTCGGAACCGGAGTCACTGGCTACAACCACCACCAGCAAAGGAGTCCGTGCGATGGCAGTGAAAGTGGCGATCAACGGTTTTGGGCGGATTGGGCGTCTGGTCTACCGGGCGATGTACGAGAAGGGGCTGATCGGCAAGCAGGTTGATGTCGTCGCCGTCGGCGATATCGTGCCCGCCGACAACCTGGCCTACCTGATGAAGTACGACTCGGTGCAGGGCCGTTTTGCCGGCACGGTGATCTCGAAGAAGAGTTCGCCGGACAAGGCCGAGGACGACGTGCTGGTGGTCAACAAGGACGACATGCGGGTCGTGAGCGCCAAGACCCCGGCCGAGCTGCCGTGGAAGGCGCTGGGCGTGGACGTGGTGATCGAGGCCACGGGGCTGTTTACCGACTGCGCGAAGGACAACCCGAAGTCGGCCTACGGCCACATCACCGCCGGCGCCAAGAAGGTGATCATCACGGCGCCCGCCAAGAATGAAGACCTCACCGTGGTCCTCGGCGTGAACGAGGGCAAGTACGACCCCGCCAAGCACGTTTGCGTGTCGAACGCCTCGTGCACCACCAACTGCCTCGCCCCCGTCGTGCACGTGCTGCTCAAGGAAGGCTTTGGGTTGCAGGAAGGCCTGATGACCACCATCCACGCCTACACCGCCACCCAGAAGACGGTGGACGGCCCCTCGAAGAAGGACTGGAAGGGCGGGCGCAGCGCCGCCATCAACATCATCCCCTCGACCACCGGCGCCGCCAAGGCCGTGGCCCTCGTGCTGCCCGAAGTCAAGGGCAAGCTGACCGGCATGGCGTTCCGCGTGCCGACCCCCACCGTGTCCGTGGTGGACCTGACGGTCAAGACGGTCAAGGAAGCCTCGCTCGCCGAGATCAAGGCTGCGATGAAGAAGGCCTCCGAGACCTACCTGAAGGGCATCCTCGGCTACACCGACGACCAGGTGGTGTCCAGTGACTTCATCCACGACAGCCTGAGCTCGATCTTCGACGCCGGCTCCTCCATCGAGCTGAACAAGAACTTCTTCAAGCTGGTCAGCTGGTACGACAACGAGTGGGGTTACAGCTGCCGCGTCGCCGACCTGCTAAAGTACATGCTTGCCAAGGGGCTGTAAGGCCGCTTCCGCTATCGTTTCAGCCTTTCGGTCTTTCGGCATCTGCCTCTCGGCTCTTTTTTGCGGAGTCCGCAACCGCGGCCCGGCGTCTCCCCGGCGCCGGGCCGCCTTTTTCTGGCGCCAACTCAAAGCACACCAGTCGTTTCGACACCGCCTGCACAAAGCACATGGAGCCGGCGGTCTCCGCCGGTAGGCCCTTGCGCCCCGGCCCCGCGGCTGGCACAATCCTGGTCGCCGCGGTATAGTCTCGAAGGTTGTGCGGAGACGGGCCGCGCGGCGGCCGGATCGGACAGGGAGGCGAGATTCGGACGTTGGCGGGAGGCAGAGGCGATGAAAGGAGTCGTACGGGGCGGTCATGGGCGCCAACCCGAGCTCGACCAAGGGGCCGAAACTGCCGGTGACCAACGTAAGCTGGACCGACTGCCGGGACTCTGCCGCCAAGCTGACCGAGCGCGGGCGCGGGGGCGGCGGGGTGCAGGGGCGGCAGCCCCTGCTCTCGCGCGAGGCGGATAGTGCAGGACATCGCTTCGAATGGCCTACGCTTTCACCGAGTACTTTGAGCGAAAGGTCCTCGCCAAGCGGCCATACCTGACGAAGGCCATGTGTATCCGCGCCGTGGCGGCGCCTTTACGGAAAGAGGTGCAGGCTGACGGCGAGCGTGTGCGGTTCTGGGCGGCGGCGCCGGAACTCGGGGGACGGTTCCTCCGCGTGGTCACCCTCGCGGACGGGCGGACGATCCACAACGCGTTTCCTGACCGGAGGTTCAAGCCGTGAAGATCGAGTATTTCCCCGAGACGGACAGCCTCTACATTGACCTGGCCGGACGGCCGGGGACGGACACCGTGGAGATCGGCGACGGCATGGTCCTGGACATCGATGCCGGGGGTCACCCGGTGGGGATCGATATTGATCAGGCGTCCAAGCACCTTGACCTCGCAAGGCTCGACCTGAAACGGATTCCCTTTGACGTTCAGCAGGTCGCGGAGTGATACACGCCAGTGCGATTGCCGGCCGAAAACGATTGCGTCTGGATTCGGCTCGACCGCCTGCGCGTCTTCATGGAGCGGGTGTTTGTGGCGCTTGGGGTGCCGGCGGCGGACGCGCCAAAGTTGTGGCCAATGCAGCCAGGGCTCGCCGGCGATCCGGTCGAATCACAGCCAGCCGTTCGCGTGCATTTGCGTGCATGTGCGGCGGATTCGCCCCGCCTTCCGGCCGGCCTTCTGGGGAGGTTCGCCATGTCTCGCCGTTATCTGTTGGCACTCGTCCTCGTCGCCGCCGCGGCGTCGCCGGCGCCCGGGCATGCGGCACGCACGCTGACCTACCGCGAGATCCTCGGCCAGCTTACCGACCTGGACCGGCTGACCCTCTCGCAGGAGGGCGTGAGCTGCGGCATCGCATCGAGCTGGGACCGGCGTGAGAAGGAGTCCTGGGGCGCCAACGGCGACGCCGGGCAGTACGAGCGCGTCGATCCCAACGGCGAAGCGGTGATGATGGACCAGGAGGGGCCGGGGTGCATCTACCGCATCTGGTCGGCCAACCCGCAGGGGAAGCTGCGCGTCTACCTGGACGGCGCGACGACGCCGAGCTTCGAGTGGGACTTCGCTGGCCTCTTCAACGGAGACGTCCCGCCCTTCATCAAGCCGCTCACCTACCGGCGCGCTGTGGGCCGCTCCGCGTGCGACAGCTACGTGCCGATCCCGTTCGCGAAGCACATCAAGGTGGTGGCCGACCGGAAGCACGGCCAGTATTACCACCTGAACTACCTCCTCTTCCCCAAGGACTGGACGGTGCCGAGCTTCCGCCTCCCCCTGACGGCCGAGGAGGACGCCGCCCTGGGGCGCGCCGCCGCCGCCTGGAGCGCCGCGGGCACCGACCCGAAGCCCGCCTGGCCGGGCCAGACGAAGAAGGCAGGCAAGGTGACGGTGGAGCCGGGGAAGAGCGCGGAGCTGCTCTCCGCGGCCGGCGCGGGGGCGATCCGCGCGATCCGCATGCGCGTCACGACGAAGGAGCGGCGGCCCTGGCGCAAGCTGGTGCTGCGCGGCACCTGGGACGGGGCCTCGTGGCCGCAGGTCCTGACCCCGGTGGGGCCCTTCTTCGGCTTCGACTGGGAGCAGCCGGAGTAC
>MVZH01000038.1 GCA_002068325.1 Lentisphaerae bacterium ADurb.BinA184 | reverse complement strand
CCCGCCACAAAGTGGGACAGGACGAGCAGCCCTGCCCGGCATGTTGCGGGCGAACCACAACCCCAGATGAGAAAGGCATGACCATGATGATCGTCAGACTCCTTCGCCACTCCTCTCTGCTGGCCGTGCTGTGCCTGGCGGGCGCCTTTGAAGGCCTGGCCGTCGCCGACGAGGCGCCGGCGGGCCAGACACAGCTGCCCGAGTACCAGGCCGTCGAAGGCGTCGCCGGCAACCTCAACAGCATCGGCTCCGACACCCTGAACAACCTGCTCACCTACTGGGCCGAGGGCTTCCGCCGGCTCTACCCGAACGTCAACATCGGCATCGAGGGCAAGGGCTCCGGCACCGCGCCGCCGGCCCTCATCGCCGGTACTGCCCAGCTTGGGCCGATGTCGAGGGCCATGAAGAAGTCGGAGATCACCGAGTTCCAGGGCAAGTACGGGTTCAAGCCGACCGAGATCAGCGTGGCGCTGGACTCGCTGGCGGTGTTTGTGAACAAGGACAACCCGGTGGAGTCGCTGACCTTGGCGCAGGTGGACTCGATGTTCTCGAAGAGCTGCAAGCGCGGCCTGCCTCCGGCCCGCACCTGGGGTGACGTCGGGGTCAAGGATGCGGCCTGGGCCGGGCGGCCGATCAGCCTGTATGGCCGCAACTCGGCCTCGGGCACCTACGGCTTCTTCAAGGAGGACGTGCTCAGGCAGGGCGACTACCGCGACGAGGTCAAGGAACAGCCCGGCTCGGCCTCGGTGGTGATGGGGATCACCGGCGACAGGGCGGCCGCCGGCTACTCGGGCATCGGCTACAAGACCTCCGGCGTCAAGGCCCTGCCCATCGCCGGCGAGGACGGCCAGCCCTACGCCCCGGAGCAGGCGAACGTGGCCAGCGGCAAATACCCGATCTGGCGGCCGTTGCATATATACGTTGTGCGCAAGCCCGGCCGGCCGCTGGATCCGCTGACCCGCGAGTTCCTCCGTTTCGTGCTGTCCGGGGCGGGCCAGGAGATCGTGGTCAAGGACGGGTTCTACCCGCTGTCGGCGGCGCAGGTCGCGGAACAGCTCAAGAAGATCGAGTAGGCCACTCCGGTGGACTCCCGCCAGGTCAGACGGATCCGACGCAACGACCGCATCGCCCGCTGGGTCATCTCGGTGGGCGGTTGCGGCGTGGTTGTGTGTGTGCTGACCATGGTGGTGATGATCGCGGGGGTCGCGCTGCCGCTGTTCCGTCCGGCCTCGGCCGTGCGGGTGCATGCGCGGCGGATTCCCGCGGATCCCGGCGAGGCGGTGTTGGCGGTGGGACTGTCCGACGAGGGCCGCACCGCCTATGCCGTACTCGACAGCGGCCGCGTGTTGTTCTTCGACCCGGCCAGCGGGGAGGCGACGCAACGCCTGGGGCTGGACGGCGGCCGGCCCGGCCGCGGGCGGCTGCGCTCAGCCCACCCGCACAGTGAACAGACCTGCACGCTGAACTGGGACGACGGTTCCGCCAGCCTGATCCGTATCTTCCTCCCCGCCGAAGACGGCAGCCTCGGGCCGGGATCGGCGGTCGCCCGCGTGCTCCCGCTCGCCGCGGCCCCGCCCGAGAGTCCCCCCGCCGCCGACTCGCGGATGTGGGTGACCGAGCAGGGTCATGTCCTCCACATCAGCCTCCTCCCCGACAACCGCCTGCGCGTCCGCCGGCTGGACGCCGACGTCGAGACCGGGGACGGGGCTGAGGCGCCGCACGCCGAGGCCTGGCAGGAAGGGCGGACCGAGGCCGTGCCTTTCGGGAGGATCATTGCCTTCACCGCCGACCGCCACGGCGAGTTCCTCTATGCGGGCACCGAGCGTGGACACCTGTTGCGCTGGGACATCGGGGCGTTGCCCGAACTCCGCCTGCTGGACGCCGGCGCGGCCTGGGAGGATGGCACCGCCGTCACCGTCCTGGCCATGGTCTTCGGCGACGTCTCGGTAGGCGTGGGCGCCGCCGACGGCCGCGTCGCCACCTGGGCACCTGTCCGCCTTTACGGTCCAGGCAGCGAACCGCGCCTGCAGCGGCTCCACCGGCTGGCGCCGCACGGGGCGGCTGTAACCGGCCTGTCCCCCACCGAACACGACAAGTCATTGCTCAGCCTGGCGTCCGACGGCTCGCTGCAGGTCAGTCACATGACCAGTGAACGGCTTCTGCTCACCCTCCGGGGCGAGCGGCCATGGAACGGCTTTGGGCTGTCGCTGCGGGGCGACGGCCTGATCGCCGTCAGCCCCGGCGGGCACTACGAGGTCTGGCGGTTGCGGATCCCGCACCCCGAGGTCAGCTGGCGGGTGCTGTTCGGGCGGGTTCACTACGAGAGCTACGACCGCCCGGAGTTCGTCTGGCAGTCCTCCTCGGCCAATGACAATTTCGAGGCCAAGTTCAGCCTGGTGCCGCTGATCTTCGGCAGTCTCAAAGGGACTTTCTACGCGCTGGCGCTGACGGTTCCGCTGGCCCTGCTGGGGGCAGTTTACGTCAGCCAGTTCACCCGTCCCGAGGTGCGCAACCTGGTCAAGCCGACGGTCGAGGTGATGGCGGCGGTGCCGTCGGTGGTGATCGGTTTCCTGGCGGCCCTGTGGCTGGCCCCGCGGGTCGAGGAAGGGATCGTGGGGATCTTCCTGTTCGGCCTGATGCTGCCGTTGGCCGTCGTCATCTTCCTCCTGCTGTGGCAGGGGGTGCGGGGGTGCCGGCAGGCCAAGCGTGTCGAGCGCGGCTGGGAGTTTGTGGCTCTGGTGCCGGTGCTGCTGATTGGCGGCGGGCTGGCGTGGGGGCTGGGCCCGGTGGTCGAGGGGTGGCTCTTTGCGGGGGACTTCCGGCAATGGCTCTTTGAGGGGACCGGGGCACGGTTTGACCAGCGCAACTCGATCGTCATCGCCTTCGCCCTCGGCGTCGCCGTCATCCCCGTGGTGTTCACCATCGCCGAGGATGCGCTGTCAAACGTGCCCTCGAGCCTGCGGGCGGCCTCGCTGGCGCTGGGGGCCAGCCGCTGGCAGACCGTGCGCCGGGTGATCCTGCCCTCGGCCAGCCCCGGCATCTTCGCGGGCATCATCATCGGCTTCGGGCGGGCGGTCGGGGAGACCATGATCGTGCTGATGGCCACCGGCAACACGCCCGTCCTCAGCCCCAGCCCCTTCAACGGCATGCGCACCCTCTCGGCCAACATTGCCGTCGAGATCCCCGAGGCGCCCGTCGGGGGGACGCTCTACCGCATCCTCTTCCTCTCCGCGGTGCTGCTGTTTGTGCTGACCTCCGGGCTGAACACCGCGGCCGAACTGCTGCGGCACCGGCTGCGCAGGAAATACGGCTACTGAACCCCCGGGGCCGCTCGGCGCGAGACGATGAAGACGCCCTCTTCAATCCGGCAGTTCTGGCGGCGCGGCGAACCCGGCGTCTGGGCCAGCGGTGCGGCGCTGGCCGCGATGCTGCTGGGGATTGCCGGCATGCTGGCCGTGGTGGCGGCCAACGGCGTGGTGGTGTTCTGGCCGCACCGGCTGTGCGAGTTCACGCTGCACGACGGCAGCCGCGTGTTGGGCGAGGTGCAGCAGTGGCAGGACGTGCGCGGGGGCGGGCGCCGGGTGCAGCTCAAGGTCGGCAACCGCGACCTGTACGGGCTGGATTTCCGCTGGATCGAGGGGGCGGACGTGGCCGGCACCCGCTTCCCCTGCGACGCCGTCGCCCTCGAACGCCAGGAGTACGGCAACTTCTACGGCTACCTGGCCGGCGTCAGCGCCGCCGACGGTGGGCCAGGCGACGGCACGGGTGGCGGCTGGGCCGCGCTCGAGGCCGCCTGGCGCCAGGCGCGCCAGCAGCGCGAAGCCCTCGAACGGCTGCAGCGCGGCATCAACCGCAACAACCTGCGCATGGAGCGCACCCGCCTGCGCCTGCTCCGCCTGCGCCACCGCGGCGTCGCCGAGGATGACCCCCGCGTCGCCGGGCTGCTCGACCGCCAGGCCGCCCTGCAGCGCGAGTTCTCACAACTGGTGGCGCAGAGCAACGCGGCCGCCGTCGAATGCCGCCGGCGGACGGCGCGCTTCGTGGACAGCCACGGCAGCGAAGAGGTGTTGCCGGTCTTCGGCATCGTGCGCGCCTACCGCCCCAATGCCATGGGGCGCTTGGCCAAGGCCAGGTTCTACCTCGGCAAGGTGGGCGAGCTGCTGTTCGGCCAGCCGCGCGAGGCCAACACCGAGGGCGGGCTGTTCCCGGCCATCGTCGGCACCGTGATGATGGTCTTCCTGATGAGCGTGTTCTCCTTCCCGCTCGGGGTGCTGACCGCGGTCTACCTGCGCGAATACGCCCGTGATGGCCTCGTGGTGCGGCTGGTCCGCATCGCCGTCAACAACCTCGCCGGCGTCCCCTCGATCGTCTACGGTATCTTCGGACTCGGCTTCTTCGTCTACGGCATCGGCGGACGGCTCGACCGTTGGCTGTTTCCCGAACGCCTGCCCACGCCCACCCTCGGAACCGGCGGCATCCTGTGGGCCAGCCTGACCCTCGCCCTGCTGACGGTGCCTGTCGTCATCGTCGCCAGCGAAGAGGCCCTGGGCGCCATCCCGCGGGGCATCCGTGAAGGCTCGCTCGCCCTCGGCTCCACCCGCCTGCAGACCCTGACCCGGCTGCTGCTGCCCATGGCCTCGCCAGGCATCATGACCGGCTTCATCCTCGCCATGGCGCGCGCCGCCGGCGAGGTCGCCCCCTTGATGATCACCGGCGTCGTCAAGCTCGCCCCCTCACTGCCCGTCGATGGGACGCCGCCCTTTGTGCACGTCGAGCGTAAGTTCATGCATCTCGGCTTCCACATCTACGACATCGGCTTCCAGTCGCCCAACGTCGAAGCGGCCAAGCCGATGGTGTTCACCACCGCCCTGCTGCTGGTGTCGCTGGTGCTGGCCATGAGCGGCAGCGCCATCTGGTTGCGCCAGCGCATGAAACGGCGCTACGCCATGGGGTCGTTTTAGCCTCTGCGGAGTCCGCAACTCATGACCGACGTCCCCGCCATCGCCCAGGTTGCCGCGCCGCTGGTGGACATCCGCGACCTGCGGCTGTACTATGGGACGGTGGAAGCCCTGCACGGCATCACCATGGGGATTGCGGCGCGTCAGGTGACGGCGCTGATCGGGCCGTCCGGCTGCGGCAAGTCCACCCTGCTGCGCTGCCTGAACCGCATGAATGACCTGATCGACGGCGTCCGCGTCACCGGCAGCCTGCGGCTGGACGGGCAGGAGGTGAATTCGCCGACGCTCGACGTCATCGAGTTGCGGCGCAAGGTCGGCATGGTCTTCCAGAAGTCCAATCCGTTCCCCAAGTCTGTCTTCGAAAACGTCGTCTACGGGTTGCGCATCGCCGGGGTCACGCGGCGCGATGTGCTTGAAGATGCTGCCGAGAGGAGCCTGGTCGGGGCCGGGCTGTGGGACGAGGTCAAGGACCGCCTTCAGGCCTCCGCCTTCAGCCTGTCCGGCGGCCAGATGCAGCGGCTGTGCATCGCCCGCGCCATCGCCGTGAACCCGGAGGTCATCCTGATGGACGAGCCGTGCTCGGCCCTCGACCCCCGCTCGACCGCGCGCATCGAAGACCTAATCGGCGAGCTGCGCGCCACGTTCACCATCGTCATCGTCACCCACAACATGCAGCAGGCGGCCCGAGTCTCGGACATGACCGCCTTCCTGTTCGAGGGCCACCTGATCGAATACGGCGACACCAAACGCCTCTTCACCAACCCCGCCTGCCGCCAGACCGAGGACTACATCACCGGCCGCTTCGGGTAAGGGAGACCGGCCCCCATGACCGTCCAGTTCGTCCATGAGATTGACCGCCTGAAGAGCCTGCTGCTCGAACAGTGCGCTCTGGTTGAACAGACCCTGCGCGACGCTGTGCGTGCCTTCGGGACGCGCGACCCCGCCCTGGCCCGGAGACTGTCCGACGCCGAAATCGAGATTGATCGCCGGGAGGTCGCGATCGAGGAGGAATGCCTGAAGATCCTGGCGCTCCACCAGCCGGTCGCCGTCGACCTGCGCTACGTGGTGGCAATCCTGAAGATGAACAACGACCTCGAGCGCATGGGGGACCTGGCCGGGCACATCGGCGACCAGGCCATCCTGCTGGCCGCCGAACCCAGTCTGCCGGTGCCCCCGGAACTCCCCTGCATGGCGGACAGGGCGCTGGGCATGGTCCACGCCTGCCTCGATGCGGTTGTCGGGATGGACGCGCAGGCGGCGCGCGAGGTGATCGCGGCCGACGACGAGGTCAACGCCCTCAACCGCGCCGTCCACCGCATCGGCCTCGAGACGATCGGGCGGCAGCCGCAGGCCGCCGGCCACGCCATGCGTCTGGCCACCGTGGCGCGCCATCTCGAACGCATCGCCGACCACGCCACCAACATCGCCGAGGACGTGCTCTACACGCTCGAGGGCGAGATCGTCCGCCACCGCGGCCTGCCGCCGGGGCCCCCGGCCGTCAACCCATGACAGGCCGCCCGCGACGGGATGCGCGCGGCGGGGAGGCCGGGGTGCGGCGTCACTGAGGGGCGGGCGGCGGAAGGGGGGCCGGCCGTCCTTCCCCGCGCGGTCCGCCGCTTGCGGCCGGGCTGAGATCCCTGCCGCGGAGGGCGAACCAGGCTGTCCCGGCCACCCCGAAGGCGAAGGCGGTCATGAGGTTCAACGCCGGGCTGCGCCGCCACAGGAAGGCGCCGCCGAAGGCCGCCACCGACACCACCGTGTCCCGGATCAGGTAATACAGCCCGAACACGCCCGCCTTGCGATCCTCGGGGGCCAGGTCCATGATCAGGGCCTTGCGCGTCGGCTCGCCAAACTCCTTCAGCCCGCGGAGGGCAAAGGCCCCCGCCAGCATCCAGAAGGAATGCGAGACGTACAGGACGAGCGGGAACAGGGTGAAGAAGACGAATGTGATGAGCACAAAGGGTTTCTTGTGTCCGCGGTCGGCCAGGTACGCCACGGGCACGTAGATGAGGATGGCCGTGGCCATCTCGATGCTCCGTAGCAGTCCGAACTGGGCGGCGGTCACGGGGCCGGGGGCGGCCTCGGTTCCGACCGCCCAGACCACCACGAAAGCGTAGGGGATCTGTTCGCAGAAGCGGACCAGGATGTCGGCGACGAGCAGGCGGCGCAGGTCGGCGGACATGACTGGCCACAGCCGGAATGGATTGTGTTCGGCGGTCGGCCGGGGGCGGTTGTCCGTCGCGTCGGCCTCAATGAGCACCTGCTGCAGGATCGCCGCCACAACGGCCATCGCGAGCGCCGCGACAAAGGCCAGGCGCACGCCGAGCTCCACCCCCCAGGCGGCGATGAACATCCCGCCGACCACCGGCCCCAGCGCCATCGGCACCCGCCGTACCAGCGAGTGCACCGAGACCCCCATGGTCCGCTTGTTCCTGGGCAGGGCGCGGGCGACCAGGCTCATCGTCGCCGGCAGTGAAATGGCTGTCCACGAGAGGAACAGCGCCGCCGCCAGGATCACCGCCAGCCAGTGCGGCACGAGGATGACGACGGCAAAGCCCGCCATGGAGACCAGGTTGAACAGCAGTAGCGCCCGCTTGACCCCCAGCCGGTCCGAGAGGTAGCCGCCCGGAAACGCGTAGAGCGCCCCCAGCAGGTTGTCCATGCCGTTCAGGAAGCCCACCGAGAGGAAGCCCCCGCCCAGGGCCAGCAGGTACAGCGGCAGGAACTGCTCGGCCATGTGCTCGCCCATGCCGACCAGGACGACCATGCTCAGCAGGCCTGTGATGCTGCGCCGCAGCCCCAGGAACTCGATGAGCCGCCGCGTCCGCGATGGGACGGAAGGTGCGGGCCGGTCCGTCACGTCCTGCCGCCTTTCGACCGGGAGAGGTCGCACACCGCGCCGGGGCCGTCCGCGTTGGCCGCCATCGTCCCCGCCCTTACGCCGCCGGGGCGGACGCCCGCGGCTCCGAAGGGCGAAAACGCGGGGACAATGAGGACAAGCACGCGTGGCTGCCGGCGAATGGCTGGCAACGTACAAGCCAGAGTACCGTCTCAGCCCCGGCCCCGCATGAGCCGCGGTCCGGATCACAGCGCGTCTGCCGGCGGCGTCCCCCGGTGAACCGTCACCGGGCGGGTGCCGTCGGAATACGATAGCCTGCGCATCGGCGGGGTCAACATCCGACGTTCGTCACGCCTGGCCTCTCCCACGGGTGCGTGACGGGTCGGCGGGGCGGGCATCCCCACTCCGCGAGCCCCCGGCCGTGCCCGCGCCGCCGCCGGGTTGAGGGGGGGCCGTGGTGGCGGTATAGTACGCGTTTTGGGCATTGACGTGATGGTCAGGCCGCGTCGGCGGCCCAGTGTAGTCGGGGCTTGACATGTCGGACTCCGAACGGGTGTTGGTCAGTGGCGACGAGGCGGTGGCGTTGGCCTGCCGGGACGCCGGAGTGAGCCTGGGCACGGGCTATCCAGGCACGCCGTCCACCGAAATCCTCGAACGTTTCTCGCAGCTGGGGGGGCGCGCGCAGTGGGCGCCCAACGAGAAGGTGGCGTTTGAGGTTGCCCTCGGAGCGGCCTTCGGCGGGGCGCGGGCGATCGTGACCATGAAGCACGTGGGGCTGAACGTCGCCGCCGACCCCTTGTTCACGGCCGCCTACACCGGCGTGACCGGGGGGTTGGTGGTGGTCTCGGCCGACGATCCGGGCATGGCTTCGAGCCAGAACGAGCAGGACAACCGCCACTACGCCCCGGCGGCCCGCATCCCGATGCTCGAACCGTCCGACTCCCAGGAGGCCTACGATTTCACCGCCCTGGCCTTTGAGCTTTCCGAGAAGTGGCGCCTGCCGGTGCTTCTGCGGCTGACCACCCGGGTCTGTCACTCGAAGACCGTTCTGGCGCCGCATCCCGTTGCGCCGCCGGCGCACGCCGCGCATTTCGAGCGTGACATTCCGGGCCGTGTCATGGTGCCGGCCTTCGCCCGCCCGGCCCACCGCCGCCTGCTCGCCAAGATTGCGGAGATCGCAACCTGGAACGAGTCGGCCCCCTGCAACCGGCGCGTGGCCGGCGACCGGCGCCTCGGCATCATCACCTCGGGAATTGCTTTCCAGCACGTCCGCGAGGCCGCTCCCGAGGCCGCCGTGCTCAAGCTTGGCATGACGTGGCCGCTGCCCGTGGCCCTGATCCGCGGGTTCGCCGCCGGTGTCGAGCGGCTGGCCGTCATCGAGGAGGGCGATCCCATCCTGTGGACCGCGGTGCGCGCCCTCGGGCTGGCCGCCGACGGCAAGCCCGAGGGCTTCCGTTTCGGCGAGCTGAACGTCGCCCGTGTCCGCCGGATTCTCGCCGGCGACACGCGGCCCGAGGCGAAACCCCCGGCCGGCAAGCCGCCCGAGCTGTGCAAGGGCTGCCCCCATCGGACCAGTTTCGAAATCCTCCGCGACCTCGGTTGCATCGTCACCGGCGACATCGGCTGCTACACCCTCGGCGTCATGCCGCCCTTCGAGGCCATGGACACCTGCGTGTGCATGGGCGCCAGCCTCGGGGTCGGACTCGGGCTGCGGCACGTCCTGCCGGAGGCCGAAGCCCGGCGGGTCGTCTCCGTGCTTGGCGACAGCACGTTCGTGCACAGCGGGTTGACCGGCCTGGCGGAGATGGTCTACAATCCGCCGCCCACCGGGCACATCGTGATGATCCTTGACAATGCGACGACGGCGATGACCGGCCTGCAGGAGCATCCCGGCACCGGTCGACGGCTGGATCATGCGCCCACCCGGCGGCTGGTCTTCGAGGATGTGGCGCGGGCCATGGGAGTGGGCAATGTGCAGGTCATTGATCCGCTCAAGGAGCGCGAACGCCTGGTTGAGACGCTCACGGCCGCGATGGCCGGCAACGAGGCCACGTTGATCGTGGTGCGGCGGCCCTGCATCCTGGCGGCCGGCAAGATCCGCGAGTACGAACAGAAATCGGCCGCCGCCGCAGACGGGTGACCCGCGGGCGGCGGTGCCTTCCTGATCCTCCCCCGCACCCGGCCTCGCCGCCGTTTGAAGACCAACACTCGTCACTTGGGAGAGACAAGAGTAAACACGATGGCAAGGACGATGGGGAAGTCCTTTACCTTTACGAGCCACTTGCAGAACCCAGGCGTGAGGGGCTGCGAAAAACCCCCGGCCGCCATCGGCCTCGACAAGGACTGCCGTCTGTCGGGCTGGAGGGACGACCTCCGTGTCGTCCGGGTTCCGCCGCGGCAAACCGGGGCTTCGGGTATGACCTGGCGGACACGGAGGTCCGCCCTCCATCTCCTCATGAGGCAGTTGTCGTCCGCGGGGGTTCTGCAAGCGCCTCTTTATCATGATCTTTATCGTGATCTCCGGCCTTAAGTGACGAGCATTGGCTTGCAGACCGGAAGTCCGAAAGTCCGCAACCCGAGGGCTCCTGGCATGGAACGCACGGTCAATGTGGTGTTTGCCGGTCTGGGCGGGCAAGGGGTGCTGACCGCGGCGGACATCCTCGCCGAGGTGGCGTTCCGCGCCGGCCACGATGTCAAGAAGAGCGAGATCCACGGCATGAGCCAGCGTGGCGGCTCGGTCGCCAGCGACGTGCGCTACGGGGCGGCGGTGTGCAGCCCGATGGTTCCGCCCGGGGAAGCCGATTTTCTGGTGGCGGTGGACCCCAGCCAGGTCGAGGTCAACCGCCCGGCGCTGCGCCCTGACGGCACCGTGGTCAGCGCCGCCGCGATCGATGCCTCCCGGCTGGCCAACGCACGCAGCATGAACGTGGCGGTGCTGGGGGCTCTGAGCGTCCGCCTGGACTTCAGCGAGGCGGAGTGGGCGGCCGCGATCAAGGCGCGCCTGCCGGCCAAGCTGCACGAAGCCAACCTGCAGGCCTTCCAGCTCGGGCGTGCCGCGGGCCGGGGCTGACACGGCGGCGCGGCGGGGCGCGGTTCCTCGTTCTCCGCGCTTCGCGCGCCGTTCTTCGTTCTTCGTTGTCCGCGCTTCGCGCCCCGTTCTTCGTTGTCCGCGCTTCGCGCTCCGTGCTCCGTGCTCCGTGCCCCGCGCTCCGTGCTCCGTGCCCCGCGCTCCGCCGGGTGACCGCGACGACGAAAAGGCCCCGCCGCGGTCAGACGACCACGACGGGGCCTTGATCGAACACTTCGCGCAGCCGGCCCTCTTACTTGGACAAGTGCAGCCAGTTCTGGATGATTGGCGAGAAGCGCAGCACCACCGGCGTGAACACGATCGCCACCATGCTCATCAGCTTGAGCAGGATGTTCATGGACGGGCCGGCCGTGTCCTTGCACGGATCGCCGACCGTGTCGCCGATCACCGCCGCGGCGTGGTTCGGGTTCTTGCTGCCGTCGGGCAGCCGCTTGCCGCCGTAGTTGCCCTTCTCGATGTGCTTCTTGGCGTTGTCCCAGGCGCCGCCCGCGTTGTTCAGCATGCAGGCCAGTGAGAAGCCGGCCGCCAGGCTGCCGGCCAGAAGCCCCATCACACCGGGAATGCCGAGGATCAGCCCGGTCAGCACCGGCACCACGATCGCCATCAGCGCCGGCACCATCATCGCGCGCTGCGCCCCCTTGGTCGAAATCTGCACGCACTGCGCGTAGTCCGGCTTGTCCGTGCCCTTCATGATGCCCGGCTTGGCCTTGAACTGGCGCCGGACTTCCTCGACCATGGCCCCCGCGGCGCGGCCGACCGCCTTCATCGCCATCGCGCAGAACACGAACGCCATCATCGCGCCGATGAACATGCCGCAGAGCATGAACGGGTTGAGGATGTTGAGGTCGTAGGTGTTGATGAAATAGGCCAGCTTGTTGTCGAACTGGGCGTAGACTGCGGGGTCGAACACTGCCTTGCCGGCCTTGGCCAGTTTCTGCGTCCACACGTCAACTTCCATCACCTGCGCGGCCAGCAGGGCGAGGGCGGTGAGGGCGGCCGAGCCGATGGCGAAGCCCTTGCCGGTGGCGGCGGTGGTGTTGCCCAGCATGTCCAGGGAGTCGGTGCGCTCGCGGACCTGTGGCGGCAGGCCGGACATCTCGGCGTTGCCGCCGGCGTTGTCGGCGATCGGCCCGTAGGCGTCCGTGGCCAGGGTGATGCCCAGGGTGGCCAGCATGCCGATGGCGGCAAACCCGATGCCGTACAGGCCCTGCATCGGCTCGGTCAGCCCGCCGGAAAAGGTGAACGCCGCCAGGATGCCCAGCACAATTGTGATCACCGGGATGCCGGCCGAGGCCATGCCGACCGCCAGGCCGTCAATGATCACCGTGCCCGGGCCGGTCTGCGAATGCTTGGCGATGCCCTGGGTCGGGCCGTAGCTGTCGGACGTGTAGTACTCGGTCGAGTAGCCGATGATGACGCCGGCGACCAGGCCGGCGCAGGTGGCGGCGAACACGCCCCAGGTGATGATGCCCAGGGCGGCCAGGATGGCGGCGGCGACGATGATCAGCGCGGTGCTGCCCCAGGTGCCGGTGCGCAGGGCCTTGAGCAGGGTCATCATGCTGGCGTCCTCTTTGCAGCGCACGACGAAGATGCCGGCGATGGACAGCACGATGCCGATGCCGGCGATGATCATGGGTGCGGTCACGGCGTTGACGTGCGCCACGCCCACCAGGCCGGGGATGGCCGCGCCAAGGGCGGCGGTCGAGAGGATGGCGCCGCAATAGGACTCGTAGAGGTCGGCGCCCATGCCGGCGACGTCGCCGACGTTGTCCCCGACGTTGTCGGCGATGGTGGCCGGGTTGCGCGGGTCGTCCTCGGGAATGCCGGCCTCGACCTTGCCGACGAGGTCGGCGCCGACGTCGGCCGCCTTGGTGTAGATGCCGCCGCCGACGCGGGCGAACAGGGCTTGGGTCGAGGCGCCCATGCCGAAGGTCAGCATCGTGGTGGTGATTTCGGCCAGCTTGTGCTCGGGGTTGAAGCCGGCCGGCACCAGGAAGCCGAGGCCGTTGGCCATGTGTTCGGGAGTGTAGATGAGCTGATCGAGGATGAAGTACCACAGCGAGATGTCGAGCAGCCCGAACCCGACCACCACCAGACCCATCACGGCGCCGGAGCGGAAGGCCACCTGCAGGCCGCGGTTGAGACTCTCGCTGGCCCCCTGCGCGGTGCGGCTCGAAGCCTGCGTCGCCGTCTTCATGCCCAGGTACCCGCACAGGGCCGAGAAGAAGCCGCCGGTCAGGAAGGCGAACGGGACGAACGGGTTCTGCACGCCCAAGGCGGCCAGCACGGCGAAGACAACCACCAGGATCGCAAAGACCAGGCCGACGCGGCTGTACTGCTGCCTGAGGTAGGCCATGGCCCCCTCGCGCACGTAGCCGGCGATTTCCTCCATGCGGGCATTGCCCTTGGGCGCCTTGATCATCAGCTTGTAACACACCCAGGCGAAGAACAGGCCGATGACCGCGCTGATCGGCGCAATCCACCAAGCCGGCGTGATGCCACTGACGACGGCCGCATCGCCGCCCGTGGCCAGCTCGCCCTGCGCCCAGGCTCCCGACGCCGTTAGCACCGCGCCCGCCATCGCTCCCAAGCCCATCCGTTTCATCGAGTCCCTGCTCCTTTTGCCTTGCCACTATAGACAAGGGGCCAGTGTCAAGGCCACACTGACCCCACGCCCGACACAGAGCATGATCGCCGCGCAAAAAGCCGTTACTTTAAGCGCTGCGGCCTTGAATGCAAGCCCCGGCCGCGGGCCGTCGCTTGGTTGGCCGTCGGGCGCGATGGAGGGACGCCCTCCGTGGCGTCCGGGGCGTACCCGACAGGCCTGGCCTTCCGGTACGACTTGGCGGACACGGAGGTCCGCCCTCCAGACTCGGCAGACCATACCCCACTGGCCAACTGAGAACGGCAGGCCCGCCAGGCGCACGGCGCTTGAAAAACAGGCCCAGTCCTGCGTCTATAGGGTCAGAGATGTTTGAGGCGACCGCCGTGTCCCCTGCCACCCCGATCGGAGGCCCGGAACCATGAACCCGACCTTGGCACGTTCCCGCACGTGGCCGCGCCTGCTGACGACGCTGGTTGTAGCCCTTGCCGCCGCCGGGCCGGCGGTCCTGGCCTGCCGCATCATCGTGCCGCCGCCGTGGCCGCCGCATCCGCATCCCCCGCCGATGCCGGTGCCGCGGCCGGAGCTGCTGCCGATGGAGGTGCGTTCCCACCGCGCAACGATTGACATCCGGCAGAACACCGCCGACGTCACGGTCGAGGCCGTCTTCCACAACCCCAACGGCCAGCGCATCGAGGGCGCCTACGTCTTCCCCATCGCCCCCCGCGCCGCCGTGAACTCGTTCGCCATGACCGTCAACGGCAAGACCCTCGAGGCCGAGCTGCTCGAAGCCGACAAGGCGCGCGGCATCTACGAAGACATCGTCCGCCAGGCCAAGGACCCCGCGCTCCTCGAATACCTCGACCAAGGACTCCTGCGCGCCCGCGTCTTCCCCATCGAACCCAACGCCGACGTCAAGATCCACCTGACCTATGAACAGGTGGTTGACCGCGACGGCCCCGCCCGGCGCCTCTCCTACCCGCTGCTCTCGGCCAAACCCGACGGCCGGACCCCCATCAAGGATCTTGTCATCGAGGCGAGCCTCGAGACCCGCAGTCCGTTGAAGTCGGTCTTCACCCCCGGCTTCGAGACCGACACGCAACGCCGGTCGCCGACCACCGCCCGCGTCACGTTCGAAGCCCGCAACTACATGCCGGACAAGGACTTCACGCTCGTCTTCAGCGAGAGCGACAAGCCCGTCGGCGTAGACTTCCTGGCGACGCGCAAGGGCGACGACGGCTACTTCCTGATGCTGATCTCGCCGGACAGTGAGCTGCAGGCCGAGGCGATCGCGGCCAAGGAAATCTGCCTGGTGATCGACACCTCCGGCAGCATGATGGGCGGCAAGCTCGCCCAGGCCAGGGAGGCGCTGCAATTCTGCATCGAGAATCTCAACGACGCCGACACCTTCAACCTGATCGCCTTCTCCACCGACACCCGGCCCCTCTTCGACAAGCCCCTGCCGGCCACCCCCGAGAACCGCCGCCAGGCGGGCGAATTCATCGCCGGCCTCAAGCCGCGCGGGGGGACCGCCATTGACGACGCCCTCAGCCTCGCCCTCCGCCAGCCCGCCGACCCGCAACGCGTCAGCCTGGTCGTCTTCATGACCGACGGCCTGCCGACCATCGGCGAGGTTGACCCCGGCGAGATCCTCAAGCGTCTCGATGCCGCCGAGCGCGGCCGCCGCGTCTTCACCCTCGGCGTCGGCTATGACGTCAACACCCGCCTCCTCGACGGGGTCGCCGCCCGCACCGGGGGCTATTCGAGCTACGTGCGGCCCGAGGAGAACCTCGAACTCGCCCTCGCGAGCTTCTACGAGCGGCTTGCCCATCCCGTCATGACCGACTTGCAGCTGGACTCCGGCGAGGTGCGCTTCACCGAGGTCAGCCCGCGTACGCTCCCCGACCTGTTCCGCGGCGGGCAGGTCGCCGTGACCGGCCGGTTCACCGCCCGCGGGCGTGAGACGATGAAACTCTCCGGCAAGATCGGCGAGCGGCGCGAGACGTTCACCTTCGAGGCTGCCTTGGACGGCGATCCCCGCAACGCTTTCATCCCCCGGCTGTGGGCGATCCAGCGCGTCGGCTTCCTCCAGGAGGAGCTGCGGCTGCGCGGGCGCAACCAGGAGCTGATTGACGAGATCAAGCGCCTCGGCCGCCAGTACGGCATCCTCACCGAGTACACCTCGTTCCTCATTGTCGAGGAAGGAATCCAACGCGACCGCGTCGAGAATGCCCGCCAGGCTTTTCGCGAACTCGAAGCCAACGCCGCGGCCGAGACCGGGCAGTACTCGGTCGAGTCGGCCGAGCGTTCGAGCCGCATGCGGGGCGTGGGCGGGGCGGCGGCGGACGGCCTGATGAAATCCGCGGCGGCCCCGGCCGCGGCAACCGTCAGCGAAGCCCGCGCCTTCCGCGAGGCCTACGACGACTCCGGCATCCGCGCCGAGGAGGTCGCCGAGCTGGTGAAGACGGTTGACGACAAGACCTTCTACCTGCGCCGCGCCGACGGCTTCCTCTACGATTCGGAGATCCCCGCCGGCCAGACCCCGGCGGCCGACCACGAGGTCAAGGCGTGGAGTGACGAGTTCTTCCGCCTGCTCCGGCAGTACCCCGCCCTCGCGCGCTACTTGCAGGCGGGGACGCGGCTGGTCGTCCGCCTCGACGGGAAGATCATCCGGATAACGGAGTAGTTGCCCCGCACGCCGGCCCCCCGGCCCGCGGTTCAGCGGCCTGGCGCCGACCAGTGCGGGCCTGGCTGAGGTGAGGCGTGCCAGCGCCGTCCCGTCGTCTTGACGGCGAACGGCCGCCCAAACACGGCGCTGAGCACCGGCGCGGTCAGCACCGCCCTCTTGACCCCGGCCGCCAGCACGGCGCCGCCCCGCAGGGCCAGGACGTGCGTGACCGCGGGGACGATCTCTTCGGTGTGATGCGTCACCACGATCAGCGTGGGCGCGGCCGGCCCTGCCGCGAGGTCGTTCAAGGTGCCGAGGAAGTCCTCGCGCGCCACCGGATCCAGCCCGACGCAGGGTTCATCCAGGATCAGCAGTCCCGGCGAGGCGACCAGGGCCCGCGCGATCAGCACCCGCATCCGCTCGCCCTGGGAGAGGAGGCAGAAGGGCAGCTCGGCCCGGGCCAGGCAGCCGACGGCATCGAGCGCGCGCCGCGCCCGCCGCAGGTCGTCGCGGGTCGGGTCTTCCCGGATGCCCAGCTCCGCCCGCAGCCCGGTCAGGACCACGCCGACGGCGAGCAGGCGTGGCCGGATCATGGTGTCCAGCAGATTCGACACCCAGCCGACCCGGCGCCGCACCTCGGCCATCGGGCAGTCCCCGAACGCCAGGCCGAGGACCTCGACCTCGCCCGCAGTCGGGAAGTCCCATCCGGCGACGATCTTCAGGAGGGTCGTCTTGCCGCAGCCGTTCGGCCCGATCACCGCCCAGTGCTGTCGCGGCCCGACCTGCCAGCAGACGTCGGCGAGGATGGTGGTCTGGTCGCGGCGGTAGCTGACGTGCAACACGTTGAGGACGGAATGGCGGCTGGCGGCGGACTCGCTCATGGCAGGTTTCCGTGCGGCTTGGGATTCCGGCGGAGCATAGCCGACCGTGGTGCCGATGCAAGCGTGGGCAGGGGAGGTGGGGGCAGGTAGATCGTACGTCGTAAGTCGTGGGTCGTGTCTTGTCCTGATATACGTTGACACTTGTCGCAGGGAGGACAGGTGTCCATGAACGAGACGATGTGTTACAGTGAGGCATTCAAGTTGCAGGTGGTCGCGGAGATCGAAAGCGGGCGGCATGCCAGCTGTCATGCGGCGGCGGTCTACGGGATCCGCGGCCACGACACGGTTGCGCGCTGCGTCCGGCATTACGGCAAGTCGCATCTGCTCAGAATGGTGGTGCGTGTGGAGACCCCAGACGAACGCCGCGAGATCGCCCGGTTGAAAGCCCACGTGCGCGAGCTGGAGAGCGCGCTCTCGGACGCGCACCTGGAGGCGCGCCTGGAGCGCTCGTACCTGAAGCCGGCCTGCCGGGCGCTTCGTGGCCGTGACGCCGTCCGTTGCGGCCCGCTCGCGCGAGGCGTCGTTGTGCCGCTACGACGCGGGGTTGGCGCCCGGGGCGGACGAACCCGAGGCGCGGCGCGCGCGGCTGCGCGCCGCCCTTCGCTCCGCCGAGTGGCGCGAGGCCGTGGGCGCGGTGCAGACGGTCGGAAAGGCGCGCCAGAGGTGGGCCGTTCCCATCCTGATCGAGCGGTTCGAGAACGAGGAGAGGCAGGACATCTACGCCGGCATCAAGGGCAACTGGCCGTTCGCCAAGATGAAGACCACGTTCTACGGCTGGGCCGATCCCGCCTTCCCCGAGGCCGACAAACGGCGTTTCCGCCTGAAGGCTGTGCTCCTGGAAGCGCTTGGCCGCCTGGGCGCACACGAGGCCGCCGGGCTTGTGATCCGCACCCTCGAGCGGGGCGCCGACTTCTATCCCGCGCTGGTGCAGGCCTGCCTCGCGGCCGCGCGGCTGGAGTTGACCGAGGCCCTGCCCGTCCTCGACCGCTATGCGGTGTACCCGGAGGTCAATGCGCAGCGGGCCTCGATCCTGGCGGCGCGGCGGATACGCGGCGAGATCAGCGGCACGGAGTTCGAGGATCAGATCGGCGGGTTCTGAGCCGTGGTGGAAAGGACGGTGAGCGGGTATGAATGGCGTCACGACAAGGTGGGTGCTCGCGGTCTGCCTGCTGGCGGGTGGGGGCGCGGCGTTGGCCCAGGCGCCGACGACGGCCCCGCCGCCGGCCAGCGACATCAGCAAGGAGAGGATCGGCTTCGGTGTCACCAATACGCCTGCCAGCGGGATCTACTTGGTCCGGGTCTGGCCGGAGAAGCTGCTCTTCTTCCGGCCGGAGAAGATCGCGGGCATGGTTGAGCTGGTCAATGTCGGCGCCGAGAAGCGCGAGGTGGTGATCCAGGCGCATGTGACGCGGGGCCTTGACCAGACGGCCGGCGTCCGGTCGAAGGCGGTGGAGCTTGCTGCCGACAGCCGGGCGCAGGTGGTCTTCGAGTGGCCGGCGAAGGAGGTTGGGCTTTTCGGGCACGCGATGGTGGCTGAGATCAGCCTGGGGGGGAAGGTGATCGCGCGCGGCGAGGAGTTCTTCGGGGTCAGCGACGCGGTGTGGGACATTGCCATCTCGGGCAACCATCCGATGGGCAGCACCGCCGACCAGGTCAAGGACATGGCGGGCATCGCCGCCGCCGTGGACGGGTTCCGGGCCAAGTATGTGAACACCTTCGAGAAGTTCTTCTGGGCGCCGGACGATTTTGGCGAGATGACGCCGAGCGAGGAATCGTGGTACTCCGGCCAGGCGCGCTACCATGAGCGGGCGGACCGCATCCGGCGGATGTGCGACCGCGGCTGGGAAGTCGGCGTGCTGCCGACGACGTACGGGAAGAGTATCGGGAGCGGGTCGTACGCGCGCGATCTGATTCGCAGGCGTCCCGAGCTGATTCACGGGTATGGGAGTGTCATGAATTTCCAGGCCGACACCGAGGAGCTGGCCCGCTGGCAGGTGGTGGATGAACCCGGCAAGATCTGGCAGAGCTGCAACTGGGCGTTCTACAACATGAACGACCCGGACGTGGTGCAGCATGGAATTGACGAACTCATCGGCTCGATGAAGCAGTTTGGCTGGGCGGCGGTGCGGTTCGACGGCCACTTCACGGCGCGCAGCGGCAAGGTACGGGTGAAGGGCGAGGTGACCGAGTTCACCGCCGAGCGGGCGGACGCGCAGTCGGCCGCCAACCACAAGGCCCTCAAGGATCAGATGGGCCAGGTCAACCCGGCCTTCGGGTTCGGGGACAACTATGTCGACTGTGACTTGGCCGGCCGCTGGCAGAACAACCTGCGCGACGCCATCGAGCTGTGCCGCGGCGGCGGGCATGTCATGGATGAGTACGCGCAGGCCATCGAGGGCGGCAACCACCCCCTGCGGCGGTGGGAGGATTTCGCGCTGCAGATGGTCAAGCACGCCGAACAGATCCGCCGCATGGGCGGGCACTATTTCGTGATCTGCCACCGCTCGGGCATCCTCGAACGCTACCACACGATCGGCGTCCTCGCCGCCGGCGCCCACCCCGACAATGTCGTGCCATGGAGCATTGACCATCCGTACCATCGCTTCGCGACGCGCTACTCGGAAATCCTCTGGCACCCGGACTTGCGTTACGTCTGGAACCCGTACGGGCTGGTCGTGGTGCGCGCGGGCGTGTGGTGGGAGAACTATGTGCGGGAGCAGGTCATTGACGCGACGCACCGGCGGCTGATCGTGCATCTCGTCAACCCGCCCGCGCAGGAGACCGCGACGGAGACCGCCGAGGCCATGCGCGAGGTCAAACGACGCGAGGATCGCCGACGCGAGATCGCCTCGCAGGCCGCCGCCAAGAAGGAGGCGCCTGACTTCGCCGAGCTGGACGCGCTTCTCCCGGTGAAGGTGGCGCCGGACGCGCGCGCGGACATCGCGGTGCGGGTGGTCCCCGACGCCCTCGGCAAGGAGTGGCGGGTCGCCCGCGCCCTGCTGCTGGATCCGGAGACCGCCACGCACGCGGAAATCCGGGTGGACGTCGGCGATCCCTACTTCTGGGAGCTGAGAGTTCCCAAGCTGGAGTTCTGGGCGGTCATCGTCCTGGAACTGGAACGCTGAGGAGACACAGCGCATGAGCACATTCCGGACTATCCATGCGGCGCTCGGACTGCTGAGTGTCGGGGCCATGTTCATGGCAACGGGGCCGGCGGGGGCGGAAGCGACGGCGACGCGGGACACGGCCGCCCCGGCCCTCATCGTGATGCGGAACGAGGCGCTCCGCGTTGAGATCAACCTCGCGCGCGGCGCGCACGTGACCAGCTGCCGTTACAAGGGGTTCGAGGATGCCGAGATCGTCTTTGACTGGCAGGTCGAGAACGGCGGGCTGTTCAAGGATCTGTGGTACCTGCAGGGCTGGCCGGGCGAGTTCGACAAACGCCTCTATGAGGCCGAGATCGTCAAGGCCGGGCCGGACGAGGCCGTGGTCAGGACGTGGACGGTGTCGACCGGCGTCGCGGGCAACGTCCGCAAGGAGGATCTCGCCGACATCCGGCTGGAAAAGACGTTCAGCCTGAGGGCGGGTGAGCGCGCCCTGCGCGTGGACTACGCATTCACGAACCAGGCGGAGAAGGGCCGGCGGATCGCGTTCTGGTCGCAACATGCTTTCGACTTTGACGGCCAGCGCAGGAACAGCGCCTACTGGCGGCCGACGCGGTTCGGGGCAGACTGGATCGCGGCCGAAAAGCCCAGCTCGGAGTACGGGTACTGGTATGTGGCGCAGGTCAACGCCGGCTGGAACGGGACGACGCAGCGCCAGCGCCGGCAGGGCCTGATGTTCCTGATGGACTACAACGACCTCATGCAGGTCTACGACAACGTGGCGGCCAACACCACGGAGTGGATGTATGACGACGTGGCCATCCCCGCCGGCAAGACGTGGAAGACGGCGGTGACCCTGATCCCCACAGAGGGCTTCGCCGGCTACACATACGGCGGGCCGGACGTCATCGGGTACTTCGAGGCACGGGAGGTCCCCGGCGGTCTGCGGGTGGAGCACACCGTGGCGGCGACAGCGGGCGAGCTCAAGGATGCCATCGTCGCCACGGAGGTCGTCGCCGCACGCGGCGGCTGGCAGGTGAAGGGCGACGATGTCGGCGTCGCCGTTCTCGGGACGAATCCGCTTCCGCACGCCGTCGTGGTGCCGGGGATCGGGCCGATGCCGTGCGTGGTCAAGGTCACGGTGACCGGCACCGGCGCGGAGGGGAGGCCGGTGAAGGTGGAGTACGCCGATTACGTCGGCGGCAAGGCTGGGCGCAACCAGGACCTGGTGACACTCGATCCGATCTTTCCCTTCCCCGTGCCGGAGAAACAGAAGCAGTACTTGAAGCCGGACCGCATCGTCCTGCGGCGCGCCATCCCGCCGCGCGTCCTCTTTGTGCGCGGGCTGTGGGGGGAGTTCCACGGGACCGACGCCGCGCTCAAGCGGGTGGGCGAGGTGGCGGTGGCCGATGCCTGGATGAAGCGGAGCGCGCTCGGCGAGACCCTGGGGGGCTTCCCGGCCTCCTACGAGGACTTGCTCGGCTATGACGCGGTCATCCTGGCCAACGTCAGCGGGCCGATGCTCGCCGGCGTCGGGCAGGAGATGCTGGCCGACTTCGTCAAGGCCGGCGGCGGGCTGCTCTTCCTTGGGGGTGACCGCACCTACGGGCAGACGCAGTTCGGCAACCCCAACTTCGCGCGGCTGCTGCCCTTGACCAGCGACCCGGCCGGCGACTACGGCCGGTTGAAGGCCCCCTCGGGGCTGGCGCTGACGAAGGCTACCCCGGTCGGGGCCGGTGTCGCCTTCAGCGGGCGCGAGACGGTTCTGTACGCGCACGCCGTGCGCCCCACGGACGGAAGCGTCGTCGTCGCCACGCTTGCCGACGGCGCTCCAGCCCTCATCGTCTCCGGGGACGACGCGGTGCGGGTGGCCGCCGCGACCCTCCTGCCGTTCGGCGAGGCGCCGGCCGGAAAGGTGCTCTACGGGGAAGCGGATGCCTGGCAGCAACTCATGGCCGACACGCTGAAATGGCTGATGCGGCAAGAGGGCGGCGCACGGCCGGCCCCCCGCTGAACCCCTCGAAGCCGTGCCCGCCGATCCGGCCGGCGCCGCGATTCCCAAGACGGGCTGGGGACTCGGCCGCTCTGCCGCAGATCGCCTGGCCTTCGAGTCTCCTGTCGCCGTCATGCCCGTTTCGAGACACGAGCCTGCACATGCCGGTCATACTACGTGCCTCCCTGGCCCCGCCTCCGGACCGGCCCGCCGCCCGCCCGTCTCCGCTCCCCAAGACCCGCCACGGACAGAGGTGGAGAAAGCGGGAACCTGGGCTTGACTTTTCCCAATATATAGCATATTATCTCAGATATGCGGAAAAAGGCCACAATTGACGCGTTCGCGCTGCGGATTCAGACGGCTGAGCCGGCTCATCTCCAGCTCGAGCGGCATCTGCGCCGGCAGATCGAGTCGGGGGCTTTCCCGCCCGGCATGCGGCTGCCGGCGACC
>MVZH01000037.1 GCA_002068325.1 Lentisphaerae bacterium ADurb.BinA184 | reverse complement strand
GGCCGAACCCGGACGACACGGAGGTCGTCCCTCCAGCATGGCAGTTGACGGGCCCTCTCGGCGGCGATGGAGGGCCGGGCTCCGTCCCGGCCCCGTGATGCAGGGGTACTGCAAGTGCCTTAACATACTCGCCATCAGTCTTTTACACTGCGGCGAAGCGGCCCTTGGGTTTGGGCCATTCGCTTGCCACGCCAGAACCATCAGCCGCCGCCGGGCGACTTGCACGGCCGCGGCCCCGCCGTATGTTTGCCGGCTCGGACGTCCTCCCCCGTTTCAACCTGCGCCGCCCGTCGAGAGGAAGCCCCATGGCCACCGACCCCATCGCCACGCCAAACGACTGGGAGAACCAGGCCCTCACCCACCGCAACCGGCGGCCCCCGCGAGCCTATTTCGTGCCCCACGCCGACGAGGCCACCGCCCGCTCGCTCGAACGCGGGCTGTCCCCGCGATTCCACCTGCTCAACGGCACGTGGAAGTTCCACTTCTCGCCCACCGTCGCCGGGACGCCGGAGCGCTTCGAGTCCCCTGACCTCGACGTCTCCGCCTGGGACGACATCACGGTGCCGTGGAGCTGGCAGTGCCACGGCTACGACTACCCTCATTACATCAACTGCCCGTACCCGTTCCCGTTCGACCCGCCGCGCGTGCCCACCGAGAACCCCACGGGCTGCTACCGCCGCCGCTTCACCGTCCCGCGCACCTGGAAAGACCTCCGGGTCATCCTCCACTTCGAGGGCGTGGACTCGGCCTTCCACGTCTGGGTGAACGGGCACGCGGTCGGGTTCAGCAAAGGCAGCCGCCTGCCGGCCGAGTTCGACATCACCGCGCGCATCCGCCCCGGCGACAACACGCTGGCCGTGCGCGTCGTGCGTTGGTCCGACGGCAGTTACCTTGAAGCCCAGGACATGTGGAAGCTCAGCGGCATCTTCCGCGACGTCTGGCTGCTCGCCACCCCCCCGCTCCACGTCGAAGACCTCTTTCTGCGCACCGACTTCGACGCTCGCGGCCGCGACGCCGTGCTCCGCGCCGCCGTCACCGTCGCCAACGCCGGCCGCACCAAGGCCAAACACGCCCGGCTCCGGCTCGCACTCCTCGGCCCCGACGGCACCCCGGCCCTCCGCAAGGCCGTGACCGCCCGCGTCGCCCTCAAGCCTGACCGCGACACCACGGTCGAGATCGAAGCGCCCGTGCCCTCCCCCCGCAAGTGGTCCGCCGAGGAGCCGGCCCTCTACACCGCGCTGATCACCCTCCTCGACGACGACGGCGAGACCCTCGAGGTCATCCCCCAGCGCGTCGGCTTCCGCCACATCGAGCGCCGGGGCGCCAACTTCCTGGTCAACGGCGTCGCCATCAAACTCAAAGGCGTCAACCGCCACGACCATCACCCCGACTCCGGAAAGGCGGTGCCCCTCGACGCCATGCGCCAGGACGTCGCCCTCATGAAGCGCCACAACATCAACGCCGTGCGGACCTCGCACTACCCGAACGACTGCCGCTTCTACGACCTGTGCGACGAGTACGGCATCTACGTCATTGATGAGTGCGACCTCGAAACCCACGGCTGCGGCCCCGCCGGCGACATCCACAGGCTCAGCAACGACCCGGCCTGGGAGGCCGCCTACACCGACCGCATGGAACGCATGGTCCGCCGCGACCGCAACCACCCCTCGATCATCCTGTGGTCGCTCGGCAACGAGTCCGGATTCGGCGGCAACCACGTCGCCATGGCCCGCGCCGCCCGCGACCTCGACCCCACCCGCCTCATCCATTACGAGGGCGAGACCGGCTGGGGCCGGCCCGCGGACTGCCAGCAACCCTGGACGGTTGATGTCTTCAGCCGCATGTATACCAACGTCGCCGACCTCGCCAAGTTCGGCCAGGACACCTCGTCCGGCATGGCCTTCATCCTCTGCGAATACGCACACGCCATGGGCAACGGCCCCGGAAACCTCAAGGAATATTGGGACACGATCTACGCCCACGACCGCCTCCAGGGCGGCTGCATCTGGGAGTGGCTCGACCACGGCCTCGTCAAACACACCGCCGACGGACGCCGCTACTACGCCTACGGCGGCGACTTCGGCGACGAACCCAACGACGGCAATTTTGTGATTGATGGACTCCTCTTCCCCGACCGCACCCCGAGCCCCGGACTGGTCGAATACAAGAAAGTCATCGAACCCGTGCAGTGCGAGGCCGTCAATCTGGCGCAGGGCAAGATCCGCCTCGTCAACCGCTGCGACTTCAGCCACCTCCGATATCTCAGCCTGCACTGGAGCGTGACCGACGACGACGCGGTGTTGCAGACGGGCGTCCTGCCCATGCCCGCGATCCCCCCGCGCGGCAGCCGCATCGTCACCCTCCCCTTCGCCCCGCCCGCCGCCCCCCGCCCCGCCACCGACTACTGGCTGAACCTGCGCTTCCTGCTGGCCGGGGAGACGGCGTGGGCGCCGGCCGGCTACGAAGTCGCCTGGGCCCAGTTCCCCCTCGCGGTCAAGGTGCCGCCCGCGCCGCGCCGACGGATCAAGACCATGCCCGCGCTGCGCGTCGAGGACAGCGCCGCCGCCGTCACTGTGGCCGGCGACCATTTCCAGATCACCCTGGACAAGCCGCAGGGGCGGCTGACAGACTGGATGCACGAAGGTGCCTGCGTCCTCGCGGCCGGCCCGCGGATGAACCTGTGGCGCGCCCCCATTGACAACGACATGCACATCAAGAACGAGTGGCGCGCCAAGTGGCTGCACCGCCTCCGGCACCGCACCGACGCCGTCGAAGTGCGGGAAAGGGCGACGTCCCTGGTGCAGATCGCCGTGCGGACGCGCGTCGCCCCGCCCGTCTTTGCCTTCGCCTACCGTTGCGAGTACCTCTACACCATCTACGGCGACGGCGATGTCGTGCTGGACTGGCACGGAGTCCCCGAGGGCGAGTGGTGCAAGTGCATCCCGCGCATCGGGTTGCGCCTCGAACTGCCTGGCCGCCTCGACCGCGCCGCCTGGTACGGGCGCGGCCCCGGCGAGTCGTACAGCGACAGCCGCCAGGCCAACCGCCTCGGCCTCCACCGCGCCACCGTGGACGACATGCTCACACCCTACGTCCGCCCCCAGGAGTGCGGAAACCGCACCGACGTGCGCTGGGTCGCCCTCACCGACCTCCGCGGCCACGGACTGCTCGCCGTCGGACGCCCAACCCTCAACTTCAGCGCCCTCCGCTACGCCCCCGAGGACCTCGACGAGGCCCGGCACACCTGTGACCTCAAGCCCCGCGACCGCGTCATCCTCCTCATTGACCACCGACACCACGGCCTCGGCAGCAACAGCTGCGGCCCCGGCCCCCTCCCCGAGTACGAGCTGCACCCGGAGGAGTTCCGCTTCAGCCTCCGCCTCCGCCCCTTCTCGGCCGACGCCGCCAGCCCCGCCGCCTTGAGCAAGGACGAACCCGAACCGCTGTCCTGACCCCGCCGGCCCCTGACCGGCGCACGAGCATCCATATGACGCAGGGGGCGAGGCGGACGTTGTGCGGTGCCGGCCGGGACTCGCCGCGGGATGCCGTCCGCCCCCCTGTCCGTCACTTGACGGCCCGCACCCCGACAAAGAGCATGAAGTTGCTGACGCCAACGATCTCGTTGCGGCCCTGCCGGAGCGTCACGGTCACGCGGTCGGCGTTGGGATGATAGCCGTTGGCACGGCGGCCTTCCCAGACCTTGACGCCGTTGACCCAGACGACTTGCGGATTCGGCGAGCCGCCCACCTGCAGCTCGTAGTCGCCGGCGGTTGGCGCATCGAACCCGGTCCTCCCGTAGGCATACTGCTTGGGATTGACGTCATCGAACGGCATCCACCCCCCGCGCAACGGGAAGGGCGAGTTCCACCAGGGTTGCCGGGCCGCCAGCGCGGCGACGTCGTACGGTTTCCAGCCGGTGGCGGCGGTGGGGTCGAGGGGCGTGCCAGCGGGCACGGGGTCGGCGGTCTCCCACGCGGTCAGCAGCCCCGGCCAGGGGCGGATCTTCATGTCCAGGGGCACGCCTGCGAGCCCCAGCCCGTTCAGGACAGCCCGCGCCATACACTCGAACCCGTCCCTGCCGTGATGGATGCCGTCGGCGCCGAGGGGTTCCCGGCCGTCCTTTGCCCAGGCTTGGAAGAGGCCGTGCGCGTCGGCGACCGGCAGGCCGTTGGCCGCGGCCACGCGGTCGAGGACGGCGAGGTAGTCCTGGAAGCGCGCCTCCTTCTCGGCGTCGCCGAACGGCGAGGGCCGGACCAGCAGCACCCGGCTGCCCGCCTTGCGGAGTTCGCCGACGAGGAACTCGATGTCGGCCTGGTAGTCCTCGGTCTTGCGCCTGCCGTGGCAGTCGTTGGTACCGATGCAGAGCGACACCAGGTCCGGCTTGAGCGCGAGCACGTCCGCCGTGAGCCGCTGGCGCAGGTTGGCGGCGGTGTCGCCGGCGCCGGCGGCGTTGAGCAGCTCGAAACGGGCTTCAGGATAGAGTCCGTTGAGGGTGTTCACGACGTAGTCCGGGTAGCTGCTGCCGTCGGTCAGGCTGTCGCCGTGGAACAGGATGCGGCGGACCCCCTTGAGAAGATCCGGCAACGGCGGGGCGGAGACCGCGGCGGCGGCGGCGCCGACAGCCGTCGCGGTCTCGTTGACCCATTGCATCACCGTGCGGGCGACGAACTCATGGCCGGTCACGTTGAGGTGGACGCCGTCGGCGAAACAGGCCTTGTAGGCGTCAGCGGGGAGGGCCTTGAAGGCCTGCGAGAGGTCGAGAAAAGGCTGCTGCCGTGTCTGCATCAGCTGCCGGACGGTTTCCGCATAGGGGTCGGCCTTGGTCAGGTACTGGTCGAGGCCTGGCAGTGTCGCGAACGGCAGCACCGCCGTGTGGCCGCCGGAGGCGCGCGCGGCGCGGTCGCCGAACTGTTCGAGGCACCAGCGGAAGACGGCCGGATCGTAGGCGGAGCAATCGTTGGTGCCGAGCATCAGCGTCATCAGATCGGGCGGCTCTTTCCCGAGCATCCATTCGATCCAAGGCAGGGTGTCGAGCAGTGTGGCGCCGCCGATGCCCCAGCCGTCAACCGTGATCCGGTCGTTGGTGAAGGCCTGGCGCAACTGGGCCTGCAGCAGCACCCAGTAGAGCTTGTCCGCGCTGGCGCCGGCCCCCGCCGTGATCGAATCGCCAACACAGAGAATCCGCACAGGGTCGCCGCGACGCATCCTGGCCACGACGTCGCCGGCGGGCCGGGGCGCGGCAGGAGGGCGGGCCGGGGGCGCCTCAGCCGTCAGTTCAGTGTCGGCGATTCCGTAGGAGAACTTGGGGTAGGCGTCGTAGTTGCGCCAGTACTTCCAGCGGTTCCCGATGCGGATCACGCGGATGTCGGCGGGCACGAGGCCGCCGGGCGCGCCGATGGCCGGCTGCGGCCCCTCGGGGATGAAGTCCGCCCAGCTTGCCGTGACGCGGTGCCACTGGGTGTCGGCCAGCGGGAAGTAGAACGCGTGGCCCGTCATGCCGGCATTCACGAAGCCCTGCTCCCACGACCCCTTGCCCGCCGGTCCGACGACGAGGGTGCCGTAGAGGGGTGAGCCGTCGCCCTTGACCCAGAACGAGAGGCCCTTCGCCTGGTTCCACTCGGGGCCGGCGGCCGCCGGCAGTTCACGGTAGACGATACCGGGGCCGGTGAACTGGATGGCGGCTGATCCCGGCCTTGGCCCGGGAAACTGTGCGACCTCCGCCTTCCCCCCCCAGGCCTCGGGCCAGACATGCCACTCGCCCATCGTCGAACCGTCGTCGAGGACGGCGATCGGCTGGGCCGACGGCAACGACGCACACCCGGTGATGCTCAAGCCCATGATCAGCAGCAGCTCCTTCTTCATGTCAGTACCTCCATGAACTGGCAGAAGCGCCGGCCGGCCCCGGGGGTCAGGATCTCGGGCCGCGTCCGGATGCGCAGCGTCAGGCGTCCCGCCGACGCGTCAACTTCGAGCCGCACCTCGCGGATGATCTCGCCGGCCGCCCGCCAGGCCAGGCCAAGGCCACGCCGGCGGTTGACGATTCGCAGCCCCTTCTCCGCCTCGACGGCGGTGAGCGTTGCGGACCTCGCACTGGCCTCGCCGGCGGCGCCGCCCACGGTCACCTCGGCGACCGGCCCCAGGTCAAGGGGCAGAACGGTCTCGACCGTGGCATCCACGTCCTCGGTGCCGCGGTTGACGATCATGGACTCGATGTGGAATGCGCCGCCGGCCACCGCCAGCCGCGTCCAGCGTTCCCACTGGAGCGGGTGCATGAACTTGCCGCCGGTCTCGAAAACTTGGCCGCCGGCCGGCGCGCCCGCCGCCACCGACGCGCCATACCCGGCCTCCGCGGTGCCGGCGCCTGTTCCCTGGCGCCGCGACCAGCTGCTGCTGCCCTCCTGCTCGTAAGGTGCGGGTGCGGTCAGCCATTCCTCGCGGTAGCCGTTGTCCGGGTTGAACTGACCATTTGTGCAGGGCGCGCTGTGCATGAAGTTGTGTCCGGCCGGCTGGTGGCGCAGCCCGACCATGCGCCCCGCCAGCCGCGGCAGGAATTCGAGTTCGAGGGTGCCGTTGTCAAGGGCGACCAGATCGGACTCGAGGTGCAGGGTACAGCCTTCGCTGTCGGGGCGGCCGCGGGTGCCGGCCGGCGCGAAGCGTTCGTCCCGCCAGGACGTGAAGAGTCCCACTTCGCGACGCATCGGCGGCGGGCGTGCGAAGACATAGCGGCCGTGGCGGAGGCTGCAGCCGTGCCGCACGGAGTCCAGGCAGGCGTGTTGCAGCTTGGTGGCAAGGAAGTGCATGAACTCCTCGCGGACACGGGCCGCCCGCGTGGGATCCTGCCGCACGGCGGCGGCGGCGTCGGCGAACAGGCGGTCGCCGGCGGCGATCACGGCCGGGGAAAAGAACGGCTTGACCGTGCCCTCCTTGTAGTGGAGGTGGTGACCGCCCGCGACAACGCTGTCTTGGACGGCGGCAAGGAACTCGCGCAGGGGCGCGGCGGCCGGACCGTAGTAGGCGCCCATGAACTCGTCGCGCCGCACGGTCCAGTCCTGGTACGGATCCCGCATCATCTGGCACATCAGCCAGGCGTTGAGCCATTTGAAGTCGCGTTCGCCGCCGGTCTGTGTGAACATGCCGCGCACGCCGTTTTCGTGGAACCAGCGGTAGTTGGCGGCCATGGCGTCGAAGCCCGGCCCGGTCAGGAACGGGTGCCAGAGCCGCGGCATGTAGTCCCAGACCCAGAGGTTGCCGGTCAAGGCCCGCCAGCCGGCAAGGTCTTCGCGGAAGCGGGCGTCGTCGGGGTCGTCGCAGGTGGCGTAGGGGTGTGCCTGGCAGCACTCGATGGTGCAGAGTTGGACGATCAGCTTGGGGTGCGGGCGCAACCGTCGCGGCGGGCGTCGGCTGAAGCGGTAGGCAATGGTCATCATCCGGAAGTCGGGGAACTCGTCGCCCATCGCTTCGACGACACGGTTGCAGAAGTGGATGAGGGCGGCGGAGCGCGCCCCCTCCGCGGCGATGATCTTCCGGCACGCCGGGCAGGCGCAGGGGGTGCCGCCGTCATTCTGGGCCAGGTAGAACACGGTCGGCGGTGTGAGGCGGGCGCCGGCCTGCCGCCTGGCCGCCGAGTCGGCCATGGCCCGGCGCATGTTGTCCACGACAATGCGGACAACGTCATCATTGGTGAAGCAGAGGTTGACATAGTCATCAACCACCCTCTTGCGCCGCGACGTGGAGTCGAAATACTCGGGATGCCCGGCGAAGTACCGCTCCGCGGGGCAGAGTGCGTGCAGCGAGTGGCCATAGTGCCAGTGGGCGACGTGGCCGCCCCAGGCCGGATCGTCGGGGCTGTCGTAACCGTTGTAGCCGTTGCGCGCGGCCCAGGCCGGATCGTCCACCCCGGTGAGAATGAAGTGGCGGTACTCGTAGGCGGGGGCGCGCCGCTCATCGAGTGGCGGGAGCTCGATCGCCTGGCGCCGCGGGACGACGGCGCAGTCGGGCGTGAACCAGCGGCAGCCGAGGTGCTCGCGCAGGAAGCTGAAGACGGCGTAGAGCGTGCCGCGCCGTCCGCCGCCGGTGAGGATCAGCCGGTGCCCGGCCGTGCGCAGCACGTGCTCCTCCTCGCGCAGGCCGGGGGCCGCCAGCTCCGGTGCCAAGGCCCGCAGACGCGGGCTGTCGCCAACCAGGATCTCGCTCCCGTCGCCAGGGACGGAGGCGGGGACGACCGGCAGATCGCCGCCCGCGACCGCACGGAGGTGCGAACGCAGCTCGTTGGCGGCGGTCCGGACCGGGGCCGGGGCGTCGTCAGCGATGACGATGCGGTGGCTGGCGGACAGCTTCATCGGTGGAACCCGTCGAGGTTGATGCGCGCGACGCCACGCGTTGTCCCGGAATCCGCTCTTGGCATGGGAAGACCTTTCGCAATACGGACAGTGTCCGGCGGCAGGCCGCGGTCGGATCCATGAGGTAGGGCAACCCGAGTTCGGCCGAGACAACGGCCGCCGTCCTTTCGGGCAGTCGGTGGGTTTCCGGATCGGAAGCCAGGTCCGCGGGCCGCCGGCGCCGTGATCCTCATGACAGATGCTCCTGCCAGTGCGCCGCCTCGGCGAGTGTCCTGGGCACCCACGTGGCCAGCCGTCGGCGCGACACCTCCCGCGCCGCCTCGTCCACCTCGCGGGGGAAGGGTATCTCGGGAGCGTTCACCAACCGGTAGAGGGCCTCGGCGTACAGGTGGATTCCGGCGCGCAAGGCCGCCGGCGCCAGATCGTCCATCACATCCTTCTGCGTGTGCCAGGTGCGCTGCGGATGGCGTTCCGCCTGGACCGCGGGAACGCCGTCGGCGAACAGGACCGCCGGGTCCAAGGTGTTGGGGCGGCATTCCATTTTCATCGGATGGCCGATGTCAGCCGCCACCGAACGCAGGCACTCGGCCAATGCCGGCGTTCCGGTGACGACCAGACGGTTGACGCCCAGCGCCGTGCCGTGGCCGTCATAGTAGAACTGGCACTGACAGCGTGGCACGATGTCGGCATGGTCACGGGCGAACTGGCGGGCGCCGGAGAACCCCCATTCCTCGTCGGTGTAGCCGGCAAACCAGATGTCGCGGCGACGCTCCGCCCCAGCCAGCGCCCGCAGGACCTCGATGGCCATGGCGGCCCCGACGGCGTTGTCGGCCGCGGCGGGCTGTACCGGCGGCGCATCGAGGTGGGTGGACAGCAGGAAGACGCGGTCGTCGAGGCGCGCACGGTTGGCGGGCAGCACCCCCACGACATTGCTGCCTGTGGTGTCACCGAGCGTCTGGCGCACACGCAGGAACGCCTGCGCGACTCCACAACGCAGGATCGCGGTGCCGGTCGCATGCGAGACGCTGACCACGGGCAGGTTGCCGCAGCCGGCGGCGGCGGGCGGCAGGCCATAGGAGACTGCGTGTTCGCTGTCCCGGGCCACGATCACTGCGGCGAGACCGCCGGCCACGGCGGCCCGGTAGTACTGCGTTGTCGAGAAGTCGCCGAACCAGCCGAACAGCAACAGGGCCTTCCCGCGCAGATGGGGCGAGGCGAAGTCCACGAAGTCAACATCGTCGGCGTAGGCCAGCGGCGCGGTGATGCCCGCGGGGGGTGTTGATCCCGAAAATACCACCGGCAGCGCCTCGAACGCCTCGCCCTCGGGGCCGCCGAGGCGCAGCTCGCAGGGCGCGACGTCGAATCCCAGGCACGGCACCGGCTCGGTCCGCACCGCCTCCAGGCCAGCCGTCTTCAGCAGTCCGGCGACAAACCGGGCGTGGTCGCGTTCACCGGGGCTGCCGACGGAGCGCAACGGGAATCGGGTGCAGACCTCCGTCAGGATGTGCCAGCCGTCGCCGGGCACGGCGCCGGTTGCCTCGAGTCGCCCGCCGCGCGTCCGCGGCAGAAGTGAGCCGTTCGCAGTCAACATCACTCTCCACGTGCCATCGGCCCGCAGGGTTCACCCCGCAGGCTCGAAGGCTTAAAGGTTGCTTGGATTGCGCGATTTTCAATCTCTCGCCGCGGCGGCTTCCCGCCGGACGCCCCTGCCGGCCGCGCCCGGCAGGCTGACGCGCATCTTCACCAGCCCCCCTCGCGCCGCCTCGCGCGGCAGCTCCGCCCGGATCGCCGGGCACGGCTTCGGCAGAAGAGCGTAGAAGAGTGCGCGGCTGGGGCTGGCACGCCAGCCCACACGGGAACGGCCCTGATACACTTGGCAAATGGTTGGCGCCTGTGGCGCATGTTGCCCGTCCGCTCAGTAGCCGGTAGACCCCGTGTACTCGGCGGCATAGACGCCGACGGTGAAGGAGAAGTCCGCCCCGCCCCAGGTGAACTCCCACGAGGCCTTGAAGCGGTTGTTCGGCCCGGTGACGTCGGCGGGGTGGATCATGCGCACGTGGCCGTCGCCGAACGTCACGTTGGACCCCTTCCAGTAGGGCAGGAACGAGGTGGTCTTGCTGCCGCCCCAGTAGGCGATGTCCAGATTGGCTTCCGGCGGCATGTGATGGTTGGCGGTGGAGAATCCCGACTGCCAGGCGTCGGCCCCCACCGGGCAGTGCGTGACCCGCGCCCGTTCGGGACACGGGTGCTTGGGGCTGAACGACCGCGGACTGATGTAGCGGTCGTAGCTGCCTGAGGCGGTATGTAGAAACTCCTGCACGAGGTAGGGATACTCGCCCTGCCAGCGTTGCCGCCAGGAGTCTGTGGGGTAGGCGCCGCCCCACGCGGTCCGGGGGATGAGCGTGGCCAGCATCCGGGTGCCCGGATCGTGCACCGGCGCACGGTCCCGCGCCCCGTTCTGCGTCGTGCTGCCGACGAAGGTGTTGATGCCGAGGTACTCCCGGTAGGCCCCGATCCAGGCCCCGTTGACGCCGTGATCCAGCTCGCTGTAGACGGTGTAGTTGCCCGGCCAGTTGGGCGTGCCCGCCGGGTCGAGCGGAAAGCCCATCCCCGCCACGCTCTGCCGCCGGCCCCAGTGCTGCCCGTCGTAGTCCCCCGAGTACAGGTGGATCACCGTCCCGAGCTGCCTCTGGTTGCCGGTGCAGGCCACAATCTTGGCCCGCTCGCGCGCCTGATAGAGCGCCGGCAACAGCAGCGCCGCCAGGATGGCGATGATGGCGATCACCACCAGAAGCTCGATGAGGGTGAAAAGGTCGCGCTTCATGGCCGGTTGCCCGAGAGGTGGATACGATGGCGGGCGATGCCCGTCGATTGTTGCCGATTCATTTCGATTCCTTCCGATTCCTCTCGACTCCTGTCGTTGCCTGTCGAGGGGGGGGGCGACGGGGTGCGCCCCATCCCGCCCCGTTCTGCGTTGTCCGCGCTTCACGTTCGGCGTTTTCCGCGCTCCACGCTTCCCATTCGACGTCCGGCGTCCGGCGCTCGACGTTCGGCGTTCTTGGTTGTCCGCGCTCCGCGCGCCGTGCTTCGTTCCCCGTTCTCCGTTCAGCGTTCGGCGTCCGACGTTCTGCGTTCGCCGTTCTCCGCGCTCCGCGCCCCGTTCTTCGTTCCCCGTTCTCCGTTCGGCGTTCGGCGTCCGGCGTTCGGCGTTCGGCGTTCTTGGTTGTCCGCGCTCCGCGCACCGTCCTTGGTTGCCGGGATCACCGATCACGGGTCACCGATGACCGATCACCGGTTCCCGGCATCACCGGCGGAGACTGCCGGCCCCACGGCTCGCGCCCCGTTCTTTGTTCGACAGTCTTCGTTCGACATTCAGCGTCCGGCGCTCTCCGTTCGCCCTACTGTCCGGTGGGCGGCACCGGTGTGCCCCACTCCCCCTCGTTGAGGGCCGGGCGGTGCGCCTCGTAGAGCTCGGGGATCTCGCTGGGGAACGGGTTGCACGGCTCCGTGGTCCGGTGCGCCTCGAGGCGCGAGCTGATGGCGTGCAGGTTCATACCCTCGCGCGTGCCCAGCCAGACCGTCCTCTCGGTCTCGATGCCGACCACCTTGTCCGCCCACCAGGCGATGGCCTTGCCCGCGCCGACCGGCGTGGCCTCGTTGATCTCGCTCCAGTTGACCGCCGTGGCGCCGCCGGGGTACTTTGCGACCGGCGGGGTGCGCATGTCGAGGGGACTCTGCTTGAGGCCCCGCACCTCCGCCGGCATCTTCGCCATGGCGGCATCGAGCTGTCTCCACACCTCCTCGTCGCGGACAAGCCTGCCGTCCTTGTCGCGGAGGAGCTGGTAGGACGGGTCGCGCACCGGCTCGCCGCCCTCAAACCCCTGCGCGTTCGGCGGGATCGGGCGCTTGGGCTTGCCCTTGTCGTCGAGCAGGAACTTCTCCGGCGTGCGCGCATAGAGCCTGGCCCAGGCGCGCGGGTCGTCGAGCTGGTGGACCATGTGCCCCTGGAGCTTGAACGGCCCGCCCCACGTGTCGAAGGGCACCGCCCACACCGCCTCCTCGACACTCTGGGTGCTGGTGTGCGGCCACGCCGATGTCCTCGGGCACCCGCAGGCCATGGGACCGGATGACCTCGGCCGCGTGGCGCGCCAGGTAATCGTTGTAGCAGGCGAGGAGGGTGAACTGATGCGCCGCCCGGCCGCAGGCCCGCAGGCCGAGCAGCTCTTCTATGGCCGGACGGACGTCGGCGAACTCGAGGGCTTCGAGGAGCCGCACCAGCTCCGGCGAAAGGCTCACACCGTGCTGCTCGAGGCCGCTGCGAAGCCCGTCAAACCGCGCCCGTCCGAGCAGTCGCGAGTGACCGAGGTAGGCCACGATGCCCGGGTTCATCGCCCCCAGGTGCACGCCGAGCGCGCGGGCACTGCCGTAGTGATCAACATCGACCGTGTCGGCCCCCGGTACGGGATAGAGGATGCTGACAGTCGCCACGGGGGCCGACGGCACCGGCTTCACCTGGAACAAGTAGTCGTTCTGGCTCATCAGCCGGATCAGCCCGTCCACCTGGCCGCGCATCACAACCTGCTGCAGATCCCCGCACGCATACAGCGAGGTGACAACCGTCCCGGCTGTCATGCAGGCGGTCTTGCGAGGCGGGGACGACTGTCCCGTGGGGGGGGGCTGGCGCGCCTCAGGTGATCGGGGCCTGGC
Source organism: Lentisphaerae bacterium ADurb.BinA184 (assembly GCA_002068325.1). Taxonomy (GTDB): domain Bacteria; phylum Verrucomicrobiota; class Lentisphaeria; order Oligosphaerales; family MVZH01; genus MVZH01. The sequence continues at coordinate 9,590 of MVZH01000037.1, read as the reverse complement.
GGGTCCAGCTGGCGCGGGACCACGACGGGTCTGTGCCGGCGCGCGGCTCGGGCGGCTGGAGGCCGCACTTGCGGGCGAAGTACCGGTGAAAGGCGAGGCAGGGAGTGAGTTCCGGGTGGAAGGTGGTGACAAGCACGTCGGCGGTCTCGGCCATGGCGATGGCACCGGCCTGCCGGTGGAGGATCGTGACGCCGGGGCCGGCGCGCAGGATCTTGGGGGCCCGGATGAAGGTCAGCGGGATTTCCTCATCGGCCACGCAGGGGATGACGGCGGTGCACGCGAAGCTGTCGAGTTGGCTGCCGAAGGCATTGCGCTCGATCTCGATGTCCATGAGGCCGAGCTTGGGGTCTTCCCCGACGACCCGGCTGGCGAGCAGGATAGCGCCGGCGCAGGTTCCCCACAGCTTGGCGCCGCCCCGGTGTGCGGCGAGGATGGCCTCGTCCGTGCCGAGGATCCGCATCAGGCGCATGAGGCAGGTGCTCTCACCGCCGGGGATGACGAGTCCGGCCAGGTCGTGGAAATCCGCCGCCTGCTTGACGCGCCGGGCCGGTGCGCCGAGGCGGGCGAAGTGATCGAGGTGTTCGGCCACCCCGCCCTGCAGGTCGAGAACGCCAATGGTCTTCACGGTGGAAACTGAGCCTCTGGAAGCAGTGCCCCTGGCAGAACCCGGCTCTGGACAGCGGGGTCGGCGGGCAGATGTCGGGTGTCGGCATTCCGCGTTCTGCGTTCAGCGTTCGGCGTCCGGCGTTCGGCGTTCGGCGTTCCCCCGGTCACGGACTTCATCAACTTGAACCGACAGCTTTCGACAGCCAACGATGGGGAAGCCGTCGTTGCGACTTCGCCCCTCTTGTTGAGCACTCCGCCTTTGCGGGGCTTCCGCGTTCCGCATTCCGCGTTCTGCGTTCGGCGTCCGGCGTTCGGCGTTCCCCCGGTCACGGACTTCATCAACTTGAACCGACAGCTTTCGACACCCAACGACGGGGAAGCCGTCCTTGCGACTTCGCCCCTTTTGTTGAGCACTCCGCCTTTGCGGAGCTTCCGCACTCCGCATTCCGCATTCAGGTCTCAGCGGTCAGGCAACAGGGGGGGACAGGTGGCAGGCGGCGGCTTCGTTACGTCTGAAGGCCTTACACCCGGAGGGTGGAACTTGGGGCCGTCGCGCTCCCGCCAGCGCCTCCGGTGTTCGGTTCGGGCTGGCTCCCCTCCGCACCGTCCGGCGATGGTGCGCACCGCACGGCGGGGATCAGCGCATCCGGTGCGAGACAGCCGGCCGCCACTCGGCCGCCTCCATCCAGTTGCAGTTGTTGCAGATCGAGTCCGGGTCGGGCGGGTCGAGGTTGGTCTGGCAGCCAACCGTCAGGAGAGCCGCCGCCGAGAGCAGGATCAACGCGACCAAGGCTCTCGTCAGGTTCGTGTGGTACATGCGGAGAGTTCCCGCCTTGCCAACTTGTCTGGCCGGTAATGTGGCCATGCTTGTTCAAGGTGCAAGCATACTTCGTGCCTGAAGCCCGCCGCCCGGCATCGCGCGTGTGGAATTGCCGGGCCGCCCCTCCCCCGGCGGCCCGGCCAGGCAACTTGCAAACCGGCGTTGGCGCGGTATTGGTAACGCCGGCTCTGCCGGAGAGGTGCGGCCAACCGGCCACGGCCGTGAACGGCCGCTCCGCCTTGACGGGTGCGCATCGCTCCGGCAAGCCAAGGCATTGACGCGTCGCCGGAACCACTCGTGCGACCGGCAACACACACCAGAAAGGGGACTTGCCTGATGAAGCGTGCAGTGATGGCGTTGGCGGTGATGGGGCTGGCGGCGGCGCTGACGGGGTGCAAGGATCAGCCCGTGGGGCCGGGAGTCGGGGTACTGGATTTGGACAAGGTGGCCGCCGCACTCGGCTGGGACGCCACGCTCAACCAGTCCATCAAGGACAAGGACCAGGAACTGTCTGATTCGTGGAACACGTTGCGCGACAACCTCAAGGGACAGATCGAGTCCAAGGCCAAGGAGTACGGCGAGGCCGCCACCGACGAGCAGAAGACCGAACTCGGGCAGATGACCGGCCGCGCCGATCAGGTCCTGCAGAACGCCATGAATGAGGCGCGCCAGAAGAGCGCCGTCCACCGCCAGAGCCTGGTCAACGACTTCCGCGACAAGGTCCGCCCCTACGCCAAGGAAGTCGCCGACGCCCGGAACATCGGCGTCATTGTGCTGAAGACGGAGCCGGTCTACTACACCGCCCTCACCGCCGACCTCACCGACGCGGTGATCGCCAAGTTGCAGGCCGCCGGCCCGGAGAAGACCGGGATTGGCCGGCTGCCCGCGGAACCGGCTCCGGCCGCCCCCGCCAACGACTGAGCGCCGGGCCGTCCGGCCGCCCTCCGTTTGCCCCCCTTACCGGCCGCATGGCGGGGTGTCCACCCGTGTGCGGCCGGCTCTGCGTACGGGATCCGGTTGTCGCAGCCTGCCCTGACGTGGTACGGGACTTGCCGATTTGTCCCGGAATGACCTGGACAGGCCGCGCTGGATCCGGCGGACTCCGCCGGTAGGTGGTGGATCCGGTAGGCAATGGAGCCGGCGGACTCCGCCGGTAAGTGATGGTGCCGGCGGTCTCCGCCGGTAGTCGCGTGGCGTCATGCGTCTCCGAGCGACGCCGCCTTGCGGCGCGGGCTGCGGGTCTGCCGGGCGCCGCCGCGGGTCGGGCGGGCGGAGGGTCGGGACTCGCCGACGTGACTGGGGATGAGTTCCGCCTGCTCCAGCCAGACTTGGAGGCGTGGCGCGTCCAGCATGGTCACGTCGCGCGCGAACTCGCGGATGGTCACGTCGCGCTTGCGCAAGGGCGCCAGGGCCGGACGTAGCAGTCCGAGCATCGTGGGCGACGCCACCACCAGCAGTTGGGAGGCCCCGAGGTCGCGCAGGGAGCGCTCGGCCACGGCGGCCACTCGGGCGGCGAAACGGCGTCCGACGTCGCTGCGGTGCGAGGCCCGGTGGTCGTCGTAAGCGTGGGTGCCGCCGCCGGCCGTCGAGCGGTTGCCGCCGCTGCGCGTGTCCGAGAACAGCTCGCGGCCCGACAGCCCATGCTCAAGATTGGCCTCCGTGCGCCACTCGACCAGGCACACCCGGCCGTCCGCGCTGGCCGGGTCAACCGGGGCCAGCCGGAAGAAACGGGCCTTGACGCCATCCACGGTCGCCACCAGAACTCGGTTCATCGGGCACTCCTTTCGCCTCACCGGCCAGGCTTCCCCCTACGCAAACCATACCACGCCGCGGCCCGGCTGGCAAGACGGCGGCCCGGCCATGTCGCACATGAGAGACACGGCAGCTCCCACGATGGCCGGCTGCCATAGGCACCGGGGTCCGCGGCACGAGCCGGCCGGCGGTGATGGGCTTGACGCGGCCGCGCCGCACCTACGCCTGGGCCGGGGGCGGGGCCGCGGCCTCGCCGAGGTCGCCGACCACGCGGCGGAAGGACCAAGGCACAATCAGGACCGGACAGGGCGCCCGCCGCGCCACCCGCTCGGTGACATTGCCGAAAAACACCTTCTCCAGGCCGGAGCGCCCGTGACGCCCCATGACAATCAGGTCAATCCGCTGCCCGTCGGCGAACTTGAGGATCTCCTGCCAGTCCTTGCCGACGCGGTATTCGGGCTGGAAGCCGATGCCGGCGGGGAGCCGGGCCCGGTAGGCCGCCACGCGCTCGTCAATGGCCTGCTTGGCCTTGGCGTCCACGTCCTCGATCTCGTACACGTAGGTCTTCCAGAACTGGGCTTCCGGCTCCGGGATGACATGGAGGAGGAAGAGGGTCGAACCGGGGTGTGCGATCGTCGCCGCGATGGCGTAGTCGAAGGCGAAGTCGGCGTTGGGCGAGAAGTCCGTGCAGAAGAGGATGCGGCGGATCAACTGACTGTGGGCGACGGGGTTCTGATCCATGCTTCCCTCCCTACCGCATGAGGCCGGGCAGCCAGAGGGCGATTCCCGGGAACACGGTGATCAGCACGGCGGCCACGACCAGCGCCAGCACGAACGGCAGGGCGCCGCGGAACACCGCCTGCAACGGCACGTCGCGCTCCATGCCGCTGACCACGTAAACGTTGACGCCGACGGGCGGGGTGATGATGCCCATGTGGGTGACCAGGACGATCATCACGCCGAACCAGATCGGGTCGAAGTTCAGCCGGAGCATGACCGGATAGAAGACGGGCACGGTCAGCAGGATCAGGGCGAGGGCGTCCACGAAGCAGCCGCCGATCAGGTAGAAGACCACGATGCCGGCCAGCGTCACCCACGACGGCGTGGGAAGCGCCGCCAGCCACTCGGCCAGGTCCATGGGAATGCGGGTGATCGCCAGGAACTTGCCGAACACCATGGCCCCGCCGATGATGGCCATGACCATGCAGGACGTGCGCACCGTCTCCTTGAGCGACTGCACGAAGGCCTTCCAGGTGATCTGCCGCTGGAACAGCGCCAGGGCGATGCAGCCGCCCGCCCCCACCGCGGCCCCCTCCGTCGGGGTGAACCAGCCCACGAACATGCCCCCCATCACCAACGCGAACAGGAGGACCGCCTCGACCAGGCCGGAGAGCGCCTGGAGCCGTTCGCCCCACGTGTGCGAACGCGTCGGCGGACACAGGGACGGACGGCGCCGGCACTGCACGTAGATCGTGCCGCAGAACAGCGCGGCGATCAGCAGCCCGGGCAGGATGCCGGAGATGAACAGCCGGCCGATCGATTGCTCGGTCATGATGCCGTAGACGATGAACACCACGCTGGGCGGGATCATCATGCCGATGCCGCCGGAGGCCGCCACCGTCCCGGTGCCCAGCTCCATGCTGTAGCCGTAGCGCTTCATCTCGGGCAGGGCGACGCTGGCCATGGTGGCGGCGGTGGCCGGGCCCGAGCCGCAGATGGCGCCGAACACCGTGCAGGCGCCGACCGTGGCCATCGCCAGCCCGCCGCGCAGCCAGCCCATCCAGCAGTCGGCGGCGTGGAACAGACGACGGCTGATCCCCGAGTGGAAGGCGACTTGCCCCATGAGCACAAACAGGGGGATGACGGTCAGGTTGTAGTCCGCGAACGTCTCATACAAGGTGGTGGCGGACATGCTCATCGCCGCCGCCAGGTCCTGGCGCACGATGGCGAACCCGAGCAGGCCGGTGATGGCCATGGCAAAGGCCACCGGCAGGCTGCTGATCAGCAGTACGACCAGCACCGCCAGCCCAAGCAGACCGATGGTCGTGGGAGTCATGGCTTGATCATCGCCTTGCCGGGATGGAAGAGATGGTACAGCTTGACCGGCACCACCAGGACACAGGACACCGCCATGGCGTAGATGATTGGGTAGACCGGAAGCTGCAGCGTCAGCGTCACCTCACCCGAGCGGCGCGCGCTCTCCGCGTACACCACCATCTGCCAGGCCATCACCAGCCACAGCGCGATGCCGGCCAGGCGGCACAGCGTGTCCACCACCACGCGGCTCCTGCGGCTCAGCTTCTGGAAGACAAACTCGACCGCGATGTGCCCCTTCACCGCGGTCGTATAGGGCAGGCCGCAGGCGATCGCCAGCAACCCCTGCACCTTCACCAAGTCATAGGCGCCGGTGAGCGGATGGCGGAAGAGCGATCGCATCACGACGTCAACCACGGTGACCGCGATCATCCCCACCACCGCCGCGCCGGCCAGCACGCCCCAGCCCAGCACCAGCCACCGTATGCCGCGTTCCCACACGGGCCGCAGACGTTCCATGTGCCGCCACCCCCGCCGTCTTCAAGGCTTCGCGGCCAGCGCGGCCTGAACGTCGGCCAGGAACTCCTTGCCCGGCAGGCCGGCGGCCGTCGCCGCTTCGACGTACTCGTCGAGGATCGGCTTGACCTTCGCCACCCAGCGCTGCTCCTCGGCCGCCTCAAGCGTGGTGATCGGATGGCCGAGTTCCTTCACATAGGCCAAGGCCTCCGCGTCGGAGGCGTTCCAGGCCTTGCCGTGCTCCGTCACCCACTCGGCGCTGACCTCGCTGAAGACCTTCTGCACGTCGGCCGGCAGGGCGTCCCATTTCTTCTGGTTCATGACCACGAACATGGCCGTAGTGTAGCCGATGGCCGAGGTGTCGGTCACGCTCTTGATGACCTCGCCCTGCTTCCAGCCCTTCAGGGTCTCCATGGGGCACAGCGTCGCATCCGCCACGCCCTTCTGCAGCGCCTCGTACGTCGCCCCCTGGTCCATGGCCACCGGCACCCCGCCGAGGGACTCGACGATCTTGGCCGACAGCCCGGTCGCCCGCACCTTCAGCCCCGCCATGTCCTCCAGCTTCGCCACCGGCTTGCGCGTCGCCAGGATGCCCGGCCCGTGCCCGTGGAAATACAGCACGTGGACCTGCTTGAGCTCGGCCGGCTTGTACTTCTCGACCATCAGGTTGGCGATGCGCGTGGCCGCCGCGCCGTCCGGATACCCCAACGGCAGGTCAAGCCCTTCGAGCAGGGGGAACTTGCCCCGCGTGTACGCCAGGCAACTCATGCCGATGTCAGAAATGCCGTTGACCACGCCGTCGTACGCCTGCGGCGCCTTGGTCAGCGTCCCCCCGGGGAACAAGGAAATCTTCACCCGCCCGCCGCTGCGCCGCTCCACCTCGCGCGCCCACGACTCCGCCGTCTTGTACTGACTGTGCATGGCCGGGAAGAAGATGCTGTACGACAATTCGACCGCCTTGACGTCCGCCCCCCCCGTCAGCTCCTGCACTTTCTGCGCAACCTCCGCTTTGACCTCGCCGGCGGCCTCCTTGATCTCTGCCGCCGCCTCCCCGGTCGCCTTCTTGATGTCGTCCTTGGCCTCCTCCGCCGCCGCACGGAGCTCACTCGCCGTCGCCGCCGCCTTTTCGCGCAGGCTCGCGCCCTCGTCCGCCGGCGTCCTCTCCTTGCGGCCGCACCCCGTCAGCATCAGCCCGGCCATCACGGCCACCCCCGCCACCGCCAGCAGGCCGCGAACTCTCACCCCCGCCGTTCTTGCGCGATGTTGCATGGTGCTCTCTCCTTTGATTGGAAGCCCGCGGCTTCCCTTGCCGCGCCTGGTGCGCCGACCCGCGCGTCATCACCCGCAAACCCCGTAGTATTATGCACATGCGCTCGAAGTCAAGAGGCGCTTGCAGAACCCAACGCACACGACAACGGCCTCGCGCGATGGAGGGCCGAGCTCTGTCCCGGCCACCTGATGCAGGGGTTCTGCAAGCGCCTCTCAAGGTCGGCAACGCCAGCCGCCCGCGCCAAGCCGGCGGACAGGATCACCTCGCCGGGCCGCTTTGCAGACCCCGCCGACGCCCCCGACGCTCAGGGCGTGCCCCCCAGATCGGCCACAGCCGGAACGGTGGCTGTCCTGAGGATGTCCCGCGCCGACGCCGGAGCCATGCGCCCGGCATTGAAGGCAGGGCCGAAGACGGCGAAGGCCAGGGGCGTGACCCAGCGGTCGGGCTCGGCGGCAAGCCGCCGCGCGAGCGGCACGAAAAGGGCCTCAGGAAGGAGACGCAGGCGCTCGACAGCCTGCCCCTGGAACTCCGTCAGGCGCGCCGCCGCCTGGCGGTAGAGATCTTTCCTCTTGATGGCCTGCGGATCCTTGGTCTCGGCCAGAATGGCGATCCGCACGGCGGCAAGGGTATAAAGGTTGCCCAGGAGCGCGTCGATGGCCTCGCCGGCGGCCGCCTCATCGCCGCAGCGCAGCGCCGCCAGGAGCGCGGTCTGGAACATCTCGTCGTCGGCCGTGAAGTTCTCCCTGAACTGGCCGGGCGCGAGGGGCTTGGGTCTGAACTCGGCGATTCGGCCGCGCAGGGCGGGCAGCACGGCGGCGTCCCCCAGCCAGCCCAGCCCGTCGAGGGCGGCCAGGCGCAGGCGGCGGTCGCGTTCGGCCTGAGCCTTGACGGTGCCGGGGTCGGCCAGGATGGGTTCAGGCATGTCGCCGGCGACGTCAGGGGCGGTCTCGGACATCAGTCCCTCCAACTCGGCCTCCGCGCCCTGCCCCGTCTGCCTGGGCACGCCTTCGCCGCCCTTGTCGAGAATGGTCAGCAGGCGTTCCCTGGCGTCGCGGGCGCGGGTGAGGCCGAGGAGGCGCAGGCCGAGGATCGCCTTCTCCGTCTGGCCGCTGGCGAGCAGGCTCTCGGCGCTGCCGGCCTCGGCTTCGCCGACTCTGAAGACGACGGCTGCAAACAGCCGGTCGGCGGCGTCGCGTTCGAGGTCACCGATCTGGGCGACGGCCGCGGCGAGGAGCGCCTGCGGCGGGTCGGGCGGACGGCGGGCGGACGGCGGGGTGAGCCAGGCGACTGTACCGGCGAGCAGGGCGGGCCATCCGGGGGCCTCCCAGAACGGGGTCTGTCCCTCGACCGGCTCCCCCATCACCGATCCGGCAAAGACCGCGACTCGTCCGCGACCGCACGCCCCGCCCACCAGCAACGGACGCCCGCCGGAAGTCAGGAACACGCGTGCCTCGGGCTTGGCCGTCACCTCGTGGAGCCAGTAGGCCCGTCCCGTGTCCGGCATCGGGGTGGCCACGCCGAGTTCGGCCGCCTGCGGGCCGGGCGTCACGGCGGCGCCGGCGGGTTCGTGCCGCCGGTCGGGTGAGGGGCTGAAGGCGACGGGCGAGACCTCGTCAAGCTGAGTCCCCCGGTACTCGTCGCCGAAGGCATAGTAGCCGCCCAGCATGAGCAGGCCGCCTCCCTGCTTCACGTAGTCGGCCAGGCCGGCCTGCAGCTCGGCGCCGAGGGCCTGGCCATTGACGTTGGCGACGACAACCAGGTCAAAGGCCGCCAGCGCGTCGGCGCTCGAGGGCACCGTGCCGGAGAGGCCGCCGGAAACGTGCCAGACGGTCGAGGCACGCACCCCGCCGAGCCGCGCGAAGGCACGGTCGAAGGCGTACAGATCGTACCAGAGGCCGCGGATGACGCAGACGCGCAGGGGGCCGGCCGCCACGGCCTGCCCGGCGGCCGCGGGCGTCGTCGGCCCGCTCTCGGCGCGTCCGTCGCCGGCGAGTCCCGTGACGGCGAGCGTCAGGGCAAGGGTCAGGATGCGGATCATGCTCAACGCAGATCGTCCTTTGACGTGTAGTCGACGACCACGGTCTGCCAGAAGCGCAGGTCGCGGATTGTCAGGCCGATGCGGCCGTCGGCGGCGCGCGCTTCCAGCGGCAGGTGGTGCGGCTCGGGGATCGGGCACAGGGTCCACGCGGCCGTGACCTTCGCGTCCGGCGGCAAAGCCAGCGTGACAGGCAGCTCACGGATGACGGGTGGGGTCAGGCAGGCCTGGTTGCGGAAGAACGCGTAGTCCGGGGCGAGGTTGATGAGGTGGAGGATCAGGCGGCGGCGGTCTCCGCCCAAGTGGGCCTTGCGGGCAAGCATCGGCCAGCGCAGCAGCCGTTCGCCGAGGGGGTCGGCGAACTGCACGACGGCGGCCGGGTCGGCGAGGGGGCGCATGCGGTTGTTCCAGAAGAACTCGCTGTAGCGCAGGGCATGAAGGGGATGCCGGCCGATCGCGCTTTCGAGAGGGCTGTAGTACGGGTGGCCGCCGGCGGCCAGGATGATGGAGGAGGCGTAGACGGCATCGAGGGCGGTGGCCGTGGTGGCCGGGGTGTC
>MVZH01000036.1 GCA_002068325.1 Lentisphaerae bacterium ADurb.BinA184 | reverse complement strand
CGGCCCGCCGCGCCTACTCCTCCAGCGCGGCGGCGATCATGGCGAGGATCTGGCTGTTCTTGTAGCCCTTCTGTTCCATGGCGCCGCTCGGGCAGGCGGCCACGCAGGCTCCGCAGCCCTTGCACATCGCCTCATTCAGGCGCACGATCTTGGCGCCCTCCGGCCCGCCCGGCCGGGCGACGATTTCGAGCGCATTGTACTCGCACACCGGGACGCAGACGCCGCAGCCGTCGCACAGATCCTCGTTGAGCGCCGCAATGGTCGGCTCGGCCTCGTACTGGGGCTTGGAGATGATCGTCACCGCCCGCGCCGCGGCGGCCTCGGCCTGCGCAATCGTCTCGGGAACGTTCTTCGGCGAATGCGCCAGGCCGGCCACAAACACGCCCTCGGTCGCAAACTCGACCGGCCGCAGCTTGACGTGCGCCTCCAGGAAGTAGCCGTCGGCGTTCAGGGGAACCTTCAGCATTTTCTGCAGGACATCGCTGCCGGCGTTGATCTCGATGCGCGCGCTGAGCACCACCAGGTCGGGGTTCAGGACGACGTCCTGGCCGGTGATGGGATCGCGCACCTCGACACGCAGTGTCTTGCCGCCGGCGACCGTGGGCTTGCGCTCCAGGTCGTAGCGGACGAAGAGGATGCCCTTCTGGCGGGCCTGGCGGTAGTAGTCCTCGTTCAGGCCGTACGTGCGCACGTCGCGGTAGAGGATGTGGATCTGCGTGTCGGGCGAGAGCTGCTTGACGCGCAGGGCGTTCTTGACGGCGGTGTTGCAGCAGACCCGGCTGCAGTACGGGTGGCCGGGCTCGCGCGAACCGACACACTGGATCATCACCAGGCTGCCGACGCCTGCCAGGCCGGAACCGCCGGCCAGCCGCGCCTCGAACTCCTGCTGGGTCAGAACCCGACGGTCCGACCCGTACAGGTAGGCGGACGGCTTGGACTCACGGCCGCCGGTGGCCACCACGATCACGCCGTGTTTGACCTTCTGTTCGCCGGCGGGGGTGGCGACCGTGCTCTCGAAGTTGCCCACGTAGCCGTCGGCGCGGCTCAGCGTCGAGCCGGTCAGGACGCGGATGTGCGCGTGCCCCTGCACCCGTTCGCAGAGCTGCCGGCGGCGGGCCGCCATGTCAGGCTCGTCGAGCAGCCAGTGCAGGTGGTGGAGGTTGCCGCCCAGCCGCCCTTCCCGTTCGACGAGGGTGACGTCGTAGCCCTGGTCGGCGATGCCGAGGGCCGCGGTCATGCCCGCCAGACCCCCGCCAATCACCAGCGCCGACTGCGTGACGTTCAGGCTGGCCGCCCGCAACGGCTCGGCCAGCGAAACCTTGCGCACGGCCATCCGCACCAGGTCGCGCGACTTCACCGTCGCCTCGGCCGGCTGCTCGGCGTGGATCCACGAACACTGGTCGCGGATGTTGGCCATCTCGAAGTAGTACGGGTTGAGGCCGGCCTCGCGCATCGTCTGCTGGAACAGCGGCTCGTGGGTGCGCGGCGAGCAGGAAGCGACGACGACGCGGTTCAGGCCGTGGGCGAGGATCACGTCCCGCAGGTGCACTTGGGCATCCTGCGAACAGGCGTACAGAATGTCCTCGGTGTAGACCACCCCCGGCAGCGAGCGGGCGTACTCCGCCACCGACTTGACGTCCACAACGCCGGCGATGTTGATGCCGCAGTGGCAGACGAAGACCCCGATGCGCGGCACCTCGGCGGTGACATCCTTCTCGGCCGGGAAGGTGCGCTCGCTGGTCCGGGTGTCGCGGGCGGCGGCCAGCAGGCGGCCGGCCTCGCAGGCCGCGGCGCTGGCCTGAACCACGGTCTCGGGAATGTCCTTCGGCCCGGCGGCGACACCGGCCACAAAGACCCCGGGCCGCGAGGTGGCGGCCGGGGCCTGCCAGCCGGTGCGCAGGAAGCCAAACTCGTCCACCCGCACCCCGAGGACGCGGGCCAGGCCCCGCAGCCCGGCGCCCGGCTGCAGCCCGACGGAGAGCACCACCATGTCGAACACCTCGTCCGACACCCCGCCGGCCTCGGACGCATAGCGCACCCGCAGCGCGCCGGCCGCGTCGCCCGCGTCGGCGGCGACCACGTCGTAGGCGCGGCCGCGGACGAACCGCACCCCGTACTGCGCCTGCGCCCGCTCACAGTAGCGGTCGAAGTCCTTGCCGAAGGCGCGCAGGTCCATCAGGAACACCGTGGCCTCGATGCCCTTGACGTGTTCCTTGGCGATGACCGCCTGCTTGACGGCGTACATGCAGCAGACCGACGAGCAGTAGCCGTGCCGGCAGCCGAGGTCACGCGAGCCGACGCACTGGAGGAACGCCAGGCGTTTCGGCACCGTCCCGTCCGAGACGCGCATGACGTGCCCCGCGCACGGGCCGGAGGCCGAGAGGATGCGCTCGAACTCCAGGCTGGTGACCACATCCGGGAAACGGCGGTAGCCCAGCTCAAGGTTCTCCCCGGGGATGAACTCCTCGTAGCCCGGCGCGGCGATCACCGCCCCGACGGCGAGATCCTGCTCGACGTCGCGGTCGTCGTAGTGGATGGCCTTGGCCTCGCAGACCTTCTCGCAGGCCCGGCAGCGGCCCTTAGTCAGGTAGAGGCACAGTGCCGGGTCAATGCAGGGGGCATTGGGCAGCGACTGGGCGAACGGCCGGTAGATGGCGCGGTGCTTGGCGACATCGGGGTCGAAGGGCGACCCCTTGGGCGGCGTCTTTGGGGGGATCTCGCCGAGGGGGACGCGGCGCTGCGCCCTGACCGGGCACTTCTCCAGGCAGGCGCCGCAGCCGGTGCACTTCTCCACGTCCACGTAGCGGGCCTTGCGGCGGATGCGGGCGGTGAAGTGTCCGGCGGTGCCGGAGAGGCCGATCACCTCGGCCAATGTGATCAGCTCGACGTTGCGGTGCCGCCCGCACTCGACCAGCTTCGGCGACAGGATGCACATCGAGCAGTCGTTGGTCGGGAACGTCTTGTCGAGCCGCGCCATGTTGCCGCCGATGGCCGGGCTCTTCTCGACGAGGTAGACCTTCTGCCCCGACTCGGCGAGGTCGAGCGCGGCCTGGATGCCCGCAATCCCGCCGCCGATGACCAGCACCGCGCCGGTGGCCACGGTGCCCGCGGTTCCCTGTGGGATGGACTGGACTGCCTGTTGGATCATGATCCTGGCTCGTTGGAAAGGGGCTGCGGAGCGGGGGCGCGGATCAGCCGGCGCTGCCGCGGGCCTGGTTCAGTGCATCGCGGAACTGGGCGAACTTCTCTGGCTGGCTGACGAGGAGGTCCACCATGTCGCGGCGCAGCGTCTGCACGTACCGGTCCAGTTCCGCGACCTCGGCGTTCAGGCCCGGGCGGACCTTGCCCTCGCGGACTGCAAGTTCGCGCAGCGCCCGCATCACATCGCGGAACTTCACATTCTGCGGGCAGGTCGCGGTGCAGGCGTAGCAGAGTACGCAGCGCCAGATCACCGGCGAGGACAGCACCTCGTCGCGCTGGCCCAGCAGGACCTGGCGGATGATGCGGCGCGGGTTGTAGTCGGCATCGATCCCCGCCGCCGGGCAGGAGGCCGTGCAGGTGCCGCACGAGAAGCACAGCGTGATGTTCTCACCGCCAGGCAGGGCGGCGACATCCTGCTTGAAATGGGGATCGAGGGTGTTGCCGTCAATCTCGGCCATGGTCGTCTGCCTTCTGTGAAAACCCGCTTCGGATGTACTCGACTCCAGGCGCTGGCCGGCGACTGCCGCCGACGGCCAGCCACGGCGCGGCGTCCTGCCTACGCCGCCGGCGGCACGACCGGCCTCGGCAACAGCCCCGCGCGTTCGAGAATCTCGGGAACCTTCTGCTCCCACTCAATGGCCATCAGGTGGATGCCGGCCACCCCTTCGATCTGCCGCAGCCGCTGGATCTGCTCGACACAAATGCGGATGCCTTCCTCGGCCCCGTCCTTGGCCGCCTCCATGCGCCCGAGCAGCTCCCGCGGCACCTGGATGCCGGCCACCCCGGTCGCCATGTACGAGGCCATCTTGAACGAACGCAACGGCGTCAGCCCGGCCAGGATCTTGACCCGCTTGTGCAGGCCGCGCGCGCACACCTGGCTCATCCAGCGCTCGAAGCGCTCCAAGTCATAGATGCACTGCGTCTGGATGTAGTCGGCGCCGGCGTTGACCTTCTTCGCCAGCCGGATGGCCCGGAACTCAAACGGGTCGCCGAAGGGATTCTCGGCCGCGCCAATGTAGAGCTTGGGCGCGACCACGGGCGACTTCTTGCTGTTCTGGATGGGGTCGCCGCACAGGAAGACGCCGTCGTCGCGCATGCGCCGCACGCACTCGATGAGCTGGATCGAATCGAGGTCGAAGACGTGGCGGGCGGTGGGATGGTTGCCGAAGACCTGGTGGTCGCCGGTCAGGCAGGTGACATTGCGGATGCCCAGCACGTAGGCGCCCAGCAGGTCGGCCTGCTGCGCCAGGCGGTTGCGGTCGCGGCACGTCATCTGGATCACCGGCTCCAGCCCCAGGTCCACAAGCACCTTGCCGGCCGCGATGCTGGAGATGCGCACAATCGCGGTCTGGTTGTCGGTCAGGTTGACCGCGTCAACCTTGCCGCGCAGGTGCTCGGCCTTCTTGTGGATGACCTCGACCTCGGCGCTCTTGGGCGGCCCGAGCTCGGCGGTCACCCCGAAGTGCCCGGCGACGAGAACCCGTTCGAGGTTGCTGTTGGCTCTGTAGGGGATGTCACTCATCGGTCGCTGTCGGATCCTGTCGGTGCCTGTCGAAACCCACCGGGGCCTGTTGTGCGAGGCGGGCGGCCTTTCCGGGGTTATCCCGCCAAGTCGGGCCGCGTGATCTTGCGGGGCCGGCCGTCATGCGTCTTGGACCAGTCGCGGGGTGCGACATTGGTTTCGAGCAGATCGAGGCGGCCGATGCGCTGGAGCCGGTCGTAGATGCGCTGCCAGCCGCACTCGATGGTCTTGGTGTCCACTTCGCACATGCCCTCGGTCGAACCGCCGCAGGGGCCGTTGCACAACGACTTCGAGCACTGGGTCACGGGGCAGACGCCGCCGAACAGGCCCAGCTTGCAGTCGCCGCACCCCAGGCAGGCCTCGCTCCACGCCCCGGCCCCCTCGTTGATCCCCATGAACTGCGTGTTGAGCGCCGGGTAGACCGGCTTGTCGGGGAACAGGCGCGCGCACATCTGCACGCCGACCCCGCAGGCCAGCGAGAGGATGGCGTCGCAGCCGGCAGCCTGGTCCCGGACGGGATCGAAGAACTCGGCGTCGCACTGGCGTTCGAGGGTCTCCTCGGTCGCCTGGCGGCCGCCCAGCCGGAGGAGGGCGGCGAGGGTGGCGACCTCGCGTTCGCCGCCGGCGTTGCAGACGGCGACGCAGGTCCCGCACCCCAGCACCAGCACGCGTTGCGCGCCGCCGAGGTACCCCAAGACCTCATCCATGGGTTTCTGGCTGGCCACGATCATCGTCGGAGTCTCCAGGTCTTTAACCCGAGCTATTCATGAACAAAGAGGCAACGGAGATGGCGGAGGCACATCTTGTAGATTCGCAAGCCCACGCACCCCTGAGGGAGCCGTCGGTTTCCGCGCCGCCCAACCGCACGTGAGGGGTAACCCCCTGCAACGCAAACCCTTCGTTGCCTCCGTTTCCTCTTTGTGAATGATCCAGGTGAATGCCATCATGCCAACGGTTGGGCAACCGCCGCGGCCGGACTCCCGCCCGTCGAGTAACTCATGGCCTTGCCCGTGACGAAGGCCGCCAGCCGCCGGGATTCCGCCGCGGTCAGGCCGCCCCAGAACAGGCGGTCGGGGCTGATGCCGGACTTCTGCAGCAGGTCGCGGATACGGGTGACGCGGCGCTGGGCGCGGCTGGCTCCGTCGAGATAGCGGCAGCTGTCGGGGTTGCAGCTGAGGACAAGGACGCGGTCGGCGCCCTGCTCGAAGGCGTGGAGGACGTCGCGCGGGTCCACGGTTCCGGCGCAGGGCACTTCGACGACATGCAGGTCGGTTCCGTCCAGCAGGCCTTGGGTGCGGGCTGCCTCGGCGGCCTGGGTTGCGGAGTTCGCACAGGCGAAGCAGACCAGGCGTGGCCGGGCGGCGAAGCGGGGGCGGATGTCGTCCCGGCCGTAGCCGGGCAGGCCGATGGCGTCGGCCGGGCATTCGGCGGCGCAGACCCCGCAGCGCTGACACATGACCGGCGAGACGGCCGCCGCCCCGTCCGCGGTCGAGAACGCGATGGCGCCGTGGGGGCACAGGCGGACGCAGGTCAGGCAGGCGACGCACTTCTCCTTCTCGACGCGGGCGGCGTCGTCAGGCAGCTCGATGCGCCCCTTGGCCAGCAGGGCGTGGATGGAGTGGGCGGCCGTCTCCGCCTCGGTCGCCAGCTCGTTGAAGTCGGTGTTTGCGCCCCCGGCGCCGGCCACGAAGATGCCGCGCCGGCTGCTCTCGCACGGCAGCAGCCAGACGTTGTCGCTGAAGGCGTTGCGGCCGGCCGTCTGGCGGATTCTGGCGAGGCCGGCGAGGCGGCGGTTGCGGGGGGAGGGCACGTGGTCGGCGAAAACCACCCGGTCAAAGGTCTCCGCCACCGCGCGGCCCAGTTGCGTATCCTCGGCGGTGACCGTGACGGCGTCCCCGTCCACGGCGTACTGCGGCGGGCGGGCGTAACGCAGGAACTCGACGCCGACGCTGCGCGCCGCACGGTACAGCGACTCGATCAAGGTGCCGCCGGTGCGGACACTGCGGCAGTAGACCCGCACGCGGCGGCCGCCCCGCAGGCGCGTCTGCCGCGCCGCGCACAGGAACAGCGTCGTGACCAACCGTCCCTGCTCGGCGTCCAGGTCGGCGATGAGGGCCAGGCGCGCCGGCACCTCCTCCGACGCCGTCAGCGCCCGCAGGAGGGAGTCCAGCGTCTGCCCGTGGGGGGGGGCGAGAGGGAGGGCTTCCGTCGGCAGCGGCTCGCTGTCGCCGCCGGCCAGCAGGAGGGCGCCGGCGGTGAGGGTGTCATCCGCCGCGCCGGCGCGCAGGGTGACGCGGTAACTGCCGACTTCGCCGGCCAGCGCCGTCAGCTCGCAGGCCGGCCGGAGAGCGATTTGCGGAGTCCGCAGAAGCGTCTCATGGAGCTGACTCAACGTGCCGGCGTCCGCCGGCGCCGCGGTGGCTTCGACGAAGCGCGCCGCGCGCGCCGTCGCGTCCGCGAGCGGCTCGGTTTCCGGGAAGGCCAGCGTCACCGCGTGCCCGAGCCCGGCCAATGAGAGGGCGGCCCGGACTCCGGCCACGCCGGCCCCGTAGACCACGACGTCCGGCGACACCGGGTAGCGGACGGCCTTCGCGGGTTGGTCTTTGTCACGACTGGCGATCATGGTGTGAATCCGCGTCCTTTTCCGTCCTGCCGAAAGGCCGGTGCACCGTGCCCCTCGCGGACAGACGCTCTATTTTTCGCAGAGGCGGATCATGCCGGCGGCCACCGCGCGCGCATGGCCGATCGTCTGCGCAATATTGCGCGGGGCGTCGCAGGCCCCGGCGATGAAGATGCGGGGGCTTTCGCCCGGCTCAGGGCAGAGCACCGACTTGGCGCCGAGGAAGCCGTACTCATCCAGCGGAATGCCGAGCACCTCGGCCAGCGCAGCCCCGCCCGCCGGGGGACGGATGCCGACCGAGAGCACAACCAGGTCAAACTCCGCCTCCTTCGCCTGCCCGCCGGCTTGCTCTTCATAGCGCACCGCCACCGTGCCGTCAGGACGGGCCTGAAGGCCATACGGCCGGGCCATCACAAAATCCATCTCTTTGCGGCAGGCGGCGTAGACCTCGGCGAAGTCGCGGCCGAAACACTGCACATCCATGTAGAAGACCGTGACGGCGGCCTCCGGGTTCAGGTGCTGGGCCAGCCGGCCCATGCGCAGGGCGTAACTGCAGCACACCGTCGAGCAGTAGTTGGTCTTCTCGGGAGTCCGGTGGGCCTGTTCGCTGCGCGAGCCCACGCATTGGACGAAGGCGATGCGCCGGGCCGGTTGCCCGTCGGACGGGCGGGTCAGCGCGGCGCGCCCGTCGGCGTGCGCCCGTTCGATGTCCAGGCCGGAGACCACGTTCGGGATCAGGCCGTACCCGTAGGGGCCCAGGATGCGCGCGTCGAACGGCTCGTAGCCGACGGCCGCCAGGACCGCGGCGGCGCGCAGGCGGGTCTGACGGCCGCGGCCCGAGGTGACCAGCAGCTCGACCCCGCCGCCGTCGGCACTGGGCTGACACTGGGTGACCTGCGTGTCCGTGAGGACGCGGGCGCCGCTGTCAGGCCCGAACGCCTTGCGGACCTGCTCCTGCGCCACGCAGACGTTGCAGTGCTGGCAGGCGTCGGTCGCCTTGCAGCCGAAGCGGGGCGCCTGGCCGCCGACGCAGGAATCGCGCTCGACCACCGTGACGCCGATGCCGGCGTTGAGCAGTTCCAGCGTGGCGGCGGCGCCGGCGACGCCGGCACCAATCACGACGGCCGAGGGTTTGATGCGTTTTTTCGCGGGGGTCGTCATGGAAACCAACTGTCGGGATTGGCGTCTCGGTTCTTGACCGGCTGGGGACCACGGGCCGTTGCGGAAAGCGATGTCCGCGTCTCCCTTTGTCCGCTAGTCTCTGTCTGCCGTCGCTCTCTTCCGGCTGCTCCCTGCCATCTTCCGTCTGCTGCCTTGTCTTCCCTTGTCTTGTCTTCTGTCCCCTGTCCCCTATCCCCTATCCTCTGCCCTATGCCCTCTGTCCTCCGTCCTCTGTCCTCCGTCTTTTGGACTCTGGACTCCGTCCTCTCGCCTCTGGCCTCCGTCCTCTGGGCTCTGTCTTCTGGACTCTGCTATCTGGACTCTGCTATCTGCTATTTGCTATTTGCCATCTGCTATTCCCCGGCCACGTGCCCGTCAGAACAGCCCCTTCACGCGCCCCGTTTCCACATCCACATCAATCCGTCGGAACGCCGGATCCGACGCCGTCCCCGGCATCAGTTTGATGTCGCCGGCCACCGGCACCACGAAGCCTGCGCCCTTGAACATGAGCACATCGCGGATCGGCAACGTCCACCCTTTCGGACGGCCCTTGATATCGGGGTTGTGCGACAGGCTGAGATGCGTCTTGACCATGCACGTGCCGAGCCGGGCGATTTCCGGGTCGGCCTCGAAGGCCTGCAGCTTGGCGGCCGCGGCCTCCGAGTAGGTGACCCCGTCGGCGCCGTAGACTTCGCGGGCGATCCGTTCGATGCGTTCGCGCAGCGGCGTGCTCAGTTCGTAGAGGAACTTGAAGTGGTTCTTCTCGCTGCAGGCCTGGACGACGGCCTCGGCCAGCTCGACCGCGCCGTCGCCGCCCTTCAGCCAGTGCTGCGAGAGGGCGCACAGCGCGCCGTGCTCCTCGGCCGCCCGGCGGATCATCGCGATCTCGGCGGCGGTGTCGGTATGGAACGAGTTGATGCAGACCACTGGCCGCACGCCCGCCTTCTTCACCGTCTCGATGTGCGCGAGCAGGTTCCCGCAGCCCTTCTCGAGCAGGCCGAGGTTCTCCTTGGTGTAGGCTTCATCCAGCTTGATGCCGGGTTTGACCGCCGGGCCGCCGCCGTGCATTTTCAGCGCGCGCACGGTGGCGACGATGACGACCGCGTTCGGCTTCAGCCCGGAGAACCGGCACTTGAGGTTCCAGAACTTCTCGAACCCGATGTCGGCGCCGAATCCGCTTTCCGTGATGTGGTAGTCGGCCAGGCGGGTGCCCAGCTCGTCGGCGATGATCGAGCTCTGGCCGACGGCGATGTTGGCGAACGGGCCGGCGTGCACAAACACCGGCTGGCCTTCGATCGTCTGCATCAGCGTGGGGTTGAGCGCCTCGACCATCCACGCCGTCATGGCGCCGTCCACTTCAAGGTCGGCGGTCGTCACCGGCTTGCCGCCCTTGCTGTAGGCGACCACGATGCGTCCCATGCGCTCGCGCATGTCCTTCAAATTGCGCGACACCGCCAGGATGGCCATGATCTCGCTGGACACGGAGATCTGGAAGCCGGACTCCATCTCGAAGCCGTCCATCTTGCCGCCACGGCCGATGGTGATGTTGCGCAGGGCCTGGGCGCAGAAGTCCATGGCCCAGCGCATCTCGACGCGCTTCGGATCAATGTCGAGGCGGCGCAGCCCGCTCTTGGCCAGGCGGGCATCGTCGTAGTTGGCCTCGTGCTGGAGCCGGGAGGTGAGGGCGACCATGCACAGGTTGTGGGCGTTGGTGATCTTGTCGATGTCGCCGGTCAGGCCGAGCGAGAACGGGGTCAGCGGGATGCACTGGGCCAGGCCGCCGCCGGCGGCCGATCCCTTGACGTTGAAGGTGGGGCCGCCGGAGGGCTGGCGGATGGCGCCGACCACCCGCCTGCCGATCTTGCCCAGCCCCTCGATCAGGCCCATGGTGGTGGTGGTCTTGCCTTCGCCCAGCGGGGTGGGGGTGATCGCCGTCACATCCACATACTTGCCGGCGGCGGGCCGGCTGCCCAGGCGGGCCATCGCCCGTTTCTGGTCGATCTTGCCCAGCCACTTGCCCATGGGGATGAGTTCATCGTCGTGCAGCCCGAGTTCCGCCGCCATTTGGGTGAACGGCTTCATGGACTGCTCGGCCTGTTCAGCAACTTCCCAGTCGGCCATCTTCGTGGGGTCAAGTTTCATCGGCGTGCTCATGGGGGCCTTTGCGGTGTCAGGTGTCAGGGCGGGTGGGGCGGGAAGTCTTAAGAAGCTGAGCGCGGGGGCCTGGCCGCGCCAGCGGGCGGGCGCGGAGTCTCTCCGGGGCCGGGGTTCAGCCGAGTTTGCCTTCGCGGTGTGCGGTGATGTATTCCATGCCGAACATGTCTTCGCCGGTCAGCACCGCCTTGGCGAGGCGGAACGGCTCGGAGCCGGAATCCAGCTCCCCGATGGCCTGCGCCGACATGGCGACCGGGTCTATGATCCCGCCGTCGGTGCCGGCCTCGGCGCACAGCCAGGCGAAGACCATGTTCAACAGCTTGCGGTTGGGCATCCCGAAGGAGATGTTGCTCAGGCCGCCGTTGAGGTGGGCGGCGGGGAAGGCGGCGTGGGCCTGGCGCGTGGCTTCGAGGAAATGCTGGCCGTTCATCGGGTCGGTGCTGATCGGCAACACCAGCGGATCCAGGTGCATCCGGCTCTGCGGAACGCCGGCCTTCTCCATGATCGCGATGATCTGCGTGAGGTTGGCCAGGCGCTCGGCCGTGTCCGCCGGCATCCCCGACTTGCCGGCGGCGTTGACAATGGCCTCGGCGCCGAACTCGGCGGCAATCTCCGCCACCTCGACGCGCTCGAGGCTGACCGAGTTCAGCATCGGCCGGCCGACGTCCTTGCGGCAGCGCGACAGCCCGGCCCGCAGTACCCGGGGGTTCGAGGAGTCGATGCTTAGCGGCGTGGTGAAGCGCTTCCCGAGGAACTCCACGACATATCCCATGATCTTCTCGGCCACCGCCGCCTCGTTCGAGTACTCGTCCACGTTGACATCGAGGAAATGCGCCCCCGCCTTGACCTGGCGCTCGGCCATCCAGCACAGGTAGTCCTCGCCCAGGCGCCGCTCGTCACCCGCCCCATTCAGAGCCTGCCAGATCGCCAGCGCCGCGTGCTTGATGTTGCCCTGGCCATAGGCGGGGGAGACGCTCTCCCAGCCGGCCGGAACCGGCAGCGCCAAGTCCCGGCCCTTGTACTTGAAGGTGACGCCGACGCGGCCGTCCGCCAGCACCGCGGTCCGCGTGCCCTCCTTCTTCACGACCCGTGTGCAGTGGATGTTCTCGCCGACAACGATGAACCTGCGCCAGTCCATGGAGTCACTCCCAGTTGCCGAGGCCGACACGGCACCCATGCGAAACTCAACTATAGCACGCCGGGCCCACCCAGAATGGAAGAATAGGGGATGTTTGTTGAATGATCGGGTAGACACGGGGACGACGCCAGCGTTCCGTCCGCGCGGGGCCGGAGTTCAGGCGGGTCCGCCGGCCCGGCCAAGGCCACGTTGCCGTCTCAAAGGCCGAGGCCGCCGTTCCGGATGACTGTGCCGTTGCCGGGAATCCCGTGCGCCCCGAGTCCCCTTGCCGTGCGGCGGGAAGGGGCTATCGTGCGGTGCGACGACGGCTTCGCCTCGGGCAGAGCGTTGTCGGCGTCACGACGTCCCGCGCCCCGGCGGCTTCAGGTGAGCGATGCCCCAGACTGCACCCCCTGCTTCGAGTGACCGCACAACCGTCCCCACCAAGGGGCGCGCCGACCGCCCGTCGGGGGCCGGCGTGCGCATCGGCGGCACGGTCGGCCGGCTGGCCGCACTCATTGCCGTTCTGGGGGCGCTCGGCGTCGGGATGTGGCGCCTCTCCCGCACGGCGGAATGGCGGGCCGCTTTCGGGACGGTCCAGGAGAGGGCCGACCTGTGCCGGACGCTGCCCGGCCTGTCCAGCCGGCGGCGGGCACGGCTCCTCGCGCGTTTTCTGGCAGATCCGGCCGAAGATGTACTCGGCAGCGCAATCACCGCGTGGGAGCGCAGCCCGGACGCCGATGAGTTCAGGCCGCGGATCCTGGCGATTCTGCGCGACCCCAGCATGTCCGGCCCGCTCCGCACCAAGGCCGGCCTGGCCCTGCTCGGCGGCAGCCCGCCGGACGCGGGTGCGCTCGCCTTTGTTGAGGACAGCCTTGCGGACCCCGCATTTCGCCGGGACTGTCCGCGGCTGGTGGCCGCGCACGCCGAGGTGCGTCTGCCGCAGATGTCGGAGCCGGACCGGCTCTCGCTGCTGCACGCCAGCCTTGACGACGCCGACCCGGCCCGCGAGGCCCTCAGCGAGATGGTTCGTCGCCAGGTCGGGCAGTTTGCGTCGTTCCACGAGGAGTTCCTGGCCCGGCTTGAGGAAGCCCCGGACTCGGCGCGGCGGCGGCATCTCACGGCCTGCCTGGCCGCGCTCGCAGGCGGCCTTCGCGGGCAGAGCGTTGAGGACTGGCGGCAGGACGAGGTGTCCGAGGCGGCGGCGGGGGAGCTGCACGCCGTCGAGGCCGAGTGGGCCGGCGAGATCACGCCCAACTACCAGATCGACAGTTGTCACGACGCCTTCGGGTTGATGCTCGGCGAAGGGGCCGGCGGAGTCCTGAGCTGGTTGCGGGGCCACGACGGCACGGTGGACGTTGGCACCGCCCGGCTCCCGTTCTTCGCCCCGGCCGATGGCGCCTACACCCTGTGGGCAAGGGTCTGGCTGAGCGACAAGTGCGGGAACTCCTTCGGCATCTGGCTCGACAAGATGAACTTCAGCAACTTCCCCGACTACTCGAATGTGCTCAGCCGCTGGCACTGGCTGGAGCTCGAACCGGCGGGGTTCCGCCTGGCCGCCGGCGACCATGAAGCCCGGCTCGAAGCCTGGGAGGACGACGTCTTCCTGGACAAGTTTGCGCTCCTTCCCGTGGGGGTGCGCCCCGACAGCCTTCCGGAGAAGGCGGCGGTGCGGTGGCGCCCCGGCGGGTTGCCCTCCCTGAGTTTCACCCCGGAGTTCCAGGCGCAGGCGCGCGGCACGACGCAGCGGGTCGTGGTCTGGTTGCGCCGTCAAACCCCCACGATGGAGGAAGGCACGCTGGAGGTTGCGGTGCCGCCGCCCTTTGAACTCGACGGCGAGCATGAGGTCGCCCTGCGCTTCGAGAAGGGCAACCCCCTGGTGCGGACGAGCTTTTACCTGCGGTTGCCGGCGGACGCGGTCGGCTACGAGGGCATCCTGCGGGCGGTCTACCGTGACCGCCGCGGGGACACGGTTGACGGCGAGATGATCCTCACCGCGCAATTCGACTGGCTGACCAGCGGCCCGCTGGCGCCCGACTCGCCGCTCCATGCCCGCCTCGCGCAGGGGCCCGCCGAGGCCAGCCCGGCCGGCTGGCAGCCGTACCCGGTCAGCGGGTATGACCGCTACCGGCGCCTCGCCCCGGAGCAGGCCTACGGGCAGCTGCAAGACCGGTACCTGTACTTCCACACCGAGCTGGACGTCACGGCCGACGGGACGTACTGGGGGTTGCTGACGGCCGACGACTGGGCGCGGGTCTGGCTTGACGGCCGGCTGGTCATCGGGCAACCGCACGCGGGGCCTGGCGAAGGACGGCTTGTGCAGGCGCCGATCCCGATCTCCGCCGGCCGCCACCGGCTCTTTGTCCAACTGTACCAGATGGACTTCCCGGACCCGGCCGGCGGCGATGCCGGCCGTCACTCGTACAACAACTGCAACCTCAAGCTGCTGCTGCGCCAGAGCCGGCACGTCCCCGCCCCGCAGATCCGAGGTCTGCCGCGCCGGCCTGCCGCCCCGGAATGAGCCGGGGGGCGGGGGGCGCGGGCCGGGGGCGGCGGCCCCGGTTCCGTTACATTCCGCGACGGCGGTGTATATATCATACGGCCCTTGCAGAAGATCTGCGAACGCCGGCTTCAGGTGCAGTGTGCAGGTTTCGTGAGGCGCTTGCGGAACCTCGCCCATGCAGCGGGGGGGAAAGGCCGCCCGGAGCCGGACGGTGCTTGGCGAAGACGAACTCCGAAGGGTTGCACAACCTCCTCGAAACGAAAGGTTGGTCACCATGGCGGTCAAGCGGGCAGTGGCAGGCGTGGCGGTGGCGGTCGTGATGTCGGCGGCGGCGAGCGGGTGGGGGGCGTTGCAGGCCGCCCTGCCGTATGGGCGAACCTTCTACCAGACGAACGAGGAGATCCCGGTCTCCGTGCTCCGTGACGGGGCAGGGGGCGTGGCGGACATGCAGATGACGCTGGCCGGCGACGACGGCTTCACGGCCGAGGCGCGGTTTGCGGCGACCCGCCCGGCGGAGCTGCTGTTCCTTGACGCGCGGCTGCTGCGGCCGGCGCACTACCGGCTGACCCTGAGTGTCGGCCCCGACGCCGCCGCGGTCGAGTTCGACGTCTGCAGTCATGTGAGGCGGAGCAGCTTCCGGATCATCAACTGGGGCGGCAACCCGCGCAACAAGGGCGACAAACAGTGGTCGCAGGGCGAGGACAATCTCGGCTACAACCTGATGCTCGCGCACTACTGCCCGTACGGCGACGGCGACACCATCCGCGCCGGGGTGGACTACATGCGCTGCTGCACGCAGAGCGGCGGCCACCAGATGGACCTGCGCATGGAGTGCGACTGGTCCGACCCCTACGTACTGGCCGGCGGCCGGCGGCGCGTCGCCCGCCAGGCCTTGGAGGACCGCACCCGCGGCAACGCCATCGGCGTGCACTTCTACGACGAACCCGGCCTGACCTGGTGGAACCATCCGGTCACCAAGGAGATGACGGCGCACGGCATCCCCGCCCAGGTGCGCTCGTTCATCGCGGCCTTCGACCGCGAACCGCTCTCGTACCACCTGCTCGACCCGAAGAACGCCGACCATGTGGCGCAGTGGAGGCAGTGGGCGTACTGGAAGCTGGCGTTCATGGATGCCGCCTGGAAGGATGCCCAGTCGGGCGTCAGCCGGGTGCGGCCGGATTTCCTCAGCGTCACCCAGAGCCAGTACGGCTTCAGCGCCTTCACCGACGGGTACTACTCGAACGTCGTGCGCAGCCTGCCGGTGGTCAGCGGGCACGGCGGCTACCACGACTGGGGGCCGGGCTACTTCAACCCGTCCTACACACTCGAAGTGGCGCGGGCGCGCGACTTCGCCAAGCCGTGCTGGTACCTGCCCGCCTGGTACGGCAACACCACGGCCGACGCCTTCCGGCTCGAACAGTACCTGTCATTCCAGACCAACATCCAGGGCATGGACTCGCCGCCCGACATGGATCTGGCCGAGCCGGACAGGGTCGCCGCCGCGCCGGGGATCGTCGAATCGAACAAGCTCATGCTGCAGCTGGGCACGGTCTTCAACGTCATGCCCGTCACACGGCCGCCGGTGGCGCTGCTGTTCTCGCTCTCGCACATGGTCAACCACCAGGCGACGCGCGACATCAGGTTCGCCTACGCCCACGCCGATGCGCACGGGACGACCCTGCCCTACGCCTACCTGGCCGGCAAGCTTCTGCAGCAGCCGTTCATGGTCGTCCTCGATGAAGACATCACCGACGGCACGCTCCTGGCCGACCACAAGGCGCTGATCCTGCCGTCGGTGGACTACCTCTCCCCCCCGGTGATGACGGCGCTGGAGGCCTTCATCCGCAACGGCGGGCTGGTGTTGAAGACCAGCGACTGCGAGCTCCAGCTCGAAGGCTCGGTGGACATCGGCATGACCCCGGAGCTGCCGACGCTGAAGCAGATCGAGGAGCTCAAGAAGGCCGGCCAGGACAAGGAGGCACAGGTCCTCGGCACAATGCGCTACCAACTGCAGGCGGCCGCGAAGATGGCGGACGCCATCAAACCGCATCTTGACAAGGCCGGCATCCGGCCGGTCTTCGAGTGCGACCAGCCCGGCATCGTTGCCACCCGCCAGGCCCAGGGCGACATCGAATACCTTTTTGCGGTCAACGCCACCCACGACCTGGAGGGCGACCCGCAGGTCGGCGTCAAGGCGGTCACTGCCCGGATCGAGTTGCCCGGCGATGGGCGCCCGGTCTACGACGCCGTGCATGCGCGGCCCGAGCCTGGCTTCGCGGCGGCCGGCGGCCGGTTGGGCGGCAGCTTCCGGTTCGGCCCGGGGCAGATGCGTGTGTTTGCGCGCACCGCCCGGCCGATCGGCGGGGTGAGGGTGGCCGCGCCGATCGTGCACCGCGACTTGGCGGCGGCCGGGAATGCCGTGTCGCTGGCGGTCTCGGCCGTGGTCGTGGACACTGCCGGCGGCGCCCTGGGCGGGGCGGTTCCGATGCGGGTGCGGGTGCTTGACCCGCAGGGCACGCCACGCTACGACCTGTACCGCGCGGCGGCCCAGGGCGTGCTCAGCCTTTCCGTGCCGCTGGGCATCAATGAGCCGCCGGGCAACTGGCAGGTGACGGTGCAGGAACTGCTCGGCGGCAACCAGGGACAAGCGGCCTTTGCCGTCGCCCCCCTCGCCCAGTGCGCCAGCCTCGTCGGCACCGCCCCCCGCGCGTTCACCTTCCTCAACGACCGCGACAACATCCACCGCTTCTTCCGCCTCCACCAGGACGTGACGCTGGTCACCGGCGCCAGTGCGTACTGCGCCGCCGCGGCCGACCGGCTGAGCAAGATCCTCGCCCCGTGGCAGGTGCGCTGCACGGTGGTGGCGGCGGCCGACGTCAACCGTGGCCGGGCGGTCACCGAGGACGAGGCGGCGACGTGGTGCGGGATCACGCACACCGGCCGGGGCTCGGTCAAGGCCGGCGACGGCAACCCGCCCAGTGTCGTGGGGTACGCCGTCCAGGGGCCGGTTGTGCTGATCGGCAGTCCTGAAGACAATCCGCTCATCGCCTTTCTGGATGATCAGAAGACGTTGCCGGTGACGCCGGCGAAGGGCGTCTTCCCCGGCCCAGGCCGCGGGCTGGTCGCCTGGCAGGCCGACATGATCGGCCTCGGCCAGGAGTCCATTGCCGTGGTGGCGTTCGATGCCGACGGCATGGGCGAAGCGGTCGGAACCCTCTATGAAGCGGCGGCAGGCCTCGAGCCGCTGAGCCCGTACCTGCGACCGGTCTCTGACAGCCTGAAGCCGCCTGCCGCGGCCGCACGCGCACCCGCCCCGCAGATCGTCTGGCAGGCGATCCTTCCGGACCGCGTGGACGCGATCAAGGCCGACGCCGCCCTCCAAGTCCTCACCCACGACGGCACCGTGACCACCCTCGCGGCGGACGGCAAGACCGCCAGCCAGAAGCTCGGTGGGCTTGAGGCGCCGACCGCCGACGCCCCGACGCCCGATCAGGCAAAGGCCCTTGCCATCCCCGGCCGGGTGCTGAAGAAGGCTGCCGTCGCCGGCGAGGTCACGGCGGCCGGCTATTGGGGCGGGTTCGTGCGGGTGACCGCCGCCGACGGCACGGTCAGGGCCGCGCACCAGTTCCAGCATGACATCGGTGCGATGGCGTGGCTCGGCGACCGCCTGATCGTCGGGCTCTCGGACGGCTCCGTCGTCGCCCTCACCGTCAAGTAGGCATGCCGGCCGCGCCATGCCCGGGGGACGGCCTCACTGGGTTTGACCTGGCGGACACGGAGGTCTGCCCTCCATCATGCGGGATCCGCCGTTGATGGCGGCCCATGATCCCCCAGCGGGCGCCCGCCTGTACTTTGCTTGCCCGCCTCTGTTGCTTTTCCCGTGCCGGCGCGGTATGCTATCTCCAGCATGGGTCTGCCGTGAACCCGGATGCGGGCGGCCCGGTGCCGTCCCGCCCGGATGGCACGATTTGTGCTACTGTTTTACCGAGTGAAGCGTGGTGCGCGCCGGCGCGGCCGAGCGCCGCCAGTTCTCCTGCACCCGCCAGGCAAAGGCGCCGCAAACATGCGAAAAGGCACGGTTCAGCGACACCCCGCCGCCCCCACCCCGTTCACGCTGGTGGAAATGCTGGTGGTGATCGCGGTCATCGCCATCCTCCTGGCCATTGCCAGCCCGATCATGGACAGACTGACCGTGGTTTCCGGGGTGGACGGTGCCACCACCATGCTGGCCACGCAACTGCGCGCCTGCCGCCAGTATGCCGTCAGCCAGCGTACCCAGGTGGCGATGATGGTCTATCGGTACGAACAGCTGCAGGCCATGCGGTCGGCCGAACTGTACTCGAACGAGCAGTTCAGCCAGTGGATTCCCAACACAGCCTGGACCTTCCTGCCCGTGGGGGCCGTGGTTGAAGCGACCGGCGGCACGACCGCGGTTCCCGTCACGCCCGCGCAAATGGTTCCGATTGGCAAGCCCGCGACGGATCCGCTCGCCCTTGTCTTCAAGCCGTCCGGCAAGCTCTCGGCGTCCAGCAATCCTACGTTGCGGATCAGCGACAAGCTCTGGGACGGTTCGGCCTACGTGGATCGCGGCAGCGGCAAGAACTGGCAACAGATCGAGGTGAACCGCTACACCGGGCGAGTCAAGATTTCGGGGCCGCCGTGACCAACCGACCGCCCCGGCGGCAACGAGTTCACCGTGGTGGTCAACCAATACACCGGCCGGACCTTGGTCAAGCAGAAGAGCGAGTATTAGGCTGAAAAGTTCACCGCAGGAAATGCCGCATGCCCATTGTCTTCGAAAAGGACGGCTTCAGGTTCTTCTTCTACAGCAACGAGCACCGGCCGATCCATGTCCATGTCAGGCACGGCGATGGCGAAGCGGTTTTCGAGATGGAAGCGGGAGCCGATCTACGTGAGTCGCAGAACATGAAAGTCAGTGAGCTGTCCAAAGCCCAACGGCTGGCAAGAGCCCATCGCACGCTGATCGTGGAGAAGTGGTATGAGCACCAGGGTTGACACGGCCAGGTCGGCCGTCTACCGCGACGGGCACATCGTGGTCACCCTGGACAGTGCGGTGGAGATTCGCTTCCCTGTCGCCGGGAACCCGCGCCTGGCCCGTGGCACGCCGGCGCAACTGAACCGTATCGAGGTCTCCCCCTATGGCCTGCACTGGCCGGACCTCGATGAGGACTTGTCGTTCGGCGGGCTTCTGAAAGGCGATTACGGCCAGACGACGGCCCGCCGGACAATGGCACGCAGGCGGACGCAGCGCGTCTCGAACCGCTGATGGCTGACGATAGGCTTGCGGAAGCCGGCACCTGGCCGGGCAGATGAGTCAAATGCTGACCGAGCGCGACATCCAGGAGATCGTCCGGCGCATCGTCGAGGTCGCCGACCCCGAGAGGATCATCCTGTTCGGCTCCTACGCCAACGGCACCGCCACCGAGGACAGCGACGTCGACCTGCTGGTGGTCAAGGAGACGGATGCCCCATTCGCCGAGCGGTCGGCCGGCATCCGCCTCGCCCTCCTCGAGTGGCCTGTCGGCATGGACCTGGTAGTCCAGACCCCGGAGGAGTTTGCGCGCAACCGCGGCAAGAGTTGGACCGTGACGGCCGAGGCGCTTGAACACGGAAGCCTCCTCCATGGATGAATTGCACGATGCGCAGCGCTGGATGGAGTACGCCCGGGATGACCTGCGCGCCGCCGCCTGCAGTCTCCAGGCGGACCCGCCCCTGCTGCGACATGTCACCTACAACTGCCAGCAGTGTGTCGAGAAGGCCTTGAAGGCGGTGCTGATCAGGATGTCGCGCCGGTTCCAGCCGACGCACGATCTGACCGCGCTGGCCGCCGAACTGCTGGATGTCCTGCCCGGGTTGCGCGAGCGCCTGGCCGACCTTGACTGGTTGAAGAACTGGGTTGTCATGGCACGTTATCCCATGGACTGTGGTTGCGTGCGGCGCGCGGACGCCAAGCGGGCCATGGCCCTGGCCACGGAGATGCTCGACATCCTTGCGGAAACCGGCACCTGGCCGGGCAGATGAGTCAAATGCTGAACGAGCGCGACATCCAGGAGATCGTCCGGCGCATCGTCGAGGTCGCCGACCCCGAGAGGATCATCCTGTTCGGCTCCTACGCCAACGGCACCGCCACCGAGGACAGCGATGTCGACCTGCTGGTGGTCACGGAGGCCTTGGTGGGCCCGCGCGAAGAGACGGTGCGGGTCCGACGTGCCCTGGATCCGTTCCGGGTCGGATTCGATCTCATCCTCTGCAGCACCGAGGATTTCGAGGTCCGCAGGCAGGCCAAGTGGCACATCGTCTACGAAGCCGACAAGACAGGTCGCCTCTTGTATGACCGTCGAGGAATACAACCGACAGGCGCTCAAAGAGTGGCTTGAGGTCGCCGACGAAGACTTGCGGGCGGCCAAGGTGTGCGTCCGGCCCGACGTCGGGGCACTCAGAGGGGCGGCCTTCCACGCCCAGCAGTGCGTGGAGAAGTCGATCAAGACGCTTTACATCCGGGCCAACCGGGACATTCCGCGGACGCCTGACCTGGTGGCCTTGGCCGAGACCGTCAAGGACGTGCATGATCTGGCAGACTCGTACGACAACCTCAGGTGGCTCACGGGCTGGGCTGTGCTGGGACGGTATCCGGGGGAGAACCCGCAGCCGCGGTCCGCGGATGCCTGCCGGGCTATCCAAATCGCCGAGGGAATATACGATGCTCTGCGATCCAAGTGAGAACCGGCCCAACCCCGAGGTGGCCATGACGCGCCCCACCGCCCACCCCTTCAACCTCATCGAAATCGTCATCGCCCTCGGCGTCGTCGCCATCGGCGTCACCGCCCTCCTCGGCATGTTCCCCATCGCCGCCAACACCACCCGCGACGCCTTGGCGGAGGCGTATACGAGTCAGGCGGCAAGCGAGATGTTGCATTCCCTCGAGTCCTTCATCCAGCGGGACTGGACAAACTGGGTCAACAACGGCGCCGACTCATTCGTGTCAAGCCGAATACCTGTGGACGCCGACCGGGCCGATTTCGCGGTGGGATACGCGGACTCTGATGCCGCCGATGAGGCCACTGCGCTGAATCCAGAGGGCACGCTGTACGTATACGACAGCGACAGAAACGACCTTACCTTTACAAAAGACAATCTGAGGTATAAAGTCATCCGGTACATGGATCGCGGGACAGGGAATCCGCCTTACGCGAACAAGTACGACCGGGACACGGATCTGGTCGATTTCGAGGCAATCATGGTCGTCTGCCGATCTCACTCGCTGGTTTTCGACCGCAATGAGGATGGCATTGTCACGTTGCCAGTGCCCCCTGAGACATCCGTGTTATCCGCTGACGATCTTACCGGTGACGGAAAGTGGAGTGACGCCGACGACACCATTGCCTATGGGATCGCGGTTCAACTCAACGTCGAGATTTCCTGGCCGGCAAAGGTGCCGTACGATAGGCGCCAGAAGGCGTTCTATGCCCTGGAGGTTTTTAGGAGGCAATAGGTTGTGGTGGATTTGACGCACCGTCGGGCCTTGACTGCGGAACGGACCGGGATCGCCCTCCCGATCTGGGGATGTTGCCTGACTTCCGTGCGACCGGCCGTTGCCCCGGCGACGGCCTGTGTTCAGCAGAGGAATGAACGTATGACCTACCTCAGGCAACCATTGCACGCAACGCCTACAGCCCCGGGGGGCCGCCCAAGACCGACGCGAAAGCCCTTCACCTTGGTCGAGGTGCTGGTGGCCATGGCGGTGTTGGCCGTCATGATGCTCATGCTTTTCCGCCTCTTCGCCGCCGCGCAAAACGTCTGGAGCCTCTCGGCCGCCAGTATGCGGATCTACGAGAATGCCCGTGTGGCGACCGAGTTGATGGAGCGGGATCTGCAATGCGTGCTCATCGTGGACTCCATCTACAACCCGGACGATGTCCCGTTCTACATTCGCAGCCAGGACAAGATCACCTTCGTCAGCCCCGTCAGGGATGACGATGCCAGCGACAGCCGGCTCGACACCGGCGGCTGGACCTGCGGCAAGGACGGCCAGGGCGTGCCGGTCTCGCAGGGGCTGCCGACGGTGCTGGTCTCGAAGATGACCGTGGGAGGCGAGAATGCGTGACGAGCTCCTGGCCACCGCCGCCGCCGCCGTGCAGGCCGCGAAGCGCGCGGGCGCGGCGGATGCGTTCGCGGTCGCGACCCGCTCGCGCGATGTCGGGTTCGAGCTGCGCAACGGCAAGCTCGAGAAGGTCGAGGACTCGACCTCGCGCGGGCTCTCGATCCGGCTCTACGTCGACGGGCGCTACTCGGCGCACTCGACGACGGACCTGCGGGCCGAGCAGGTGACCGCGTTCGTGGCGAACGGCGTGGCGCTGACGCGCGCGCTCGAGCCCGATCCGCACCGCC
>MVZH01000035.1 GCA_002068325.1 Lentisphaerae bacterium ADurb.BinA184 | reverse complement strand
TCCAGCCGCCGCAACCGTCGGCCCGGACGGGATACCCGCGAATTTCGGCGTCCAGCCGGGCGGCATGCCGATGCTGGACGCGCACGGGAACCCCCTGCCGATGCCGCCGATGGTGGACGCCAAGGGCAATCCAATCCCAATGCCCCCCATGCTCGACGCCCAAGGCCGCCCCATGATGATGCCAGGCGAGGTCGATGCCCAAGGCCGCCCGATCCCGCCGCGCCAGGCAACCAAACCCACCCCCGGAGCACGCCCCGCCCTGCCAAGGTTCCTGCAGCCGGGCGGCCAGCAACCCGAACCCGGCACCCCCGACCAGTCGCCGCCGCCCGTAGAACCGGGTACGGCTCCTGACCCAGACGCGGAGACCGTCGCCGCAGCCCCCGACGCGACCGCCGAAATCCCCGCCGACGCCCCGCGCGAAGTCACGCTTGGCGCCCCCTCGATGCCGCCTCCCGAGGGTCTGGCACCCGCCGGCGCCCCGCCGCCTCCGCCCCTGCCCCGCGCTCCGACGGTGCCCCCCCCGCCGGCCCCGCCGCCGCAGGAAACGGGCGGTGGTTCGGCATGGAAGTGGATGGCGGCCGTGGGGGTCGCCATCCTCGGCCTTATCGTGCTGGGCGTCGTGATGTCGGACTCCCTGCTCAAGGGCAAGGGCAAGGCGCGGTGCGTGGCCACCAAAGAGGACGCGGAGAAGCGCTTCTGGGCCAAGGCCGGCCAGGATCCGGCCCGCTGCCCGTTCTGCGCCTATGCCTTCCCCAGCGAAGAGGAGGCGAACACCGCGCTGTCCGGCCTGTCCTTCATGGGGCAGGACAGCCGCGACCCCGGCGGCCGCCTGGTCTCGGCCGAGCCCATCACGTTCGGCGTCTATCCGGACGGCGGCGAGTTCGTGGCCTTCGTCGGCGGCGCCGCGCTCAACTACCGGCTGTGGCGCGAGGCGCGCGAGGTCCTCGGCAAGGGGCGCGAGTACCGCCTCAGCCCGCCGCCGGCGCCGGCGGCCGAGGTGCCCACGGTTCCCGGCATTGACCACGTCTCGGACAGCGAGGGCGAACCCGGCGACTTCTGCTTCTACCGCCGCTACCGTGCGCCCGACAAGATGGCCGCGATGGCGTTTCTCGCCCAGGTCAAGATCAAGGCGGCCGGCGTCGAAGTGGTCGTCGAGACGCCCGAGGGCGACTGCGCGCGCAACCTGGCCGGCATCCGCGAACTGGAATAGCCCGCGGGCCTCACCCCGAAGACCTTTGCGTTCCTGAGCCTTGGAGGTTGGTGAGCAGACCCGGTTGGGTCGCCCGAGGCGGAGCTGTCGCCATGCGCGTCTTCCTTGCCCTGCCCTTGCCGCCGCCCGTGATCGCCTACCTCGAGCGCATGCGGGCGTACCTGCGGCATCGCGGGGTGGCCGCCAAATGGGTGTCCGCCGAGGCGAGCCACCTGACCGTGCTCTTCCTCGGCGAACAGGATCCGCCCCGCGTCGAGGCGCTGGCCCGTGCGGTCGCCGACCGTTGCCGCCGGCTCGTCCCCATCGAGCTCCGCACCGGCGCGCTGACCACCTTCGGAAGGCCGCCGCGGGTGCTGGTCTTCGAGTTGCAGGACGAACCCGGCGGTGCCTTCGCGGCAACCGTCGAGGGGCTGGCGGAGTGCGCCATCGCGGAGAACCTCGACCTGCCCCCGTCAGCCCTGCGCGCCGAAGCCCGGCCGCATCTGACCCTCGCCCGCTTCCGCGACGGACGCGAGGCCCGGAGCCTCGACAACATCGGCACCCGGCGCGACGTCGGCTGGGAATGGAAGAAGCCCGTGCCCGAGCCGCCCCCAGGCGCCGGCTGCTTCAGGTGTGGCGAGGCAGCCCTGTTCAAGAGCACCCTGACCGCCGATGGCCCGATCTACGACGAGCTGGCCCGCTGGCCCCTCGGGGAGTGAAGGCCGCCAACCGGCAGGTAGTCCTCCAGCCATCACGGCGCAACGGCCGCGGCCAGGCGCACCGCGCACAGTCCGTCGAATCTCAGCCCCCCATCCTCCCGGTCGGCCTCGCGTCTCGTATCGCCTCTCCCCTCTGGCGAACAAGGAGGCAACAGGGATAGGGGGAGTCGTTCCCATGGGTTCGCCGTAGCCTGCGGACCGCAGAGAGGGCCGTCGGTCTCCACGCCGCCCAACCGCACGTGGGGTCGCAACTTCCTGCAACGCCAACCCTTCGTTGCCTCCGTGTCCTCTTTGTGAATCATCCAGGCCAATCCGCCAACCACACCATCCGGCGGACACAACATCCACGCTCGAATGGCAGGCTGTCTCGATGAAGATGGAGCGAAGCGGTGGGTTGCCCGTACACCGAGGCGACAGGGGTATGCCGCCTGAGGCCGCGGCTGCGAACTGCGCACATGCCCACCCGTATGTGATCGCCCCTTCAGGCGGCGTCCCCGCATGCCGGCTGGGGCCGGGACTGCGTGCGCGGGGTGCGGGGGGGTGCGGGAGCGAGTATAGTACGCGTGATCTAGGCAGGCACAAGGACGCATTGCCGATGAAATGGCTCAGGTGGATCGCAGCGGGCGTGGTGCTGTTCGCGGCGGCCGCCGCCGCGCTTCTCCTCCTGGCGCCGGGGCGGACGGTTACTGATCGTCTCATACTTGTCTGAACTTGAAGACGTACCGGCGGAGTCCGCCGGCTCCAGGGGAAGAGGTCTGGACTATTTCAAGACGATTGGTAAGACGGCGATCGAGGCGCTGACCAAGGTTCCCTGATGGTACGACCGTCCACAGACGATTGCGGACTCCGCAAACCCGGCCGCCGCGGCCGGCTGTGGTTCCGAGTGGCGTGCGCCGTGGGGCTGATGCTCCTCGGGCTGTTCCTCGCCCGGCCGCCCCGGCCCGGAGGGACGGCGCCGGTACCCGAGGGCACGCCGGCCCCTCGCGGCACGGCCGCCGCGTCTGCCGCCTCCGACCAGCCGGACGCGATGCCGGACGGTTCCCTGCGCCGTGTCCCGGCGGACGAATCCGCCCTTGATGGCCGGGAGAGTCAACAGCCGCCTCCGCCCAAGAGTCCGGCACCGGCCGCCTTCCGCATCACCGGGCCGCAGCCGGACGGCGATGGCCGGACGCGGGTGGAATTCCGCCTTGGAGAATACCGGCTGGCCGACGCGCGGGCGGTCGGCGAGCGCTACACCGCCGTCTGGCACGCCGGGGCCGGCCGGCTGAACGTGCGCGGCGCGCCGGACCTGCCGTGTTTCCGGGCCAATCTCGCGCTGGACGTCGCCGCCGCGCCCGAGGCCAGCGTCATCGAGGCCGAATACGACGATGTGGCGTGCGCCCCTCCCCTGCCCTCGGCCGGTTTCGTCTCGCGCGACGGCGATCTTGAGGACGACCTTCCGCCGCCGGGCCCGGCATACTTCGCGAACATCCCGTTCCCGGCCGTGCCGGCGCGGCTGACCGCCCCGTTCCAGCTGCGGAGCGTTCGCGGCGTCGGCCTGATCGTACAGCCCTTCCAGTACCGGCCGCGGGAGGGAACGTTGCGCGTTTTCCGGCGGATGGTGGTCGAGGTCAGCGGAACCGTCGGCGACGAGGCGCTGGCGGCGGGGTTGGCGCGGTTGCCGCGCGATTACGCCTGGCTGGCGGCGGCGCGTTTTGCGGCGGGGCGGGAGGACACTGGCGCGGGAGGCGCCGTCGAGGCGGGAGCGGTGACGGCGGCGTCGTCGCGGACGGCGGGGACCTTCCGCCCCGACGGCTCGGTGCTGGTGGTTGTCCCCGATGCCATGGCCACGCATGTAGACGGTTTCGTCGAATGGAAACGGCAGCTCGGCTGGGCGGTCGAGGTGGCGCGCTACCCTTCCGACACCGGCGCCGGCAAGGACGGCCTGGCCGCCACCATCGCCGGCCGCTACGCCTCGGACAATCTCGCCTACGTCATCTTGGTTGGCGACAGCGCGGATCTGCCCGTGATGCAGACCTCGCCGAACCCCACGGACACCCGTTACGCCCTGCTCGCCGGGGACGACCTCTACCACGATTTGCTCATCTCGCGCATCCCCGCCAGCAACCCGACGCAGATCGCCAACCAGCTCGGCAAGCTGGTCGCCTACGAGAAGACGCCGGCGGCCCCCGGCGCCGACGTCTGGTACTCGAAAGCCCTGTTTGTCGGCTCGAACGAGGGCGCCAGCAAGAGTCCCTTCTACCTGGCCGACTGGCAGCACCTGAACCTGGAGCGGGACAAGCTGCTCGCCGACGGCTATACACAGGTTGACCAGGTCTACGACCCCGGCGCGACCGTCTCCGAGGTCACCACCGCCTGGAACGCCGGACGCAACTTGGTCTACTACCTCGGTCACGGCACGGAGACCGCCTGGAACACGACCGGGTTCAGCGTGGCCCAAGCCACGGCCCTGACCAACGGCAGCGCCCTGCCCTTCGTCGTCAACGGCAACTGCAAGAACGGCAACTTCACCCGCACCACCGGCGACTGCCTGGCCGAGGCCATGCTCAAGACCGGCACCGCGGGCCTGCCGGCCGGCGCCATCGCGGTGATCGCCGCCACCACCAGCATGGACTGGAACCCGCCCATCGTGATGATGCGCACGTTCACCGAGGAATGGGTGGCCGGCGCGCCCGCCACGGCCGGGGCCATGGCCTTCCTCGCCATCCAGGAGGCCACCGACTACTGCCTGGACAATCCCGCCACCGAGGGCGCCTCGGCGGCCACCAAGCTGGTCGAACAGACCCACCTGCTGGGCGACTGCACGCTGAGCCTGCGCACCCGGACGCCGAAGCCGATCCGGGTTGACCGTCCACCGTATGCCATTGCCGGAGAGGCTTTTGTGGTTCACGTCAGCGACCTGTCCGGGACCCCTGTTGCCGGTGCGCGGGCCTGCCTCTACCGCGCGGGCGACGTGCAGATCGTGGCGGAGACCGACGGCAGCGGCGCGGCCGCGCTGGACACCTCGACCGTGCCCGCCGCGCCCGGCGAGGCGTTGACGCTCACGGTCAGCGGACGCAACCTCGTGCCCGTGCAGGAGCAGGTTCCGGCGCTGCCCGGCGAGCTGACCATCTATTCCGCCGCCGCCCTGCCGACCGCGTTCACCGGCGAGCACTACACGTTCCAGCACGCGGCCGCCGGCGGCGCCCTGCCCTTCGCGTGGGCGATCACCGCCGGCCAGCCGCCGTGGCTGGAGCTCGATCCCCAGACCGGCCAAGTTTCGGGGACGCCGGAGGCGGCCGGCACGTTCACCTACACCGTGCAGGTCACCGACTTCGAGGGGGCGGTCGCGACTCAGGAGGTGACCCTGACGGCGGGCGATGCCGTCGCCGTCCCGGCCGTCGCGCTGCCCGCCGGCGAGGTGAACGCCACCTACGAGGCCGCGCTCGCCGCCACCGGCAGCTTCCCGCCCTTTTCGTTCGTCATCCTGAGCGGGTCGTTGCCGCCCGGGCTGACGCTCGGGGGCAACGGTGCCCTGCGCGGGGTGCCCACGGCGGCCGGGCAGTTCGCCTTCCAGGTGAAAGCCACCGACAGCCAATCGCGCACGGCGACGCGAACGCTGGCCATTGACATCGCCCCGGCGGCGGTCGTCACCATCGCCGCAGCCCCCGTGCCCCCCGACGGCGAGCGGGGCCAGAGCTACGGCTTCACCTTCACGGCCAGCGGCGGCACCGGCACCGGCTTCACCTGGGAGGTCGTCGGCGGCGCCCTGCCGCCAGGGCTGACGCTGACGCCGACCGGGACGCTGGCCGGGATCGCCCAGGAGGACGGGGTCTTCACGTTCGCCCTGCGCGTGCAGGATGACGGCGAGCCCCCGCACACGGCCCAGAAGGAGTTCCACATCACTGTAGTCAGCGCCGTCTACTTCACGGCGACGGCGCTGCCCTTCGCGCGGGTCGGTGCCGCCTACGACGCCGTAGTACCGGTGGCCGGAAGCTACACGCCGTTCACCTACACCGCAACCTTCCCCGACGGCTATGAGACCCTGACGGCGGCCAACTCGTTCACCGCCGGCGGCGTCCGCCAGGCGGCCTGGATCGCCGACGAACAGGAGTGGGAACTCGCACTGGGCTTCGACTTCCCCTTCTACGGCGCCGCCTACCCGAGCTGCCGCGTCGGCGACAACGGCTACCTGATCTTCGGCAACGGCTCGCCATTCCCCAAGTGGGACGCGAACGCGACGCAGCTGTCGGCCTACCGGATGGTGGCGCCGTTCTGGAACGACCTGGTCATCTCAACGCAGTATCCCGACACCGGCATCTTCCTGGACAAGCAGCCCGACGCGGTGACCGTGCGCTGGCGCGGCCGGGATTTCCACACCCCCGAGTACATCGTCAATGTCGCCGCCACCCTGTTCCGCAACGGCCGCATCGTGTTCAGCTACGGGGAGTTGCAGACCACCAACCGCACCGTCATCGGCCTGGGGGGCGGCGCGGGGAACGCGGCCGAGGTCATCTACACGCACGCGTGGAGTCCGGGCAGCCCCGACCTGGTGACCGAGTGGAGCTACCACGCCGATCAGATCTTCACGTTGCCGCAGTCCATCCCCGAGTGGCTGACCGTGAGCGCCGACGGGCATCTCACCGGCCAGCCGACCGTCGCCGGAACCTTCACCTTCACCCTGCAGGTCACCGACGCGGCCGGCCACACCGCCCTCGGCGAGCTCACGCTCACAGCCGCCGATCAGCTCCCCGGCGACACCAATGACGACGGCGACGTGGACAACGGCGAGATCCTGGCCCTCATCGAGGCCTGGCGCGACGGCACGGTGACCACGGCCTGGGTGGACGAGGCGGTGGCGCACTGGCGGCTCGGACCGCCGCCCGGGGCGCGCCAAGGCGGCGGCCTCACCCGCGGAACCCTGCCGTCGCCGGCCGCCCGGACCGGCGAGGTCCTGGTGCTCGATGTGCCCTGCCCGCGCGCCGCCGCGACGGAGCTGGCGCGTCTTGGCTTCGACGTGGC
Source organism: Lentisphaerae bacterium ADurb.BinA184 (assembly GCA_002068325.1). Lineage (GTDB taxonomy): Bacteria > Verrucomicrobiota > Lentisphaeria > Oligosphaerales > MVZH01 > MVZH01. The sequence goes on along the minus strand of MVZH01000035.1, from coordinate 16,073 downwards.
GGGATACGCCGGGGGCGTGGCCCAGGTCTACGCCACGCCGGCCGAAGCGGAAACGCTCGCCGCACTGGGGTATATTGCCACCGCCTCGGCCCGTCAGTTTGTCGTTCCAGGCGACCGCGAGGCCGCCCGCGTTCCCGCCGGCTACCGCGACTACGCCGCCCTCTCGAGCCGCCTGGCTGAGCTGGCCGCGGCCCACCCCGAGGTCTGCCGGCTGATCACGATCGGCAAGTCCGTGCAAGACCGTGACATCTGGGCGGTGAAGCTGACCGACCAGCCTGACGCCGCCGAGCCCGAACCCGAGGTCAAGATCCTGGCGGCCATCCACGGCGACGAACCGGTCGCCGCGGAGCTGGCCATGCGGCTGATCGAACACCTGCTGGAGAACTACGGGGCGCCCACCCCGGCCGGCGCCCTCGCCACCGAGCGGCTCGATTCGCTCGAACTGTGGATCGTACCGCTCGTCAACCCCGACGGCTACGAGGCCCAGACCCGCTACAACGCCAACGGCACCGACCTCAACCGCAACTTCCCCGACGGCGCCACCCAGCCGCTCGGCACCTACTTCCCCGGCGGCGTGCTCGATGTGACCGGCCGACAGCCCGAGACCGCCGCCGTCATGGCCTGGAGCGCCGGCCGCAACTTCACCCTGGCGGCCAGCCTGCACAGCGGCGCGGTCGTCGTCGCCTACCCCTATGGCAACAACGCGGCCGGACAGGCGGTCAACACCCCGACGCCCGACGACGCGCTGTACCGGCACCTGGCGACGCTCTACGCCAGCCTGAATCCCACGATGGCGGCCAGCGCCGAGTTCCCCGGCGGCATCACCAACGCCGCGGACTGGTACCTGGCAACCGGCGAGATGGCCGACTGGAACTACCGCTACCTGGGCACCGTTGACCTCACCGTCGAGCTCTCCAATGTCAAGGCCCCGGCCGCCGCGGGCCTCGACGCCCTGTGGGAGGCCAACCGCGACGCGCTGCTCACCTACATCGGCGGCGCGACCATCGGCGTCAGCGGCGGGGTGGCCGAGGCCGGAACCGGCGCCCCGCTGTGGGCCAGGATCACCGTGGACGGCAACGCCCAGCCAGCCTTTTCATCGCCCGACCTGGGCGATTTCCACCGCCTGCTCCTGCCCGGAACGTACAGCGTGGGCGCCGAATGTGACGGTTTCCTGCCCGTCACCGAGGCGGCGGTCGCCGTGGCCGCGGGGGCGGCGACGGCGATGGACTTTGCGTTGCCGCGCGGGGGGCACCAGGTCACGCGGGCGACCACCCCGGCCACCTACCTGCCGGGCGGTAGCGGCACGGTGAGCCTGGACATCAACCTCGATGAGTCGGCCATGCCCGCCGGCTTCATTGTCACGGAGGAGCTGCCGGCCGGATGGCGCTATGTGGCCGGTTCGACGCAGGCGGAGGATCGCACGGCCTTGCCCGACCCCCGCCTGGACGGCCAGCGGGTGTCGTGGCTGCTCTGGGGCGACGACGCCGCCGACACGGTGTTCTCCTACGAGGTCAGCATCCCCGGCGACGACGCGGCGACGGTGGCCCTGACGGGGCAGTTGGAGACCACGGCGGGCCTCGACCCCATCGCGGGAGTCGTGCAGTGGCCGGTCCGGGCACGCCAGTCCCACGAGTATTCGCTGGTTGCGGGGTGGAACCTGCTGTCGGTTCCCTTCCTGCCCGACGCCCCCGCGGTCGCCGACTTCTTCGAGGGCTTGCCGGCCGTGCCGACGGTGCTCGCGTGGGATGGCGCCGCCTATGCCGCGGCAACGGCCTTGGAGCCGGGCCACGGCTACTGGGTGTTCACCGAGGCGGGCGGCCGTGTCGCCGTCAGCGGCTACGAGGAGGCGGTGCGCGAACGCACGCTGCGGCCGGGGTGGAGTCTGGTTGGCCCCTTGGCCGACGTCGCCCTGCCGGCGGTTGCGGAGCTTGTGCCGCCCGCCTGGGGATGGGACGGCCAGTACCGCGCCAGTCAGCGCCTGCTGGCCGGCGCCGGGTGGTGGGTCTACTGCCTGGAGGCCTGCGACCTTCCCCTGTCGCCCTGACCCGCCTCGGGTTCGCCCCCCGGCCCGGCGGGCCCGGCCGGGCGGGGCGCAGCGCCCCTCAGCCGTCGAGCGTCGACCCCAGCGGCCGCCGCTCGCGGATCCGCCGCACATTGTCCGTGGTGGACAGACCCTTGACAAAGGGGATGAAGACGAAACGGCACCCCTGCGACTTCAGCAGAAGGTACTCCTCGCGCACCAGCGTCTCCTCGGTGTAGTCGCCGCCCTTGGCATAGACGTCCGGCACGATCTGCCGGAACAGCTCGGTGCAGGTGGGGGTGGAGAACATCAACACCGCGTCCACCGCCTCGAGGCTGGCCAGCATGTAGAGCCGGTCGGCTTCGCACACGATCGGCCGGTCCGGCCCCTTGACCGCCCGCACCGAGGCGTCATCATTGACCAGGACCAGCAGGCAGTCACCGGCCGCGCGCGCCCGGTTCAGATACTCGACGTGGCCGCGGTGCAGCAGGTCGAAACAGCCGTTGGTGACCACCAGTTGGCGGTTTTGCCGTCGCACCTCGGCGCGCCACGCCGGCAGCCGCGGCAGGATCAGGGTCTTGTCGGCGGGCGAGCGCATGTCAGTCCAAGTCGTACTCGATGTCGTGGGGCGAGGGGTTGATTGGCCGTTCAGAGAGGCGGGACGGGTCGGCGAGGACCTGGGGGATCAGGGCATCAACCCGGCGGATCATGTTGGCCACGGCCGCGGCGTCGCGCCGCACGGCCGCTTCATAGACCGTGTCGGCGGCCTGTTTGAGGTCGGTGAACCCCAGATGGCCGGCGAGGGCCGCGATGGCGGCGGCGGCACGCCGGACCGCCTCCCACTCGTGGCCTTCGGGGTGCGGTTCCAGGCAACGCCGGAACTCGCGCAGGTTGGCGCCCACCAGGTGCATCAGGAACACACCCTCGGCCGGCTCGGCCTGGAACTCCTCGCGCAACCGCGCCCGCAGGCCCTGCACGCCGGCGTGGGCGTCGGCGGACGGGGGGCGGCTGCCCTTGGCCTGGCCGCGGGGAGCCGGGACACGTGGCCTGTCGTGAACGTCCATGGGTAGGGGTACTGTACCCGTCCACGGTCGGGCTGTCCACACCGGCCGGGCAAGGAGAGGCGGGGGGGCGATGTGAAAACACCGCCAGCCCGGCCTGCCGCGACGCCCCCGTGCGATGTGCCACACTTTGCGAAGTGTGTCACAACTCAGAGCGGAGAGACTGCGAGGTCGGCGGTCCGGCGCCGGTTTTCCCTCGCAGATGTGCCACACTTTGCAAAATGTGTCACAATTCCGAGCGGAGAGACTGCGAGATCGGCGGTCCAGCGCCGGTTTTCCCTCGCAGATGTGCCACACTTTGCGAAGTGTGTCACAACTCACGGGCGTGGAGGCGTGCAGCGTGGGAGCAGGAACGGGCGCCGGCGGACGCGCGGGGCACGTCCAGCGGCGATCGGGTCATCCGCCTTCTCCCGATCGGCAGATGTTCCGGCAACGGAGGGCCGGAACCCGAGGCCGCCGGTCGGGTTCGGAGGGAGCTTGTTTTCGCCGGCCGCGAAACCATATTGCGGTTTCCGCGGACGCGGTTCGGCGCGCCGGCGCCCCCCCGGTGGTCGCCGGGCCCGCACGGAACCGCGTATCGGCGGGCGGGTCGTAGGCGGTACGCTTGCCCGCGTCCGCAGAGGTTTCCGGGGATCTCCGTCCCGGTTGGCAAGGCAGGCGCGCGGGGCGTGGGCGTGGCGGAGCCGCCGTGGCGGCGCGCCGCGGCATCATGACCCCCTGCAGAGAAGCAAGGAACACCGGCCCATGTGGGATTACACGCCCAAGGTCATGGAACACTTTCTGCACCCGCGCAACGTCGGCGAGATTGCGGACGCCGACGGGGTGGGCGAGGTCGGCAACATCACCTGCGGCGACGCGCTGAAACTCTACATCAAGCTGGACCCGTCGAAGACGCGGATCGTGGACGTCAAGTTCCAGACCTTCGGCTGCGCCAGCGCGATCGCCAGCGCCTCGGCCCTCACCGAGCTGATCCTGGGCAAGCCCCTGGTTGAGGCCGAGAGGGTGACCAATCAGGACATCGCCGCCTTCCTCGGCGAACTGCCCGAGGAGAAGATGCACTGCTCGGTCATGGGCATGGAGGCCCTGCACGCCGCCATCGCCAATTTCCGCGGCACCGGCGACGGCAAGGTGACCGCCGGCGAGCATGCCGTGGGTGTCACCTACGACCCCGCCGGGCTCGACCGCACCGTGTGCTTCTGCTTCAGCGTCTCGGAACGCAAGATCCGCGACGTCATCAAGGCCAACAGCCTGACCACGGTGGACGAGGTGACCCACTACTGCAAGGCCGGCGGTGGCTGCGGCGGATGCAAGGACGAGATTGCGAAGATCCTGCAGGCCGTCCACGGCGAAGCCGCGCGTGAAGCCCGGAGCGTGGCGGCGGCCGCGGCCGCCCCGCTCACCAACCTGCAGAGGATCCGGCGCATCGAGAGCGTTCTGGCCGACGAGGTGCGGCCGGCGCTGAAAGCCGACGGCGGCGACCTCGAGCTGGTGGACATCGTCGGCGACCGCGTGGTGGTGCGCCTCCAAGGCAGCTGCGCCGGATGCCCCGGCGCGCACATGACGCTGAAACGCTGGGTCGAGGCCCGGCTGCGGGAGCGCGTCTCGCCGGGCCTGGTCGTCGAGGAGGAGTCCCTCTCATGACGACCGACCGTGTGGTGTACATGGACAACAACGCCACCACCCGGGTCGCGCCCGAGGTGATCGAGGCGATGATGCCCTACCTGACCACTTGGTACGGCAACCCGTCGAGCATGCACACCTTCGGCGGCCAGGTCCGCCACGCCATCGAGAAGGCGCGCGGGCAGGTCGCCACCCTCATCGGGGCGCAGCCCGAGGAGATCACCTTCACCAGCTGCGGCACCGAGTCGGACAACACCGCGATCCTCAGCGCCCTCGAGAACGATGTCCGCCGCCGGCAGGTGGTGACCACGCGCATCGAGCACCCGGCGGTCCTGGGCCTGTGCAAGGTCCTGCAACGGCGCGGCTACCACATCGAGTACTGCCCGGTCAACAACCGCGGCCAGGTCTGCACCGACGCCCTCGCCCGCATGATCACCGACGAGACCGCCATCGTCTCCGTCATGTGGGCCAACAACGAGACCGGCAACGTCCTCCCGGTGCATGAGATTGCGGACCTCGCGCACGCCCACGGCGCGCTCGTCCACACCGATGCCGTGCAGGCGGTCGGCAAGCTGCCCATCAACCTGGCCCGTTCGAACATCGATTTCCTGTCCTTGAGCGGGCACAAGTTGCACGCCCCCAAGGGGATCGGCGCGCTTTACGTGCGCCGCGGGGTGCCGCTGAACCAGTACCTGATCGGCGGCCACCAGGAGTTCGGCCGGCGGGCCGGCACCGAGAATGTGCCCGGCATCGTGGCCCTCGGCAAGGCCGCCGAACTGGCCCAGGCGCACCTCGACGAGGAGCGCACCCGCGTCGCCGAGCTGCGCGACGTGCTGGAATCGGGCATCCTCGGCGCCTGCCCCGACAGCCGCGTCAACGGCAATCCGCCCAACCGGCTGCCCAACACCACGAACATCAGTTTCTACTACGTCGAGGGGGAGGCCATCCTGCTGCATCTCAACGAGTTCGGTGTGGCCGCCTCGTCGGGTTCGGCCTGCACCTCGGGTTCGCTCGAACCCTCGCACGTCCTGCGTGCCATGGGGGTGCCCGAGATCGGCCTGCACGGCAGCATCCGCTTCAGCCTCTGCCGCTACAACACGCGGGGGGAGGTGGATTACGTGATCGCCAGACTGCCGCCCATCATCACCGAACTGCGCGCCATCTCCCCCTACGGCCGCCAGGCACGAGGCGAGTGAGAGGCCACGCACGAGAGACGGAAAAAACCGAGAGCGTGACACCGGTGACCGGTGACCGGTGACCGGTGATCGGTGAACGGTGAACTGGAACCTGACACACGAAAGCCGGTATTCGACACCCGGGGATCCCGCCATGCCAGCCGAACCAGTCGCCATCCTGATGGGCAGCCGGAACGACCTGCCGAAGATTGACCCCGCCATCAAGGCGTTGCACGAACTGGGAATCGGCTGCCGCGTGCGGGTGATGTCAGCCCACCGCACCCCGGACGTGGTTGCGGAGTTCGCAGCCGGCGCCGCGGAGGCCGGCGTCAGGGTCATCATCGCGGCGGCGGGCGGCGCCGCGCATCTGGCCGGTGTCGTCGCCTCGCACACGGTTCTGCCGGTGATCGGCATCCCGGTCGAAGGGGGTTCGCTGAACGGGTTGGACGCCCTGCTGGCGACGGTTCAGATGCCCGGCGGAGTCCCCGTCGCCACCGTAGGCATCGGCAGCGGCGGTGCCCGCAATGCCGGCCTTCTGGCCGCGCAGATTCTGGCCTTGGAGGATGGCGGGTTGCGCGCCCGGCTCGTCGAGTTGCGGGCCCGCCAGCGCCGGGACGTCCTTGCCGCCGACGCCGAGGTGTCGGCCGCCAAGGGAGGCCCGTCATGACATGTCCGGGGCCAGGCCGGAGTCCGGGTCGGGGCGGGTGCCCGAGCGCCTGGCGCCGGCTGGCGCGGGAGCTGCTGCTCGGCCTCCTGGTGACCGCGCACGGGCTGGCCAGCGGGGTCGAGACCCTGACACCCTCCACGGTGGAGGACGCCGCGGCCCCGCCAGCCGACGCCGCGGTGACGCCCACCGACGACGTTGCTGCCGTCCTGCAACTGCTTCGGGACAAAGGCCTTGTAGATCTCTCCAATCCGGACACCGCCGCCGCGATCATCCGCGCCGTGCTGGAAGTGGCCGGTGGCGGCGCAGTCCTGATCCAGCCCAAGGCCGGCGAGCCTCCGCCGCTGGCCCTGCGTGACGCCGCGGCCGGCATCCAGGGCCCGCTTCCCCTCACGGGTTCGCTACTGCTCGTGCAGGTGTTCAATGTGGATGCCGTTCCGCTCGACGAGTTCCGCCGGCGCATCGCGGCCTGCGACCGCACGGGCACGGCAGGCCTGGTCGTGGATCTGCGCGCGGCCACTGGAGAGATGACCGAGCAGGCGCCGGCCCTCGACGCTGCGTTCGCCGGGTTCGAGCTGCCCACGGTCATCCTGGTCAGCCGGAATACCGAAGGGGTCGGGGAACTCCTCGCCCGGCAGCTGCGCGCCCGGCCGCTGGTTGCGGCGATCGGCGAGCGCACCAGCGGGCAGGCGTTCAACCGGGATCGGTTCCCGCTGGCCTCGGGGGCGGTGGTGCTGTTCCCGCGGGCGTTCGCCGAGCCGCTGCGGGCCTTCTGGCCGCCGCGGGCGCTGGTGCCGGACATCCCGATGCGCGAGAGCCTGCCGTTGGCGGCGTTGCAGACGCCCGTGTCCGAAGCCGATCTGCCGGATCGCCTCTCGCACGATCCGGTGCTGCGCCGTGCGGCCGACCTGCTCACGGTGGTCCACGGCCTCCAACCGCCGCCGCCGTGAGGGCCGGGAGATGCGCCGCGCCGCCCGCACCGCTCTCGCCGTCATTGCCCTGCTCGCCCTCCCCCTAGCCCGCGGGGCGGATCCCGCTTGGATCGTCGAGCGTGAGAGCCGGGTGCGGCTGTCGGGCCCAGAGCCGGGGCGTTCCCAGCTTCGAGTCCTGGTCATGCGCACGCAACGGGCTGTGGCGTCGCTGTTTCCGGCCGGTGCGGCGGCGCTCTTGCCGTGGCTGTCGGTCCAGGTGGCAGAGACGACGGATCCCGAGCCAGCCGGCGGCTCCGCGCTGACGTTCTCGCCCGGCACGCCGGCCCAAGTTGTCGTCCACCGCCTGGCGCTGGGGTTCCTGCACCGGCAGACGGGGACGCCGCCGCCGGGGCCCGGGCGGCGCGAGCCTGCCGGCTTCGATTTCCTCGCCGCGGCGCTGACCGCACAGGCCTTGGTCCCGGTCGCGGACAGCGGCCAGGCCGTTCCCGACGACGCGCCGGTGCGCGTCCTGGTGAACCGGGGACGGCTGCCGGGCCTCGCCGACCTGATTGAACGGCCGGTTCCGCCCCTCTGGCCCTACGAATACGAGCTGTACGCGTTGCACGCCAATTTCGCCGCCCACCTCCTGCGCGCCACCCCGGCGGCGGACGCACGCAACGCGCTGGAGGCGTTCCTCGACGCCGCGGCCCGCAACCAGCCGATCGCCGAGGCGCTGCCCGCGGCGCTCGCCCCCGGACTCGCGCAGGGCTTGACGGTACAGGACTGGTTTGAACGGGCCGCCCGCTCTCGCATTCTCCGCGCCCGGCGGGTGGATCGCGCCGACCTCGTGAAGGCGCGTTTCGAGGAGATCCTCACGGTCAGAACCCATGGCGACGGCGTGGAAGACCTTGCGGCGTCCGGCCGCGTCACGGTCGAGGAGGCCTTGGCCGACGGCGATCTCCGGCCGACTGCGGACACGCTGGCGGCGATGGAACGGGAGCTGTTCGACCTGGCGCTGGACAGCCCCCCGCTGCTGCAGGTGCCGGTCAGCACCGCCGCCGACACCCTGCGGCGACTGCGCACCGGGGGTGGCCGCCGCGCCGCCGTCCGGCGCCTCAAGGAGGCCCGGCTGGAGGTTGAGCAGGCCACCGCCCGACTGGAGCGGATCGCCCGGCTGCTCGATGCCGCGGGCTCGGTGCCACAGGGCGGCTTCGACCACCTCGCCGCCTACCTGCAGGTCCGCAACGCCAGCCGGGAACGCCAGGGCCGTCTGCAACCCGACCTGGAGGCATTCCTAGACACCCTCGACGCCCGCTGAATCCCGTGCTATGTTGCCGGCAACGGCAGACCGGGGCCGGCGGCCGATGCAGAGCGGCTCCCGGCGCCCGACTGTCCGAGCCCCAATCCGCACACTGGAGGACAACGAGATGGCGAAGCTGAAGGTTGGCATGATCGGCGGCGGCGGCCCTGGCAACTTCTTCGGGCAGGTTCATCGGCGGGCCATCAGCTTGGATGACACGCGCGAAGTCGTGGCCGGCGCGTTGCGCAGCGACCCCGAGCAGGCCATGGCGGCGGCCAAACAGTGGGGCATCCAAGGCTACCCCGACTACGCCTCCATGATCGCGGCCTGGAAGAAGGGCAAGCTCGAACTGGACTACGTCACCATCGTCACCCCCAACCATGCCCACTTCGGCCCGGCGAAGGCCGCCGTTGAGGCCGGGCTGCCGGTGATGTGCGAGAAGCCGATGACGTTCACGGTTGCGGAGAGCGAGAAGCTCGCCGCCCTGGTCAAGAAAGGCAAGGTTCCGTTTGCGCTGGCCCACACCTACACCGGCCACCCGATGATGATGCTGGCCAAGGAGATGGTAGGGCGCGGCGACATCGGCGAGATCCGCAAGATCGAGGCCTGGTACAATCAAGGCTGGCTGGCGGACGCGGCCGAAAAGACCGGCAACCAGCAGGCCGGCTGGCGCGTTGATCCCAAGCGGGCCGGCATCTCCAACTGCGGCGGCGACATCGGCACGCACGCCTTCGTCGGCGCCACCTGGGTCACCGGACTCAAGGTGAAGAAGGTCTCCGCCCGGCTCAACACCTTCGTCAAAGGACGCCTGCTGGACGACGACTTCAACGTGATCGCCGAGATGAGCAACGGCGCCACGGCCGTCATCACCGCGACCCAGATCGCCATCGGCTACAAGAATGACACCGGTTTCCGCATCTACGGAACCAAGGGCTCGCTCGAGTGGCATCAGGAACGGGCCGAGAGCCTGCTCGTGCGCCGCGGCCAGAGCGATGAAGTCCTGTGGATCGGCGGCGGCTTCAGCCATTTCACGCCGGCGGTCGCCTCGTACCTGCGCCTGCCCAGCGGGCACCACGAGGACTTCTTCGAGGCCCTCGCCAATCTGCACGGGTCGCTGGAACGGCAGATCCGCCTGGCCCGTGGGGAGAAGGTGCCGGCCCCCTTCCCGCACCCCGACGCGCAGACCGGCCTCGACGGCCTGCGGTTCATTGCCGCCGCCGTCGCCAGCTCGAAGAAGAAGGGTGCCTGGACCAACGTGTGAGGCGGCCGGTCGTGGGTCGTGGATCGTGGATCGTAGGTCGTGGATCGTGGGTCGTAGGTCGTGGATCGTGGGTCGTGGATCCGTGGAGCCGGCGGTCTCCGCCGGTGAGTCCGGCAACGAACCACGAAGCACAAAAGCACGAAGGCACCCACAGGTCGTCGGCGATGGGACCCGGCACAGGGGGAGGTCGTATGCACATCCCACGCTACTGGCGGACGGCGACCCGCGAAGCGATGACGCGCGACGGGGCGCCCCGACGGATCACCGCCTGGGGATGGTCGGACAGCAGCCTTGACGCCGCCGGGCGCATGGCGGACGAGCGCGCCAGGCGCGCCGCCGAAGCCAGCGCCCGCCCGACGTCGCCCTCGGAGTACGATTACCTCGACCAGCCCCTGCGCGAGGAGATTGTCGAGACCCTCCCGGGGGAGGCGGGGCCGGCGGCGGTCACGGCGCCACATCGAGGGCGATGACGGTATCCGCGCGATCCGGGGGGGACGCGGGCAGCCCCTCGATCACCAGGACGTCGCCGTCCCAGCGTGACCTCGCCGGCTGTCCGGTGGTCAGCACCGTGGCGCGGACAGCGGCCGTACCGGGCTCAGCCTGCAGCACCTCTCGGCCGAGCCGCGGCACACGCAGCATCTCCCCCGGCCAGTAGAAGGTGTGCAGGTAGAGCCGGCGGCCGCGGCGGGTGAGGCGGCCGGCGCCGAAATACGGGTAGGGCAGACGCTCGACGCCGTAGATGGCCTCGCCGTGGAGCTCCAGCCAGCGGCCGACGGCTTCGAGGCGCGAGGTCTGCTCCTCGGGCACCGTGCCGTCGGCGCGCGGGCCGATGTTGAGGAGCAGGTTGCCGCCCTGGACGGCGCAGTTGGCCAGCATGAAGATCAGCTGGTTGACCGTCTTGTAGTTGTAGTCGTGCTCGGCGTAGCCCCAGAGGTCGTTGATGCAGGTGCACATCTCCCAGTCCGCGCCGAAGGGGGCCGGCTTGCATTCATTCTCGCAGGTGGCGTAGTCCTCGCGCGTTCCGGCCCGTTCGTTGATGAGAATGCCGGGCTGGAGGCGTCGGGCCATGGCGTTCATGCCGGCGGCGTCGAGGAGTTCGGCGGACAGGTAGCGGCCGTCATACCAGGCCCCGTCGTACCAGAGCACATCGATGCGGCCATACTGCGTCATCAGCTCCCGCACCTGGCCGTGGAGGAACTCGCGCAACACCCGCGTCTGTGAGGTGTCGCCGCCGGCCACCGCGCGGTAGGCGGGGAAATGCCAGTCGCCCAGCGAGTAGTAGAGTCCAACGCGCAGGCCTTCGGCCCGGAAGGCGTCGGCGTACTCCCGCACGAAATCCCGCCCGCCGCACCGGCGCACGGCGTTATAGTCGGTCAACGCCGAGTCGAAGAGGCAGAATCCGTCGTGGTGCTTGGTCGTCAGCACGGCGTATTTCATACCGGCCCGGCGGGCCAGCCGCGCCCACTCGCGGGCGCACCCGGCCGGCGGCCGGAAACGGTCGGCCAGCCTCTCGTATTCTTCGACGGGCAGGCCGGTCTGGTGCATGGCCCATTCGCCCTGCTTGAGCAGCGAGTACAGGCCCCAGTGGATGAACAGGCCGTACCTGGCGGCGCGGAACCAGGACAGGTCGCTGGCGCTCATGGAGCAGACTCCGGGGGTTGTGTCGGTCGCCCGGCCGCGGCGGGGTCGCCGGACAAGGCGCGGTGCGGAGGCAGGGCCGGAACGTAGCCGGCCCACTCGCCGGCGGCAAAGAACACCTTGGCCAGGAACAGTCCTTGGGCGGGGGCGGTGACGATTTCCGACGGGCGGGTGCGGCCGGCCAGGATCGCGTCCAGCTCGGTGATCCGCCAGCCGGGGCGCCTCCCCGCCACCAACACCAGATAGCCCACCATGCTGCGCACCATCTTGTACAGGAAGGAATCGCCGACCACCACCACAAACAGGCAGGGCGGCCGTTCGATGACCTCGACCCGGTACAGCGTCTTCACGGTCGGCTCGTCGGCCCGGCCGGCGTTGGCCGCGAACGCCGCCATATCCTGGGTGCCGACAAACCGGGCCGCGGCTTCCCGCATGGCGCCCACCGACAGTGCGCCGCCGCAGGTCCAGACGTACGGCCCGTCGAAGGGACTGCACAGCCCCCCGGTGTGGACGGCGTAGGTGTAGGCTTTTGCCCTGGCGCTGTGGCGGGCGTGGAACGGCGGGGCCCGCACGTCCACCGACAGCACCCGGATGTCCCCCGGCAGCCAGCGGTTGAGGATGCGGTGGACGTCGGCGGGGTCGAGTGCGCGCTCCCCGCCGGGGACGAACGAGACGTGCTGGTTGAGGGCGTGCACCCCGGCGTCGGTGCGGCTGGTGCCGGCCGTGGTCAGCCCCTCGTCGTGAAAAAGGATGCGCAGCCGCTTCTGGAGGTATCCCTGGACGGTGGGCACCTCGGGCTGGATCTGCCAGCCGTGGTAGCGGGTTCCGTCGTACACCACCGCCAGGTGCCAGACCGGCGCCGCCGCGACGTCCTCGCGCGTGCCCCCCCGATCAACGCGGGCCGCCGGATTGCTGGTCGCAGTGTCCAGGGATCACCCCCTTGCGGGCAGGGCATGGGGACAGGCCCCCCCGGGATGAGGCGGCCGCACGGACGGCGGCGACCACACCCCCTGAGCCGTCGGGTCTTCGTGGCGGATCAGGCGGACTGGGCCGGCGCCGATCCTTCCGCGTCGTCCTGGTAGAGGAGGACCGCGCAGTTCGGGCAGGCCACTTCGAGGCCCTTGAGCGCGTTCATGCGGATCTGCGGCGGCACTTTCATGTGGCAGTAGCCGCACAGGTAGTCGCGCAGCCCGTCGTGCTCGTCGTCGCGCACGGCGGCAAAGGCGACCGCCTTCTTCCCGGACTTCAGCCGGCTGCCCATCAGCCGGTCGTACTTCCGCATGGTCGCCGCCGGAACCGCGGCCGCGTGGCGGGCCCGTTCCTCCTGAAGCTTGGCCATCTGCGCCGTGCAGTTCGCCGCCCGCGTCTCCAGGTCGGCCACCATCTGCTCGGCCCGCCTGGCGGCGGCCTCGCCCTCCTGGCGGGTGCGTTCCAGGCTCTGCCGCGCGGCCTCGATCTGCTCCATCAGCACCAGCTGCCGGTCCTCCAGTTCGCGGATCTGCCGGCGCCAGGACGCGATCTGTTCGAGGGCGGCCTTATACTCCGTGTTGTTCTTGATCATCGCCGTCTTGGTCTCGAACTCGCGGCGCTTGGCCTCGATCGTCTGGATGTCCAGATCCAGCGACTTGAGGCCTTTCTCCTCGTCGGCCAGCGCCTGTTTCGCGACCGCCACCGCGGCGGCCGCCTCGGCGGCCACGGCCTGCGCGCGCTTCCTCTCGGCGGGAACGGAGTCAATCTGGGCCCGCAGGCGGATAAGACGCGTATCGAGATCCTGAACGGCAAGCAGGCTGGCCACCCACGGTTGCATGGAGCGATCCTCGCTGGCGCCGACGAAAGCGACGACGACGGCTGTAATCTAGCGGCCCGACGCGGATCTGCCACTGCCGCGCTGGAGTCAGTCAGCCCATGGGTTGGCCGATGGAGGGACGGCCTCCGTGCCGTCCAGGTCGCACGTGAGAGACTTGGCCCACCGAGTTGACCCGGCGGAAACGCAGATCCCCCTCCCCGCCCAAGCCCTTCATACCCGACGCGGTAACCAAGTCCCTCGCGCTCCGCTCGGCCCGAACCCACCGTCGGCCGCTTGCGCACGCGCCTGGGGCAGAGTATGCTTTTCCGACGCGGGCGGTTCGCGGGGACGGCGCGAGCTGAGCCGGAACCTGCAGGCTCACTCCGCCGCCCCGTGGTGGCCCGTCGTGCACCGGAGGCATCGAATGGCAGGCGGCAGAAAGCATGAGACAGTCCTGGTGACCGGGGGCGCGGTGCGCATCGGGCGCGCCATCTGCCTGGCCTTCGCCGAGGCCGGCGACCGCGTCATCGTCCACTGCAACCGCTCGCGCCGCGAGGCCGAGGAGCTGCGCATCGAGCTGCTGCGGCACGCCAAGGGACACGCGGTCGTCCAGACCGACCTCACGGACAGCGGCGCCCGCGCCCGCCTCATCCCCGGCCTGGTGGCGCGCGGCCTCGCCCCGACCGTGCTGGTGAACAATGCCTCGACCTACCGTCGCTCGCCCCTGGCCGAGCTGAGCGAGGAGCGCCTGCGCGCCGATTTCGAGCTGACGCTCTTTGCACCGCTGCTGCTGATGGTGGATTTCGCGCGCTACTGCCGGCGCGGGTGCATCGTCAACCTGCTCGACCAGCGCGTCGCCGGGGTGGATCCGGGGGCTGCCAGTTACGGGCTGGCGAAGAAGGGGTTGCGCGACGCCACCGAGGCGGCGGCGGCCGAGTGGGCGCCGGACATCCGCGTCAACGCCGTCGCCCCCGGCCTGTCGTTGCCGCCGCCGGGCGTGCCTGCCGAGAGGATGCAGCCGCTTCTCGAACGCGTGCCCATGCGGCGGGCGGCCACGCCCGAGGAGATCGCGGCGGCCTGCCTCTTCCTGACGCGGGCCGGAAGCATCACGGGGCAGACCCTGTTCGTGGATGGCGGGCTGAACCTCGGCGGAATGAGCGGCGCGGAGATCGCCCGCGCCGACTACGGGGCCACACCGCAAGAGTGAGTGCACGGGCCCGGCGCCGTCCGTCAGCATTCCCGGGCGGGCGACGCGGTGTTCCTGGCCGCCGGCAGACTCCCGACAAGCAACGCCAAGTCACGACACCTGACTCATCCTGCCTGAGTTCGGCCTATACGTCGCCCTGGCCCTCGGGAGTGATCGGCGGCTCCTACTATTTCGGAACCGCACAGTTCTATGGTGCGTTCAGCCGGCCCCTTCTGGGAAAACTCGTGCGGTGACGAGACCGCCGTCTCCAAGCTGGGCGAACCTCTTCTGCCGCTGCCCCGGGCGGCCGCCATCCCGGCCTTTTCCCCCAAACGGCACTGCCGGTCGTGTCGCGGCCGAACCGTTGTGGGTTGTGGCGGGCGCACGCGCTCCCAGGCATGCGTCCACACGGGCGCACCCCCTGCCAGCCGCCCCGCCAGGCGACCAGGTGCAAAAAAGGGCGGGCAGCGCTTGCCAAACAAAGCCTGGCGGTATACAGTGAGGTATGTCATAGGGTTGCTGAAGGTTCTGCCTGCGGCTGCTTCAGTACCGGAAAGAGAACGTCACCGGGAAGGAAAGGGATGGCCATGAAGGAGGCAGCGCGGATAGGGTTGAGGGTTGTGGCCGTGGCGCTCGCGCTGGGGATCGTGACGGCGGCGTGGGCGGGGACGGTGGACTGGTCGTGGGGATTCGAGGATGGCACGATCGGGGGCGCCAATGACTGGGACTACGGGCCGCCTGCGGTGGTGCCGTCGAACACGGGAGGCATTCCCGCACACAGTGGCAGTTTCATGGCGGCCGCCGAGTACGGCACCAGCATCTTCTCGCGGTACGGAGGGTACAGCTCGGTGTGGCCAGCCGGGGGATTCAGGATGGAACTCGCCATGTACCTGGACATGGCGTGGACGGCGTACAATGATATGAGGTTCGAGTGGATCTCCGCGATCTGCAACAACGCCGGGAACCACCGGCGCGACTTCGTGTTCAACATGGGAACACAGACCGCTGCCGATGCAGCCCTCGGCAACTACGGGATCTACATAGACGGCGGGAACAATGCCGGCGGCGACCCGCGAGACAACAATCCCATCTTCCTCACGGCGGGAGACTGGTATCTCCTGCGGTGCACCTTCTATGACGACGGCGGTGTGGTAGCCTGCGACATGCAGGTGCTGGACACCACCGGGACCACCGTCCTGGGGACTTGGACCCGGAAGGATGCCTCTGACCTGGTCAGCCTCATCGGCGGCAACCGCTATGGCTGGCTCTATGCTCATCCGCAGGACGTGATCTACTTCGACGACTCCATACTTGACATCTATCCGTATCCCGAAGAGATCATCCCCGAGCCGATGAGTCTGTCCCTGCTGGTTCTGGCGGCGACCGGGCTGGTGCGCCGCAACCGCAAGTAGGACTTGGATCGGAAAAGCAGATGTCGGGCGGGGCGGGGG
>MVZH01000034.1 GCA_002068325.1 Lentisphaerae bacterium ADurb.BinA184 | reverse complement strand
CCCGCCTCCCCCGCCCCGCCGAGCGCCGTCCGCACCGGCATCACCGGACTGCGCGTGCTCGGCATGCTCCAGTCCCGCTGCCTGGTCGCCGAGGGAGATGCCGGCTTGGTCCTCATTGACCAGCGCGCCGCCCACGAACGCATCCTCTTCGAACGGCTCCTCGCCGCCGCCCGTTCCCGACAGGGGGTCAGCCAGCCCCTGTTGCTGCCCGTGACCGTCGAGCTGCCCCCCGCCGAGGCTGAGCTGCTCCAACGGCACGCCGGGCAGTTCAGCCGGATCGGCTTCGAGATCGAATCCTTCGGCGGCGGCACGGTCCTGATCACCGCCATCCCCGCCAACATCCCGCAGGAAAACCTCGCCAGCCTCCTGCGCGACATCCTCGACGACCTGCGCGAAGGCGTGGCCGGCGCGCTGGCGCGCCCCGATGAGATCGCCCTCGCCCAGGCGGCCGCCCGCCATGCCGTCCGCCTCCGCACCGTGCTCTCGCCCGACGAGATCGAACGCCTGCTCGCCGACCTCGCTCGCTGCGAACTGCCCTACACCTGCCCGCAGGGGCGCCCCGTCATGGTCAACATCCCCTACAGCGAAATCGAGCGCCGTTTCGGCCGCCGCGGGAGCTGAGGGCCGCGGCCGCAGTTGCATTGCCGGGCCGCCGCGCTATGTTATACGCCGTTTGCCGCGCCGATCCCGGTGCCCCCGTAGCTCAGTTGGTAGAGCAAGTGACTCTTAATCACTGGGTCGTAGGTTCGAGTCCTACCGGGGGTACCACCTTCCAAGCCTCTCCCCTCCAGCGAGTTGCGGCGGCCAGAGCAACGCCGCCCTAGGAGTTCAGGTTCCAACTTGCAGCGTCGGCGAGCCCGCCCCCTCAACCCCGCCCCATGCCTTCGCCTGATCAGCGTCTCCCCTGGATCCTCTTCCTGCGCGCTGGCGCCCTTGGCGACTTCATCCTGAGCCTGCCGCTCCTGCGGGCGCTGGCCGCCACCCGGCGCCCGGTCTGCCTCGTCACCCGCGGCGCCTACGCCGCACTCCTGCCCCCGGACTGCCGCGTCGAACGGACGCTTGACGTGGACGGCCCGGCCGCCCGCGGCCTCTTCACAGCCACGGCGCCGCTCGCCGCCGACGCCGCGTCCCGGACGTCGCCTCCGCCGATGACCGGCGCCCATCTGTACGCCTTCATGCGGCCCGACGAGGAGCTGGCCGCGCACTGGCGTCGGCTGGATGTCGCGGACGTGACCTGGCTCGACCCGCGGCCGCGGCAGCCTCCACACGCCGCCGCGCGTTTTCTCATGGACGCCGGCCTGCCCGTCCCCGACCAACTGCTGACCACTCCCCTCTGGCCGCCCTCCCCTCGCGGCACCGACCTCTGGATACACGCCGGCAGCGGCAGCCCCGCCAAGAACGCCCCGCCGGCCGTGTTTGCGGAGTTCGCAGAACACTGGCTCGCAGGACGGCGGGGTGCCGGGATCGTGCTCTCCTTCGGCGAAGCCGACCAGGGGATTGTGAGGCCCACCTGCAACGCCTTCGAGCGCCGCGGCCTCACGTTCTGCCTCGTTGACCGCCCCCCGCTGGCCAGCCTGAAGCGGCTCCTGCTCGAACGCGCCACGCACTACGCCGGCAACGACAGCGGCGTCAGCCATCTGGCGGCCGCCCTCGGCATCCCCGCGACGGTATGGTTCCGCGCGACCGACCCCGCGGTGTGGCGTCCGCTCGGCAACTGCGACCTGCGCCGGTGACCGGAACCCTTGCAGCCTGGGGGCCGGCGGCGTCCGGCAAGGCCGTCGGTTTCAGCCCGTCCGTGTCAAGGGAGCTGGCCGCGCCGGAGCGGGGACGCTGAACTGCCCGTCGTTGTCCCGGCGGCCGCAGGCGTCCCGTCTCCGCCCCGCCGTCCGTCCACCCCAATCCGGCCCCGACAACCGTGCACGGCGAAGCCCTGCACGGCGCCCCGCCTTCGCCGGTCGGCTACGGCGCGGCAGGCCCGTCACGTCCAGAAACTCCACCTTCCGCCCTCGACCTTCCACCTCGCCCCACACCGACAGGCAAATTCGTCAGCGCTGCCCGCGGCCGCCGCCCGGTTGCCGGTTGCCTGTCCAGCATCTATGGTACTGGCGCGCTGGCCTCCAGGCAGATAGGGCAGCGGCCCCGCCGGGACGAGTGGCGCGGCAGGAGAGTGGACGATGCCAAGGCACAAAGTGACAGTCTCGCTGGCAGCGGCTGTGCTTCTTGCCGTGGCGCCCGTGCAAGCGGCGTGGATCGCCTATCAGGTCGGCGACACCGTCAACGGCAACCAGGCTTACGGCTCGCCGCTCGGGTTGGACTTCGACGCCACGGCGCGCATTGCAGTCCTCGCACTCGGGGCATTCGACCACCAGCGCAACGGCATCGTGTCGCCCATCACGGTGCGTCTGTGGCAGCGCACGGGGACGGGCAGCTCGGCAACCGGAACCCAGATTGTGGCGCCCGGCGTCCCCGCGACGGTGGCAGGCGCGATCCCCCTGCAGGCGGGCTACGCCTTTGTCACCCTTGCCTCGCCGCTGATCCTGGAACCGGGTTCCTACACGATCTCGGCCGAGGGCTACGGGGCCGGCGACCTCAACGGCAACTCAAACATCGGGGCCGTCGTCCCCCGGCAAACCGACGGCGGCGGCGGGCTGCTGACTTTCGTTCAGTCCCGCTACGGCAGTGGGGCAGGATTCCCGTCGAGCGCCGGCGAGTGGGGTTCCGGGGCAAACCTCGTGCCGGGGTTCTCATTCGTTGCGCCGTCGTTCATCTTCGCCGCGGTCCCGGAGCCTGCGGCCGCCGCCCTCCTGGCCCTCTCGCTCGCCGCCCTTGCGCCCCGCCGCACCCGGCGGTAGGCCGCCCCCCTGATTCGAGCCGCAACGTTTTCCCGCCGCACGGTTCGCGGGAGCGTCCTGTCACCTTCCGCCCCAGACGTTGCGCACTGGCCGTCACCGGCGACGGCGGAAGATGAGCAGCCCGGCGCCGGCCAGCAGGCTGAAGGACGCTGGCTCGGGCACCTGAAAGAAGGCGAAGCGGTAGTTGACCTGCTCGGGCGCGCCGGGCATGGTTGACAGACGCGTCAGGGTCTCGGTGTAGCCCAGGGGACGGTGCGGCGACAGCGGGACGTTCAGCGTGCTGTCGCTGTTCAGCCACGAGCCGGAGCCGATGTCCCCGACCAGGGGGACGTTGCCGGGGTAGCAGTAGATCGTGGCCTGGTAACCGCTGCCGATCAGGTTGAAGCTCGGCGTCTCGACATCCAACTGCCACCAGGAATACTCGGGGTGATCTGTGCCGCGCGGGTTGCCGTCAACCGTGACGTCGCAGCGGTAGGCCGCGGGGAACGTGAGGGTGCCGGCCCCGCCGGCGAAGCCCAGGTCGGCATCGGTCCACGTCCCGGAGAGATTGACGGCGGTGCGGGTGACCGTGACGTTGCCCGCCCCGTCAACCGTGAAGAAGGTGTCCAGCGGCCGGTTGCCGACGAACATCTGGTAGTTCTGGTTGGAGGAGATCGGCGGGATGCGAACCGCCTGAGTCTGTGTAGACACACGGTTCGTGGCCCAGTTGAGGTGCCAGCCGCCCTGATAGTTCACCCCCCTGTCCACCACCACATTTACATTCTGGAACGACACGGTCGGCGAGGCCGTGCCGGCACTGCCGGCCAGACCGGCTGGCGGGGTGGGGTCGGCGCCCGAGGTGCGCGTCTCGACGTTGTAAAGCCCGCCGCCGGCGTCCACCACGCGGTAGTCGCCGACGTTGGCCGGCTGGATGTGCACGGTGTACCACTGGTTCAAGGTCGCGTCGAAGGTGTAGTTACCGCTGGTAATCGGGCCGGCCCCCGGGGAGTACTGCCCCTGGTAGCTGCCGTAGCCGAAGTTCCCCGGCTGGACCGTGATGTTGACCGCGCGGACCGAGCCCACCGCCAGCAGGACAGCCGTTCCGAGAATCGTAATCGTGAGCCTGTGGAACATGGCCAGTCACCTCCCGGGCCTCTGGGTTGGGTCTGTCCGAAGCGGCCCGAGGCTGTCGGCAGACACGGGAAATGGGAGACGACCTCTGTTCTCCTGCGCCGTCGCGGAACGCGTCAAACCTTGCATACGGTACTGCGCCGGCGGGGCCGGGTCAAGCCCTCGCCACGAACCGCGGGAGTTCGCACCCCGGCCGCTGTGGCAGGCCGGTCGGCGGCGTGCCACATTATGCGCCGTGCGTCGGAACGTCCGCAGCGCGCCCCCAGGAGACAACGAACCATGACCCCACGGGAACGGTTCATCGCCGCCCTTGAACGCCGCCCCCTCACCGGGCGGGTGCCGCACTTCGAGCTGGTCTTCTTCCTGACCATGGAGGCGTTCGGCAGGTTGCACACCAGCCAACGCGCCTACCACCAGTGGGATCAGATGGAGGAGAAGGAACGGCAACTGCACCGTGACGACATGGCCGACCTGTTCATCCGCACCGCCGAACGCTTCGAGCACAGCGCCATCTTCCTGCACCCCAACCCCGGCGATTTCGAGGAGGTCTGCCGCCTCGTCGACCGCGTCCGCGAGAAGTCCGGCGACCGCTACTTCCTGATGATCCACGGCGACGCCACCTACGGCATCCCCAACGGCAACAACATGGTCGAGTTCAGTTACCAGCTGGCCGACGAACCGGAGAGGATGAAGAAGCAGGCCGACGACTGGGTGAACGGCGCCCTGGAGCGGGCCGCCCGTTACAAAGAGCGCACGAGCCTCGACGGTTTCGCGCTGTGCTCGGACTACTGCCTGAACGCCGGCCCCTTCCTCAGCCCGGCCATGTTCGGGGAGTTCGTCACCCCCTACCTGGCCAAGCTGGTCAAGGGGTACCGCGACCTGGGCTTCTACACCATCAAGCACACCGACGGCAACATCATGCCGATCCTCGACCAGCTCGTGGACTGCAATCCGCACGCCCTCCACTCGCTGGACCCCCAGGGCGGGGTTGACATCGCCGAGGTCAAGCGCCGCTATGGCCAGCGCGTCTGCCTGATCGGCAATGTCAGCTGCGGACTGCTCGACACCGGCACCGACGAACAGGCGCGCGAGTCCGCCCGCTACTGCCTGCGCCACGGCATGCCCGGCGGCGGCTACATCTTCTCCACCAGCAACTGCGTCTACACCGGCATGAAACTGTCGCGCTACGAGACGATCCTCGACGTCTGGCGCCGCGAGGGCAACTACCCGGCCTGAGGCCGGCGTGCGCCCCGTCCATGGGGTTCTCCGTGAATCAAACGTCCAGCGAACCGACCGCCGCGGCCGGCAATCAGTTCGGCACCTTTGGCGGCGTGTTCACCCCGTCGATCCTGACGATCTTCGGGGTGATCATGTTTCTGCGCGCCGGCTACGTCGTGGGGGAGGCGGGGGTCGGCCACGCGCTCATCATCCTGGCGGTCGCGGAGCTGATTGTGATCTCAACCGCAGTCTCGATGGCGGCGATCGCCACCAACACGCCGGTCCGCGGGGGCGGCGCCTACTTCCTGATCTCCCGCGCGCTCGGCCCGCAGTTCGGCGGCGCCATCGGCACCGCGCTCTTCCTGGCCCAGGCACTCTCGGTGCCCTTCTACCTGCTCGGTTTCACCCAGGCGCTGGCCCGCAGTGTCCCCGCCGCCCAACCCTACTCGCTGCACATCTGCCTCGCGGTCACCGTTGTGCTGTTCGCGGTCAACTGCCTGGGCGCCGACTGGGCGATCAGAACCCAGTACTTCGTCATGACCCTGCTCGCCCTTGCCATCGCCACCATGCTGGTGGGCGCGGCCGTACACTTCTCCCCCCAGACCCTGGCCGACAACTGGGAGCCGGCCTACACCACCCGCGACGTCTCCTTCTGGATCCTGTTCGCCGTCTACTTCCCCGCCGTCACCGGAATCCTGGCCGGCATCAACATGTCCGGAGACCTCCGGGACCCGGCCCGATCGCTCGTCCGCGGCACCTTCGCCGCCATCGCCGTCGGCGCCGCCGTCTACCTGGCCGAGATTCTGCTTTGCGGAGGCTCGCAGGCCCGCGCCGAACTCATCGCGCGGCCCTTCGAGACGCTACTGGCCAACGCGCCCCTGCGCACCGGCGCGGTGGTCGTCGCCGGAGTCTTCGCGGCCGCCCTGTCCAGCGCCATGGGTTCGTTCCTCGGCGCCCCCCGCGTGCTCCAGGCGGTGGCGCGCGACCGCATCATCCCGGGGCTCGGCCCCTTCGCCCGCGGCACCCGCCGCGGCGATGAACCGCGCGAGGCCTTGTGGCTGACCTTCGCGCTCTCGCTCGCCGTCGCCTTCGCCGCCGCCGGCGAGAGCTCGCTGGATGCCTTCGACAAGGTGGCCTCGCTGGTGACCATGCTCTTCCTGGCCACCTACGGGATGATCAACCTGGCCGCCTTCGTCGAGTCGTTCGGCGCCAACCCGTCCTTCCGGCCGCGGTACCGCTTCTACCACTGGACCCTCTCTCTGGCCGGGGCCCTGGCCAGCGCCGTCATCATGTTCCTCATCGATGCCCCCACCGCCCTGCTCGCCCTGGCCCTGCTCGGCGGGCTCCACCTGCTCATCAGCCGCCGGGTCTACCAGGTCACCTTCGGCGACGCCCGCCGCGGCTTCATCTACGCGTTGATCCGGCGCAACCTGCGCTCGCTTCAGGCCTTGGCGGCGCACCCGAAGAACTGGCGGCCGACCCTCCTGGTGCTCTCGGGAAACCCGGCCATGCGGGCCGAGCTGGTCCGCTTCGGAGCCTGGCTGGGCGGAGGACGCGGCATCGTCACCGTCGCCGACGTCCTCATCGGCCGGCTCGATGGGCAGCTGGGGCGGCGCGAGGAGGCCCTCGACGCCATCCAGGCCACCCTGGACGAGCAGCACATCGAGGCCTTCCCCGAGGTCCTGGTGACCAGCAGCCTCGACGAGGGCATCCGCAGCCTGGTGCAGGCCCACTCCCTCGGCCCGGTCAAACCCAACACCGTGCTCCTCGGCTGGCCGCGCGCCGCCGAACGCGTGGCGCCCTACATGCAGCACCTCCGCGACATCTTCCGGCTCGGCAAGAACCTCGTCTGCGTCCTCGACCACGAGGCTGCCGCCCGACCGCCCAGCGCCGCCGACCGCATTGATGTCTGGTGGGAGAGCCGCGAGAACGGCGCCCTCATGCTCATCTTCGCGCACCTGATGACGGCCAACTGGGAGTGGCGGCGGACGACGTTGCGCCTGCTCCGCGTCGCCCCCAGCCCCGAGGCGGCCAGCGACGCCCGCACCGAGATGAAAAGCATCATCACGGCCGGGCGGATCGAGTGCGAAACGAGCGTCCTCGTCACCTCCGAGCCCCTCGATCAGGTCATTGCCCACACGTCGCGCGAGTCGCGACTGGTCATGCTCGGTTTCTCCCCGGTGCCTGACGCCGCCGCCGCCGCCCTCTGGCAGCGTGCCGGCGCCCTGGCCGACCAGGTGCACGCCCTCCTGCTTATCGCCTCAACTGGAGAAGCCGACCTGCTGGCCTGATCGCTTCCGCCGCAACCCGTTCCGCAAGCGCCGGTCAGGCCGCAGGATGGCGCAACCGCGTCCCTCACCTCTCAACATCCGGGAGAACCTCATGAAACACACCACAGCGGCACTCTGGGCTACCGGCGGATGGCTGACCTTGGCGGCGGGAGCCGGGGCGGCCGCTCCGGCGGTGCTGTTCCATCACGGCGTACACTCCGGGTATGTGGTGCGGCCGCTGGTCGAAATGGGCGTCGTCGTGAACACGTGCCCAGACGGCAAGCTGGCCGAAACCCTCGCCACACGAAAGTACAACGTGCTGGTGACCGGGCTTCTGAACGCCGCCGAGAAACCGGCGGTCGAAGCCTTCCTTGCCGAGGGCGGCGGCGTCCTCGTCTGCAACCCGCGCTCGTACCCGCGCGAGGCGGATTTCACCCTCACCTGCGAGTGGCTGGCCGGGCTGGGCGCCAGGCCGCGGTGGGAACTGCTCCAGGACACCGCGGCTGAAAACGTCGTGCGCGACGTCATGGGC
The DNA here is from genome assembly GCA_002068325.1 of Lentisphaerae bacterium ADurb.BinA184. Lineage (GTDB taxonomy): Bacteria > Verrucomicrobiota > Lentisphaeria > Oligosphaerales > MVZH01 > MVZH01. Next base: position 15,204 of record MVZH01000034.1, on the reverse strand, counting down.
TGCGCCCTCTCGTTCTCCGACTTGATCGCCCCCGCGGTCAACGAGGGCGTGACCGGAGTGCTCACCCTGACCGGCACCAGCTCGACCGGCTGGGAGCCGCCGATGTCCTACGACCTGTCCGCCGACTGGAGGACACTGGTGCGCGGGGCCGCCACGATGCACACCCGGCACGAGATGCGCAACGACCTCGTGCTGCAGCCGTGGCTCACCACGACGGAGATTCCGGCCTCCCCACCCCTGCTGGCCGCGCGTGAGGCCGGCAAAGGCCGTCTGGCGGTCTGCGCCATCCGCGACTACTGGCTGTTCACGCCGCCGCCCAACTGCCCGACCGCCGAGGCCATGCTGACCGCCGGCGCCGGCGGCAAGCCGAGCCAGTGGCTGCGCGTCTTCGCCAACACCTTTGCCTGGCTCGCCGAGCCCTCCGCCAAGGCCGGCTACGGCGGCGCCACGACGCCCGAGGCCCTGGTCCATCCCCCCGTGCAGGTCTGGGAGCCGCCGCCGCTGACCAACTGGGCCGCGCCCGCCGGAGTCGGCCCGGACCAGACCCAGACGCCGGGGCTGATCGGCGCCCGCACCGCCCTGTCCAGCGGCGAAGGCACGGTTGCGGAGTTCGCAGACGCGGCCAAGGCCGCCGGACTCCACTTCCTCGTCTTCCTCGAAGACAGCCTCAAGATGGATCAGGCCGCATGGGACAAGCTGGTGGCCGGCTGCAACGCCGCCTCCGACGACACCTTCGCCGCCATCCCAGGCCTGACCTACGAGGACGCCCAGGGCAACCACCTCTACGCCTTCGCCGACAACGTGCAGTTCCCCAAAGACCACATGCTCCTGCCCGACCGCCGCCTCGCCACCGTACAGCCCATGCGCAGCCGCGCCTACTTCGACTACGTGAACGAACTGGTCGGCCAGCACGCCCTCACCGGCTTCTGGCGGCACCGCGGGAACTTCCTGCCGCCGTGCGACTACAAGCTCTACAACTCATTCCCCATCAAGAGCTTGGAGAATGGGAAGCCGGTGGATGACGCGCTCGATGATTATCTGTACCTGATGGGGCTGGGCGGTTGCCAGGCGGCCCTGGCCTTCGAAATCATGGACAGCCCGCAGCAGGTCGCGGCGCGCGCCGCGGGCGGCTGGCGGGTTGTGGCGCACCGGCCGGCGCCGGTGTTGCGCACCAAGTGGCACGAGGGGGCCTGGTCGTTCAGCGGCTCCGGCTCGCAGTACATCACCAACGGCCCGGCCATCCTGGTCTGGCAGTGCGACAACCGCCTCATCAGCCCCAGCGGCCTGTGGTGGCGACCCGACCAGTGGCAGATGAGACTGCGCCTGCGCGTGGCCTCCGACAAGGGGTTGAAGAGCGTCACCGTCGTTGATGGTCATCGTGGCACCCTCCGCCGCTGGCTGCCCCAGGGCGCCCCGCGGTTCGAACAGGAGATCGTGCTCTCGAACGACCGCCAGACAGCCTACACCCTCCTCGTCGAGGACACCGCCGGCCGACAGGCCGTCAGCATGACCTTCTGGAACCGCAACTGCCTCATGGAGGAGTTCTTCTGCTCCGACCGCTGCAACTTCCTCGGCAACGCGCGCCTGCGCACCCGCTCGGGACAGCAGGTCTGGACGCAGGTCAGCTTCAACGCCAACATGGGCATCACCCCGTCCAAGGGGCGGCTGCAGCTCGCCGCCAGCCCGGCGGTCAACCTCACACTCAACTCCCCCACCCTGCCCATTGACGGCGCGCCGGCCGGGCTGCCCACCGTCGGACTCGACTTCTACCCGCGGGTGCCCGGCGAGCTGCCCGGCCTCTACGCCTACTCGAACACCTACCTGGTGGGTGCCGAGATCGCCATCGGCCAGACCGACCATCGCTTCGGCTACGACCCGGCCGAGCGCGGGGCGGAGAAGAGCCCCCTCGGGCACCCCTACCAGCAGCCGCAGGAGGGCTGGGGCAACGCCTGGGGCGGCTGGCATCGCCTCATCCCCACCCGCAAGCTCGACGGCTGGTCGCGCATCGCCGCCTGCAACTGGCTGCCGGAAACCTTCCGCATCGGCTGGGTGGAGACCGACGCCCGGCTCAAGGAACCCGTTGAAATCGGCCAGACCGGCCTGGGCATCATGAACGCCGGCGGCAAGGACTGGACGCTCTACGCCGACGGCCAACCCGTGCCGCGACCGGCTGACGTCACGCAGGGCGAGTTCCGGCGCGGGGTCTTTGCGACGCTCGAACACAGCGGCGGCAATGTCGTGCTCGCCGCTCTCGACGGCCCGGTGAACTACCGCTACCACAAGGACGGCACTCTCTCGTTGTGGTACCGCGCCGAGACGGATCCGCTGCCCGCCGGCAGCCGCGTGTACTACCGCGTCGCCTTCGCCGGCGCCGCCGCCGGCACCCCCGCCGACCGCATGCTCGGGTTCGCCCGCGCCTTCGGCATCGCCACCCCCGGCGCCACCGCCTACGCGCCGGAAATCCGCACCGGCAAGACCATCGAAAACTGCATCGTCTGGCGGGCCGACGGCGGCGGGGTCGGCCTCGACGCCCGCATCCCGCGCACCGACATGCCGGGGTTCCTGCCGGTCGCGGTCGAAGGCCTCAACGACGGCTGGTCGGTGCAGTTGCTCGACCGCGCCCGCCCCTGGCCCAACCACCGCGCCCTCCCTGTCCGTGACGGCCGCGCCTTCGCCCAGCTCGACCTCTGCGAGGCGGACGGCGATCTGTTCATCGGCCACCCCGTCGTCGCCGACAACCCGGCCGTCCGCCTCCAGGTCGCCTGGCAGCAGCCCGGGGTCTGGTACGTCGAGGCCCACAACCCCACTGACCAGCCGGTCAAGACCGCCCTCCACTCGCCGCCCGGCTGGACCGTCTTCGCCTTCAAGGAGAGCATCGAACTCGCCCCCGGCACCAGCCGCACGTGGCAGGTCAAGGCGAAGGACTGACCGTACGACAACGGCCGAGCCCGAAGAGCTGACCGGCGGAGACCGCCGGCTCCATGGCATGGGACACATACCGGCGGAGTCCGCCGGCTCCAGGTTCCATGACCCACAATCCACGACCCACGACCTACGGTGCCTTCGTACTTCGTGCGTCGTTGCCGGAATCACCGATCACGGGTCACCGATCACCGATCACCGGTTCCCGGAATTACCGGCGGAGACCGCCGGCTCCATGGGACACATACCGGCGGAGTCCGCCGGCTCCATGGGGATGGTTCGCCTCTGCGGTGAACGGCGCCGGTCAGATCTGCCCCGAGGCCCAGATCGTCGTGCCCTCGTCGCGGAAAAGGTTGCCGACGTTGTCGCGGATCACGACCCCCTCGCCGTGCTCCCCGAGATCCTGCACCAGCGCCTTCAGCGACCCGATGTTCATCGTGTTGTTCGCCACCACGGCGTTCTTCAGCGCCCGCAGCACGATGCTGTAGCGGGGCGACATGACGCCGCCGCCGTCGTCCTGGCCGACACACAGGCTGTTGCCGACGAAGACGATCCCGTGCCCGCCTTCGAGCCGCACGTGCGCGCTCTCGTACTCGTCGCCCCCCGTCCACTCCGGTTTGCCGCTGCGGTAGATCACATTGCCGGTCACCGTGATGCAGTTGCAGGGGCCGCCGCCCTCGCCCGGCAACAGCGCGAGGCCCGGACCGCCCGAGCGGTCAATGTAGTTGCCGGTGATGTTGTAGTGCCCGCCGCCGAGGATGCGGATGCCGCCGCCACGGTTCCACTCGATGCGGTTGCCGGTCAGGGTGTTCGAGGCGGTGACGCCGATGCTGGCGATGCCGCTGCCGCCGTTGCCGGAGAACCAGTTGTCGAGGATGAACCCGTCCCAGCCGCGGATGCCCAGCCCGTTGCCCTTGTTGAAGATCACCTCGCAGCCGCGGATGCTGAAGCACCACACGGGGTCCAGCCGGATGCCGTCGCCGGTGAAGTGGCTGACGTGGCAGCGTTCGATGCGCGGCGTGTCCTCCTCCTTCTTGCCGGGGTTCGCCCCCATGTAGATGCCGTGCACGCCGCTGCCCAAGTCCTGCCCCTGCAGCGAGAGTCCGTTGACCGTGGCCCCCACCGCCCCGGTGATATCAACCAGGCAAGGCCCGGCGGCGTCCTTCAGCCGCAGCGTCGAGCCGCCGTACTCGCGATACCCCCAGGTGGCGTTGCCGACCAGTCCGGTGTGAGGCGGCAGCCGCACGGTGCCGGTCACAAACACCCCGTCGGGAACGAACACCGTGCCGCGCCGGCCGGCGGCCGCCTCAAGAGCCTTGCGAAAGGCCTCCGTGCAGTCGTTCTGCCCATCGCCCACGGCCCCGAAATCGCACACGTTCAGCCACGATGAGTCACGCATGTTCGTTTTCTCCACGACGCCGGTTCTGGTTGTGCACGCGGACAGCCACGAGAACACCAGGTTCGCGCACGCGGAGCATAGCCCGCCCACCCCCGGGTGCAAGCCCCTCACCCCTCTCCTTTCATCCCTCACGAGTGGCGGAGCACGGAACGCCCACACCACAGCTGTCTTCGGCTCCCCGGATTTGCGGACTCCGCAACTCGGCCGTATCGTACCGAACAACCGGGAAAACATCCTCACCGCCGCAAGAGCCGCCGAGGCCCACGGCCTGGGCCGAACCACAACAGCACTACACCCCGGCCCGGTCGCCGGAATCCCGCCGCACCCGTGCGGTCGAGCAGAGGTTGGAACGAAAGTAACCAGCATGAACAAGGCGCAACAGAATGAGCTTTTCATCAGGCGAGGTCAGGCAGTCACTCATCAGATCGGCCTGTTCAGGCACGACATGGCCGGACGTCTTCTCGAGACAAAACGGATCTTCGGCCAGCCTGTCTACGCGGTCGATATCCACACGCACTCAACGTTCAGTGACGGCCGCGGCACGGTGGAACAGAACTACCAGGCGGCCAGGAATGCCGGGCTGGACTTCCTGTTCGCCACAGATCACGGGAGTCTCGCCCAGAAGCGAAAGGTCAAACGCTGGCCGGACGCCAGCTGGGGTCAGGAACCCGGCGTGGGGGGACACCACCTCGGCCTGCTCGAAGGCCGGAAGCTCTTCCGGCCACCGAAGACTGACCTGGCCGCCATCTGCAGGGCCGCACAGCAGATCGCCCCGTTCATCTGGATTCCACACCCCGTCGGCTGGTACAACCAAACGTGGTACGACGACCAGAGAATCGCAGAACTCTGGACCCTCGGCGACTGCTTTGCCATTGAGGTGATGAACGGGGCGGGCAAGATCGTTCGCGCGTATGATGCCTTTGACCAGAAGGCTGTCGCCGTGTGGGACCGGCTTCTGAGTGACGGACGGAAGGTCACGGCATTGGGCGGCAGTGACGCCCACACCCCGGATCAGATCGGGACGGTCTGGACAGGGGTGTTCGCGAAACGCCGGACAAGCGCGTCCATCATCAGGGCCCTCAATCAGGGGCGGTGCTTTGCGAGCGAGGCCAGCCTGCTGGACTTCCGTTGCGGGACGGATGCCATGGGGTCCACGATCGGCAGGCGCAAGGGATGTGTGATCAAGCTGCAGTATCGGGTGGCTGATGCAACGGGCATTGCCTCGGCGCGGATCGTCGCCAACGGTGCCACGGTTGAGGAGATTGACGGCAGAAACCAGCCCCTGGTGACCGGAAGCCTGACGCACACAGTGGGTTCCCGGCCCACGTACTTCCGGATCGAGAGCATGGCGTCCGACAGCCTGCGCGCCTTCTCCTCACCCATCTACATCTGCCCGGCGTGATCCTGCCGCCGGGGCGGCCGCGGGCCCGCGCCGCGCGCGCTCTCACCCCAGCACAAGGCGGCTCTCGCCGGCGGGGACGGCGAACTGCACCGCGCCGTCGCCCAGCGGAGTCAGCGGCAGGGCTTCGCCCTGGCGGTTGCGGACTTCGCAAATCCCGCCGGGCCGACGCGCCGTGAGCCAGCGGGCACGGCCGCCGACTTCGAGTGTGACGGCGTCCTCCCCTGCGCTCAGCCGGAAGGGGCCGTCGCCGCCAATCTCGATCCCGCCGGGGATGCCGATGCGGTTGCCGGACATCTGCATCAGCTCGATGCCGCCGTCGGCACGCCGGGTCACGGCCCCGGCCCAGCCGTTGTACACCATGTCGGGCGACGCGATGACGACCGCCGGCTTGATCCACGGCGCCACCACCGCGCGGGTTTCGCCGGCGGCGCTGGCGAGGCAGCTGCCGGGCAGCCCTTCGCCCAGGGGGGACAGGCGCGGGGCTTGACGGCGGCTTCCCCAGGCAAAGGCCCACGAGAAGTCGCGGTTCGGCCCGGTGGTCACGTGCATGCCGAGCTGATCGTAGAAGGTCGCCTTCATCTTGGCGGAGACCGATTCCATGGTGCTGAACTTGGCGAACGCGCTGGCGGTGGGTTCCATGTGGATGGCGTCGTCGCGCACCGCGCCGTCGGTGGGTGCGTTCACGCACACCGGGAGATCCGCCCCGTAGCGGCCTTCGTAGAGGCGGCGCAGCCCGGGGCCGGGCAGGGACTCGAAGCGGGCCGCCTTGACGTTGAGGTCGAGTGTGGCGGTGAACTCGGACTCGATCTGATCGTAGAAGAAGAACCCGTGCGGCTTGATGTAGAGGATGTGCCGTCGCCACCAGCCGTACGGCGCCTCCTCGCCCTGGAAGCCCCACAGCGACATCGAGGGCTTCATGTGCAGCAGATGGATCGGCATCTCGCAGACCGCGTAGTCGGCCCAGTCGCGGGTCAGGAAGCGGGTGACGTAGCCGCGGTTGTAGCACTCGCGGTCGGTGGGGGTTCCGGAGAAGGAGATGGCGTTGTGCAGCCCGGGCATGAAGCCGGGCACCTTCTCGCCCTTCTCGTTGGTGGCGGTGCCGTACTGGATGCCGTACTCGTCGAGGATCGGCACCTGGTCGGCGAAGACGAAGAAGGCGCCCTCGTCATAGTGGAAGTGCGAGTAGATCTTGCCGCACTTGATGAAGAGGTAGACTTCCTTGCGGGAGCCGTGCGCGTGCCGCAGGATCAGGCCGTAGCCCTGCACGTGCTCGCTGGGCAACCGGCGCAGCGGCCGGGCCGGCAGGTCGGGGTCGATGAACAGCGCGTCGTACATGCTCATGCCCTGCTGGCCGGGGTTGTTGAGCTGACAGCCCGAACGCTGCCAGGCCCCCATCAGCATCGCGGAGAACGGGCGGTCCGCGCGCGCGAAGTTCGCCACCCAGGCCAGCGTGTTGGCGCCGCCGCTGGGGTACATGGCGTCGCCCATGACGGTGAACGAGTGGCGGCGGATGCGCTTGTCGTACGGGCCCTGCACCCGGCACAGCCCGCGGCACAGGCGCTGGAAACGCTCGTCGAGGAAATAGTCGCGCACGCGGCACTGGCGGAGCATGACGAAGTAGGGCACCCACCAGTTCATGAACGCCAGGGTGTAGGTGGCGCTTTCGATGAAGGCGCCGTTGGGGAAGACCCAGTTGTCGAGTTCGCGCTCGATGAACGAGACCGTCCAGTCCACCCACTGCCGGGCACAGGGATGGCCGGGGAAGACGAGGGCGGCGGCGCCGAGCGCGGTGTAGAGGTCGGTGTGGAAGTTGTGCGGCGCGGTGTCAACGTTGTAGGTGCACCAGTCGGAGTCCCGGCTGGGAAACCAGGCGGTGCGGTGGGAGGAGCGCGGGTGATCGCTGTGCAGGACGATCGCCTCGGCGTTCCAGTAGTGCGGGCTGACGATCTTGTAGCACAGGAAGGCGACGGCCGCCTTGAACCACCGTCGTTCCTCGTCGGTCATGGCCATCTGCGGGGCCAGGATGTCGTACATCTGCATGAAGGGTCGCAGGGTGCGGCCGAGGTTGATCGAGGTCACGATGTCGTGGCGGTGGCCGCGCGGCCCGAGGAAGGCTTCGACGCGGCGTCGGATGCCCTCGAAGAGGCCGCGCTTGAGGATTTCGACGGTCTTGTCATCCGGCTGGGCGAGCCAGGCGCACATGGGGTCTTCGCGGCGCTGGTCGTCGAGGGGGTAGTGGCCGCCGGCGTCGTACTGGCCCTGCACGAGTTCGGCGTCGCGGTCGAGGAACTGGGCGTAGCGGCGCAGCGGTTCCCAGTCGCGGAAGAGGCGGCGGGCGCGGGCGATGTCCTCGCGGTCGCAGGCGGCGAGGGGCCGGTCGGCGTCGGGGCGGTCCTCCCAGTCCAGCACCATGTCCTTGACCCAGTCGAGCGGGGTCTCGAACTTGCGTCGCCAGCCCGCGGCGGGGCTGGTGAAGTAGTCGTCTGCGTTGTATGCGGCGGCGTCGGCGAAGAACAGCATCCACTTGCGCACGCCCGCCTTGCAGGAGGCGGAGAGCACGAGGCTGGGCCCGGGGCCCGGCTTCATCGAGATCGGGTTCTGGGCGAGGAACGTCCAGTCGCCGTCGTCGGTGGCGGCCAGGCCGAGGGCGACGGGGCCGGCGAGGAACGAGTAGGCGTCGAAGTCGTCGGCGAAGAAGTGGATGTTCTGATCGGGGGCCTGGACGTCGCCGAGATGCTGACGGCCGGTGTATTCGAGGTCGAGGAACGCGGTCTTGCCCCAGGTGCGGTGGTGGCCGAAGGCGGCGCGCTGCGGCTGGAAACCGGGAGCGATGTCCAGGCTCCAGGCGGAGTCATGGCAGAGCGTGGAGTGTTCGGCGATGCGCAGGCACGGGCTGCCGGCGTCAAGGCGTAGCTCGACCTCGTACTCGTGCTCGCCGGCATGATAGGTCAGGCGGTAACGGCACCACAGCGGCCCCTCTTCGAGGGTGGAGAAGGCGACATCGGAGAGGGTCTGGTCGGGGGAGGCGCACAGCCAGCCGTTGCCGATCCACGGAGCCTGCCCCCGGCGGACGCCGAGGAGGGGCGCGGGCAGGCGCTGGCCCTCGGAGACCGCGGCAAACCGTTGCGTCGCCGGCACCCGCACCGCCAGCACACCGTTGGACACCACCAGCGTGTCCCCGTCGGGCGTCGCCGTCGCGCAAGGCGCCGGCGGGGCACTGTCCGCGGGCTCGGCGATGAACTCGGCCCGGCCAAGAGCGGGAAGCTCGGCGACGGTGAACCACACGCGCCCGCCTGAGAGCTGTGCCGGCAGAGGGGCGCCGCCGCCGGCCGGCCGGATCGCCGGAGTCACGCCCCCGTCCCACGGGAATCCGACGACTTCATCGCGCCATGTGTGCCCAAGGCGTTCCTGGATCACGAACCGGCAGCAAGACATCGCCATCCACTCCTTCGCGGTTGACTGTCGGCAACGGGGCGGACACAGGGGCGGGCCGTCCGCCGCGACCGGCAACGGCATACTGTACAGTCTGAACGGGATCGCGCCGCGCGGGGAAAAGCCGAAGTGCGGCAGGCGGGAGCTACCGGACGGAAGTCGGCCGCAGGCACCCCATGAGGAGGGCTGACCGACCGCGCAGGCCAGCCCGTGGGACTTGCCAGGCGTCAGTCTCCGCCCACGCAGCACCGGTGACTCCGGAGGAGGCGAGAGCGGTGAAGCGACCGGCAGAGTGAACGGCGTCCCCCCGACCGCCCGGCCGCAGGCTGGCCGCAGCGTCGCAGGCCACCGCCGCATCGCCGCTCAGGAGAGATCGGCCATCGAGCGGTTCCAGGGCAGAACGCCCCTCGCGGGCCGCGCCTCAACCGGCCCGATGGCACGGGTCACCAAGTCCCGAAGTCCCATCGCCGTCCCCCCAAGGACGGATGGGAGACATGACTCCTTGCACGGATTGACTTGCATGAGGCGCTTGCAGAACCCAGCCGACGACCTCCGCCTGTCGGCCGCGCCCCACTCGGCGCAGACAGGTCTCGACTGCGGTGTATCCTGCAAGCCCCCCAGCGGGCTGTCGGTGGCGCCCCGGCTCAGCGCCCGGCGGCCGCAACCGCCCGACGAACCCATCCGAGGAGATCGGCGGCGGCGGGATCGGCCGCATCCGCGGCGGCCACGGGTTCGAGCGCCTTGACGAGTCTGTCCAACCGCGCCGCCCGGTCGGCTGGCGGCGCGCGCAGCGCATCGGCAAACTCGACGGCCCCGGCGGCCACGAGGATGCGCACAGACCCCGCTTCCGGGGCGGCGCTGACCAACTCGGCGAGGCCCACCTCCTCAACCGCCTTGTCGCCGGCCACCACCTTGCCGCGGGCCGCCTCGATCCGCCCCAGCTCCTGCGCGGCATCACGATGCAGGGCGCGGGTGGCGGGTTCGAGTTCGATCAGCGTGATGGAACCCGGCGAGAAGGCGAGACGCGTCATGGCCTCCGGCCGCTCGGCCTGGCTCGGCTGGACCGCGACGGCCGGATCGGTGCTCAGCACCCGGTACCCCGGCACCGCGGCCGCATCGAGCTCGAGCCGCACGGCCTCTTCGCCGGCACTGGCGGCCTTGGCCTCCGCACGGCGCAGTCGCGAGAACCAGCCGCCGCCGGTCGGCGGTGCCACCACCCGCACCAGCGTGACTCCGCGGCGGAACGGCGACGGCCCCGCCTCGGCAACCACCCGCCCGCCCTCGGCGGCGGCGGGATCGGCGGCAAAGCGGCGCAGGAAATCGGCCACCTGCACGGCCTCGGCCGACGGCAGCCGCCCCGCGGCCAACGCATCCCAAACAGCCTCGGCGGACGGCTTGGCTAGACCCGCGACGTCCGCGCCGGACTTGCGACCTCGCTGGGCCTCTTCACGCCCGGCCGCCTCGGCCAGCACGATCGTGGGCAGTGCGCGGAGTTCACTCCCGTCGGTGTCGGCCAGTTGGCTTCCGGCCAGACGCTTGGCGTTCTCCCTGTCGCGCGCCGGGGCCGTGGACGGCGCCGGCAACCGCTTCGCGGCCCCCCCTGCCTCTGCGTCGGCGACAGCCGCCAGCGGCCCGGCCGCGGGTTCTGCGGACTCCGCAAGCCCCCCGACCGCCGTCACCTCCGCCTTCTCTTTCGCGAGCGCGCCCCCCCCCGCCGCGGCGACGCCCTGATCCCGCCGTTCGCGCATGACGGCGCTGGCGCTCTTGGCCACCCGAACCGGTGCCGGCGGCGCCGCCGGACGGGCGGCCGCCGTGGTGTCCTGCGCCTGTTCGCGCTCAGTCGCCGAACCGGCAGGCATGCCTGGCGGCGGCGGCGCAGGGGTGTCAAACACGACGTTGAGGACGTCCTTGTCCTCGTCGGAGGCGAGCGGCAGTTCGTCGGCATCGCGGGCCCCGTTGACCGTGGTCACGGCGGCCTCCTCCTCGACCGCGCCGGCGGCAAGCGCCAGCAGCGTGTCATCCGCGGAGGCCACTTCCTGCTCATCGGCGGGGACGGCCTGAGTCCGAGGAGCGGCAGCACGGGACAGGGCCTCGGAGGCCGGTTCCGGGCCGCCGCGGGCGGAAATCCTGGCGGCGTGGATTCCGTGCGAGCGGTAGGCCGGCAGGAGAAGCCGCCCGGCCAGCGCCAGGACAGCCACCCCCGCCGCGACCGGCAGGGCGACGCGCAGCCACCCCCACGCCATCACGGAGCGCGGGCGGGCAGTCACGGGCTGCCGGGCCGGCGCGAAGACCGCGGCCCGGTGCCGTGCATCCAGCACCGGAGCCGGTTCGGCGAAGACCGCCTCGCGGACGAGCCGCGCGGTCTCCCGCAACTCGTCTGCCCGGCTCCGGCAATGCGGGCAGCCGGCCACGTGGGCGGAGACGCGCTCGCCGTCGGCACCGGCCTCCTCGCCGAACACATAGGCGGCCAGCAGGTTTTCGACGCTGTCGCAGGCGGCACCACGACCGGCGGGAGTTGGGCGGGAAGCAGTCATCGGGTGTCTGCTCCTTTCAGGCGTGACGCCAGTGTCGCAAGGGCCTGGGTCAGGCGGTAGTTGACCGTACCGATCTTGAGGCCGGTGATCTCGCTGATCTCCCGCAGGGTCAGGCCCTGGATGATTTTCAGCAGGAGCACGTGGCGCTGTTCGTCCGGAAGCCGGTCCACTTCGCGCATCGCGTTCTCGCAGGCTTCACGGTGCATGGCGTCCCGGGCCGGCCCCGGGAGTTGCGTGCCGAGGGTCTCGCCGACGACCGGATCGCTCAGGGCCTTCTCCTCGAGCCGCCGTTGCCGGCCGCGCCGCCGGCCGCAGTCCATCGCCAGGTTGTGGGCGACGCGGTACAGCCAGCAACGCAGGTTGTCTATGCTGCCACGGCCTTGGCTTTCGAGCTGCCGGTGAAGGCGGATGAAGACATCCTGGACAACGTCCTGTGCCTCGTCGTACTGGCGGCCGAGAACCTGCCCGACGTAGCGCAGCAGCGGGGTCTCGAATTCGAGCATGGCCTGTTCGATCATCGCCCCGTCCGCGGTCGTCGCAACGCCGGTTCCGGCGGCCGGCGCCTCCGGGGTGGCGGCCGGGTTCACGCCGGTTTGTCCATGCACCGTTTCCATAGTTCAAAGACGCGCGGTCCCCCCGGCTTTTCAAAACCGCAGATGGACGAAGAGCCGTCCCCAGTTGTGGCTGTCCTTCTCGACGCGATGGTAGAGCCGGCGGACGGCGGGGTCGGCGAGGAAGCGCACCACGTGCTTCTTGAGCTGGCCGCTTCCCTTGCCGGGGATGATCTCGATCAGGGGCACCCGTCGGCGGACGGCCTCGTCGAGGGCGGATGCCAGGGCCTCGTCAATGCGGCGGCCCTGGTTGAACACGTCGTGCAGGTCAACCTTGATCTTCGCCATGGGGCTACTATAGCGCGCGGCCGGCGGCTTCTCCAAATGCGCCCGATGCGACGGCCCGGTGCGCGACGCCGTGGAAACCCTGCCCCCGCGTGAAGGGCGGCCCCCGCGTCCGCCCAATCACACACCATGCCAAGCGGCGGGCGGGCGGGGATCGGCTGACGGGGGAGGCTTCGCGGCGCGCGGCGTTCAGCCCAGCCCGCGGAGCCAGAGCATGACGCCGAGCACGACCCAGGCAAGCAGGATCAACACCCCCACGGCCACCACCCAGGCCGACGTGCGGCGGGGCGTCCGCCCGCGCCCCTCGGGCTGCCCCGGAGGGGGGCTGAGATCGTCGAGCATGACTCTCGCGTCCCACTCGATGAGCCAGCCGTTCTCGGCGGCCAGGCGAACCTGGGTGAGGAGTTGTCGGGCCATGGGCAGCTGGTCGCGCATCTCGCCGCACCCGAGGGCGTTGGCCAGCCCCATGTCCTCGACCGCCTGGTTCATCAGTTCCACGTCCTGGGCGGTGACCCGTTCGCCCTTCTTCGCCGCCATGCGGTCGACGACGGCCCGCCACCCCAGCCGGGCATCGCGGCTGACGAGCTGTCCGAGCATGTCGCGGGCGCGCGCCGGGAAATCCGGCCCCAGGCCGAGGCGCATGCGGTCGAGGGCGGCGCGGGCGCGCGCGGTGTCCGGCGGATCCTGGGCGAGGAAGTTGTGGGCCTGTTCGAACAGGCGGGCCCCCTCCTCGGCGCTGACCCGTTCGCGCAGGCGCAGGGTCGTCTGGCGGCCGATCTTCACCGTCTCCGGCGCACGTTCACTGGCCGGCATGGCGTCGGCCGTGCGGGACTTCAGCAGCTCGCGCAGCCGTTCCAGCCATCCGACGGCCTCGGCCTCGGCGCCGGGCGCGTCCGGATTGCCCAGCCGCACGGCGAGGCGGACATCTTCGAGGATCTTCTCCACCTTGCCGACGGCCTGCTCGATTTCGGCCGGATTCTGGAGGTAGTCGTAGCGGCCTTGGATCTGGCGGGTCCGCACCTGCGCCCACAGGGTCAGGGCGCGGGCATAGACCTCGGCCACCCGGCCCGGTTCGGCCCCGCCGTCGACGTAGGCCTGCCGCAGGTGGTGGACCGCCCCCGCCAGGTTGGGCGGGGACTTGGCCAGCTCCACCTGGCCGCGCTCGAAGTGGTCCAGCGCCTCCTCGGGGACAACCCCCGCCGCCAGCTTCCTGCCGAAGGCGGCGGCAACCTCGACCTCCCTGGCGGCCGCCGCAGACCCCAGCTGGGCGGCGACGTTGAGCCTGGCGATGGCACGCTCCGCCGCCGCACAATCCTCGCGCGAAACCTGCCCGCCCGCCTCCTCGGTCCTCTCGCGAAGCGTCCGGAGGCAGGCCGCCGCGTTGCGGGCGTAGGCATCGGCCGCCGAACGGCGCTGCTCGGGCTCACTGATCAGCCGCACGGCGTTCTCGACAATCCCCTCGATGCCCTCGCCCTCACCGGCCTCGTCGGTGAGAACCGTCTCGACCAGCTTGGCGAGGCAGCCATCAATGGCCGTACGCAGATGGGGCGGGGGTTGCGCCGCCACCGCTTCCTGCCACGCGCCCACCGCCCCCACGTAGTTGCCGGCCTTCAACAAGGCCTTCGCCTTGGCGTGGGCAACCGCCACCTGCACCAGGTTCATGCCGGGCAGCGAACCGGAGGCTTCACCCGGCGCAGGCCCAGACTCCGACGGCGGCGCAGGAGCGCCCGGGGGCGTTGCGCCCGCCCCCTCAGGAACCCCCTCCACAACCGCCACGCCATCCGGCTGCTGGGGGCCACGTGAAAGCGCCTTGCGGCGGATTTGAGGTCTGCTGTCGCTCATGCCAACGGTTCCACCCGGCTCACTCGACCCCCTTCCGCCGGCGCGAGATGGGACGCTCCCGCGGGCGGCCCCAGATCAGGCTGGGACACGGTAAGACCATAGAGTGTTGACAGGAGTTTGCAAGCCATCGCTTGACAGGGCGCCCGCCAGCGGGTCTGTTATCGCAACACCTCATGCCGCGGGCCGACCGCCGGACCCACGCCAAGCCCGTCAGCCGGCAGGTCGCGACGTGCAGGCGGACGTTGGTCTGGCCACACCGAGGATCTCCCAGGCGATGTTTCCAGCCGCCAGTCTGCAACGCCTCATCCGCGGACGCCGGGTCGGACTGGCCTGCACCCCGGCCGCCTGGTGGCCGGAAACCGGCCCGCTGGAGGCTCACCTCGCCCGCCAGGCCGACGTGCGCGCATTCCTCGCCCTCGAACACGGATTGCGGGGCGAGTTGCAGGACGGCGTACGTTTTGACTCCTACACCGATGCCCGCACCGGCCGGCCGGTGTTCAGCCTCTACGGGGGCGGCCAGGGCTTCCCCGGCGGGTTCCTCGAAGCGGCTGAGGTGGTGGTCTTCTGCGCCCAGGACGTCTCGCACCGCGCCTATACCTTTCACCAGGCCATGGCCGAGTTGCTCACGGCGGCTTTTGACGAGCAGCCGGTGGAAGAGACGCTGGTGAGCAACCTGCTCAAGAGCAATTGCCTGGTGACCGGCCAGCCCGACTGGGGCAGCGTGCAGATTGCCTACAGCGGCCCGCAGATCGACCAGGAGGGGTTGCTGCAATACAT
>MVZH01000033.1 GCA_002068325.1 Lentisphaerae bacterium ADurb.BinA184 | reverse complement strand
TTCTGGCACAAGGTGCTGTACGACTGCGGACTGGTCAGCACCCCGGAACCCTTCCGGCGGCTGGTGCACCAGGGCATGATTCTGGGCATCTCGTACCGCGACCATCGCGGCGCCCTCGTGCCCAACGACAAGGTGGTGGCGCGCGACGGCCGCTTCTTCCACGCCGACTCGAACGAGGAGCTGGAGGAGTTCGCGGCCAAGATGTCGAAGTCGCTGAAGAATGTCGTCAACCCCGACGACATCATCGGCCGGTACGGCGCCGACGCCTTCCGGCTGTATGAGATGTTCATGGGGCCGCTCGAAGCGGAGAAGCCCTGGCGCACCGAGGGCGTCGACGGCGTCTCCCGCTTCCTGCACCGTGCCTGGAAGATGATCGTCGGCACCGACGGCGAGGTCTCGCCGCAGGTGCAGGATGCGCCGATGGACCGGGAGCTGGAACGCGTGCTCCATCAGACGATCAAGAAGGTGGGGGAGGACTATGAGGGCCTGGCCTTCAACACCGCGGTCAGCCAGCTCATGATCTTCGTCAACGCGTTCAGCCGTTGCGAAGTCCGCAATCGCCGCGCCATGGAGATTTTCGTGCAGCTGCTCAGCCCGCTGGCGCCGCACATCAGCGAGGAGCTGTGGCAGCGCCTGGGGCACGCGGAATCCATCGCCTACGAGCCGTGGCCGGCGTACGACGAGGCCAAGCTCCAGCTCGACGAGGTGGAGGTCCTGGTGCAGCTGTCCGGCAAGCCGAAGGTGCGCCTGATGATGCCGGCCGACGCGGACGCCGCGGCGATGGAGAGGCTGGCCCTCGCCGACGCGCAGGTGCAGCAGGCCCTGGCGGGCAAGACGGTGGTCAAGGTCGTGGCCGTCCCCGGCCGGCTGGTCAACATCATTGCCAGGTAGGCGTCGCCGGCGGCCTCAGGCTGGCCTTGCCGGCGCAAGGGCCTGACGAGGGCGAACCTGCTGGCCGGCACGTCCGGCCCTCGGCCCAAACGCGGCAATGGGGCCCCGCGCCTACTGTCGAGCCGACAAGGCAACAGCGCTGAAGGTCGGGGAGGGGTGCGCGGGCGCCCTGCGAGGGTCAGTCGGCGCCCTTGCGGGTGACCGTCTCGATGGCCACCGGTTCGACCGGCACGTCCTTCATGCCCTGCGAGACGCCGGTCTTGACCTTGCCGATCTTCTCCACGACGTCCATGCCCTTGACCACCTTGCCGAAGACCGCGTACCCGAAGTCGCGGCCGCCGTGGTCGAGGAAGGCGTTGTCGACGAGGTTGATGAAGAACTGGGAGGTGGCGCTGTCCACGACATTGGTGCGCGCCATGGCGAGCGTGCCGCGCAGGTTCTTCAGGCCGTTGTCGGCCTCGTTCTTGATGGGGGCCAGGGTGGGTTTGCGGCTGAGGTCGGCCTTCATGCCGCCGCCCTGGATCATGAAGCCGTCAATGACCCGGTGGAAGACCGTCCCCTCGTAGAAGCCGCTTTCGAGGTACTTCAGGAAGTTGGCGGCCGAGAGGGGGGCCTTGTCGGCGAACAGCTCGATCTCGATTTCGCCCATGGAGGTCTTCATCGCCACGACGGGGTTGGTCACAACGGCACCCTTTCCTGTATCGGCTTGCGGTTTGGCGGCCGGTTCAGCTTCCGCGGCCGCGTTCAGTCCCAGCGCCAGCATGCATCCTGTCAGGGAGACCAGCGTCCATCGTTTCATTGTGGCTTTCCTTGGTTCGCGCGGTCATCGCGGCCGTGGGCCGGTTCGCGCCCGCACCGTTGTTGGAGCGCCTTGCCGACCGTCCGCCCCAGGTTCAGGCAGGCCATCAGATCCTCGGGCTTCGCCGAGTATCGGCTCAGTACCGGCTCGGACACCAGCTCGACCTCCATCGCCTTCAGGGAGGCGGCCAGCTCGTCGTAGCACTTGGGGGTCCAGCCGTAGGATCCGAAGACGGCGCCGATCTTGTGGCGCGGCTTCAACCCCTTGGCGTAGGTGAGGAAGTCGGCGAGCGTCGGGTAGGGCTGGCCGTTGAGCGTGGGCGAGCCGAGCACCAGGGCGCCCGCGTTCATCACCGCCGTCATGATGTCGCTGCGGTGCGTGCCGTTGAGGCAGAACACGCGCACCCCGACCCCCGCCGCGGCCAGGCCCTCGGCCACCACCTTCGCCATGCGCTCGGTGCTGTGCCACATCGTGTCGTAGACCACCACGGCCCTCGGCGTCACCGTCTGCTCGACGAAGCGCCGGTACTGTGTCAGGATCCAGCCGATGTCGGCGGGGGTGCGGAAGATCGGCCCGTGGTCCGGCGCGATCATGCGGATGTCCCAGCCCAGCGTCGGCACCGCGTCGAGGACCTTGCCCACCTGTGCGGAGTAGGGCAGGACGATGTTCGCGTAGTATTTCTCGGCCTCGTGGAGCAGGGTCGCGCGGTCGTAGTCGTCGGCAAAGCGTTCGCTGCCGGCCAGGTGCATGCCGAAGGCGTCCTGCGAGAAGAGGATGCCGTCGCCGCCGAGGTAGCTGACCATGCTGTCCGGCCAGTGCACCATGCGTGTCTCGACGAATTGCATGGGCAGCCCGCCCACGTCGAGCCAGCCGCCGGGCGTCACCGCCTCGACCCGGTCGCCCAGCCCGAACAGGTCCTGCAACGTCTGCACGCCCTTGGGCGAGGCCAGCACCCGCTCGGGGCGGACGGCGGCGATCGTCTCGGGCAGGCAGCCGGAGTGGTCGGCTTCGGCGTGGTTGGAGACGATGAGGGCGATGTCCGCCGGGTCGATCACCGAGGCGATGCGGGCCATCATCTCGTCATAGTACGGCTTCTTGACCGTATCGATCAGCGTGATCTTGTCGGCCAGCACGAGGTAGGCGTTGTAGGTGGTGCCGCGCTGGGTCAGGTAACCGTGGAACTCCTTCAAGTCCCAATCGACCGCGCCGACCCAGTAGACGTGCTCGGAGATCTTCCGGGCTTGGAAGGGTTGGGGAGAGCGGGCCACGCGTGCATCTCCTGTTGTCTGGGCAGACCGTCGTGTGAGGCGATGACGGTTCGCGTACTGTAGCCCGGTCGGGTGGTTTGTCCATGCCCGGCCGGGCGTCGCGGCCGCCGGCGTTGCAAACCGTACCGCCGCGTGCAATGTTGTCGCCATGTCCGCACCGCACCGCCAGAACCTCGCGCGCCGGTTGCGCGCCGTCCTCGCGCGCCACCGCCTCCTCGACGGCGTCGAGGGGCTGCTCGTCGGCTTCAGCGGCGGCGCCGACAGCACCGCGTTGCTCCTTCTGCTGGCCGACGCCGGCCCGCGGCTGACCGCCATCCACCTCCACCACGGCCTGCGCGGCGCCGAGGCCGATGCCGACGCCGAGTGGTGCCGCCGCTTCTGCGCCGAGCGCAACCTGCCGTTTGAGCTGCACCACCTGCACGTGCCCGAACGCCGCCGCCCGCGCGAGAGCCTCGAAGCCGCCGCCCGTCGCTGCCGCATCGAGTTCTGGCAGGGCCGGGCCGGGCCGCACGACGCCGTCGCCCTCGGCCATCATGCCGACGACTGCCTCGAGGAACTCCTCCTCCGCCTGGCCCGCGGCGCCAACACGAGCGGCCTGACCGCCCTCCGCCCACGGCGCACCGTCGCCGGCGTCCGCTTCATCCGCCCCCTGCTCGATTTCCGCCGGGCCGAGATCGAAGCCTGCCTGCGCGAGTACGGCGTGCGCGACTGGCGCACCGACCGCACCAACCGCGACCCCGCGCACCGGCGCAACGCCGTCCGCCACCGCTGGCTGCCGCCCATCCGCCGCACCCTCGGCGGCGACGCCCCCCTGCTCGCCGCCCTCGCGGCCCTGCGCGACGACGCCGACTGCCTCGAACAGGCCGCCGCCGCCGCCCTCGACGGCCTGCCCGCGCGCGACCACCTCGCCACCCTCCATCCCGCCCTCCTCCCGCGCGTCCTCCGCCTCTGGCTCAGCGCCCGCTTGGGACGCGATGTCGTGCCCTCCCGCGACGCCGTCGAACGCCTCCGCCGCGAACTCGTCCGCCCGGATTGCGGAGTCCGCAAAATCCCCCTGGGGAACGGCGTGAACCTGATCGCCGGCGGCCGCGAGATCGGGCTCGAAACCGCGTCCCCCGCGGAGGTTGTCTGGCGCTGGCGCGATGATGCGCGGCGGGAGTTGCCGGGCAGTGGCGCCGTCCTTTCCGCCGCGTGCGTCCCCGCCCCGAAAGCGGCGGCGTTGCGCGCCGCCGGGCCGGACACCGTCTTCTTCGCGGAGGCCGCCCTCCCGGCGGAGCTGACCGTGCGGGTGTGGCGGCCCGGGGATCGCATGATCCCCTTCGGGCATCACCGCCCGCGCCCGATCAAGGATCTCTTCAGCCAGGCCGCTATCCCACGCTGGCGACGCCCCGAGTTCCCCCTCGTTGTGGCCGGCGGCGCCGTCATCTGGGTGGCCGGGCTTCGGCGCGCCGCCTTCGCCGGGATCTCGCCGGGCGTCCGCCGCGCCGTCCGCCTCCGCCTCGAAACTCAGCCGCGGGCCCGTCCGCACACCAGCTCGTAGATGCGGGCGGTCTGGCGGGCGGTCGCCGCCATGTTGAACGCGCCCTGCACGGCCTGGTAGCCGGCGTCGGCAAGGCGCTGGAGCTGTCCGCGGTCGGTGAGCAGTCCGCCCAGCGTCTTGGCGAGCGTGGCCGCGTCGTTGGGGGCATAGCAGACCCCGCCGCCCGTCTTGCCGATCACCTCCTCGAAGGCCCCGGTCCGCGGCTGCACCACCGGCACCCCGAAGGCCATGGCCTCGATCAGGTAGGCGCCGAAGGCTTCGCCTTTCGGCACCGGCACTGACAGCACCGTCAGCCCCTGCAGAAACCGGCTCCGCGACTCGCGGTCGAACGATTCGATGAACTCGACGTCGCCGGCCACCCCGGCCCCTCGGAGGACGGCGCGGAGCTGCCGCAGCCAGGCGGCATCGTCGGCGGTGCTGCCTCCGGTCAGCCGCAGCCGCGTCGCGGCCAGGCGCGGGTCACGCTTCAATTCGATGAAGGCGTTCACCAGGGTGTCCAGCCCCAAGGCCGGCGTCAGGCGCGAGAGATAGCCGATCACCGGCGGCTCGGCGGGCAGCGGCGAGCGCGCCTCGCCGACGCGGTCACTGCCCGGATAGACCGTGTAGAGGCACTCCGCGGGCACCGGCAGCCGTTCGCTGATGAAGCAGGCGTAGTACTCGCTGACCGCGAAGAAGGCATCAATGAACGGGACGCGCTCGGCGATGGCGTCCCAGCACCAGCGGTCGTGGGGCGGCCCCAGCCCGTCCAGCCAGGTGTCCTCATCCTGGAGCGAGCAGGCGACGGGTACGCCGAGGGCCGACTTCAGCCGCGGCGCCAGGCCGATCAGCAGGGCGTTGCTGAGGTGCACCAGGTCCGGCCGCTCGACGCGCAGCCAGGCCAACAGTCGTTCGAGTTCCTTGGCCTGGTGGCCGCCCTCGCCGTAGAGCATGGACAGCGTCATCTCGCCGAGGCCGGCCGCCCGCGTCGTCCGCGCCCTCAAGGCCGCCAGCTGCAGCAGCCAGTCGGCGTCCAGCAGCCGGTCCAACCAGCGTGGCGTGTGCCGGAACAGGCGGCTTTTCTGCTGGAGGTACACGTTGATGCCGCCGAAAAAGACCGGCACGTTGCGGCTCAGGCCGGGGTGGTCGCCGAACAGCGGCAGGTACATCGGCGCCAGCACCACGTCGTGGCCCTGCTCGCGCAACGCCGTCACCAGCGCCCCGTCCCGCATGCAGTTCTCGCAGTAGAAGCCTCCGCCCGAGCCGGGGACGATGTGGATGATTTTCACGGTGTGGACCACTCCCTCGCGGCCGGCGCCGCGGCCGTCGCGGCGGCCTGCCCTATTCACCTTCACGCCACGCCAACGCCCCGGTCGGACAGGCCTCGACGCACGCCGCGGCGCACTTCTCCAGCCCGGCGGACAACGGCTCGCCGAAGGGCACCGTTACCTTAGTCGCGAAACCACGCCCCGCGAACCCCAGCCCGAGCCGCTCGCCGGCCCGCTGCGTGATCCGCACACACAGTCCGCAGGCGATGCACTTCCCCGGCTCGTACACCAGGCGCGGGTCATCGAGTATGCGCTCGACGCGGCGACGCTCGGCGGCGTGGTACTGGGCCTGGCGGGCGCCATACTCGGCGGCGTAGGCGCGCAGTCGGCAGGTGTGCGGCTTGCGGCAGTCGCAACGCAGGCATCGGGCGGACTCCGCCGCCGCCTCCGCCTCGGTATAGCCGCCGGCCGGCGTCGCCGGAGTGACCCGCCCGCGCCCGTCCGCCTCCGCCAGCAACGCCGCCAGCTCCTCACCCTCGATGTGTCCCAGGCGTGAGTCGAAGCCGGTCGGTGCGACGCCCGCCTGACCGGTGCGCAGCCAGCCATCCGCGGCCAACGCCGCCCGCCGGCCCTCGGCCACCGCCTGCACCGCCATCCGGCACGAGCCACCCGCCGCCCCCGCGATGAACACGCCGGCGCGTGCGCTCGACAGCGTGCCGCGATCCCGCGCCAGCCGTCCGCCCTCCGTCGCCGCCAGGCCGAACGCCGCTGCGTCACCCTCACCGGGCTGCCCGGTCGCCACCACCACGGCGTCAAACTCCGCGGCCAGCCCATCCAGGCTGACCTCCCGGCCGAGCCGTGTGCGGGTGCGGACCTCGCAACCCAGGCGTTGCACCAGCCCCAGTTCGGCTTCGAGGATCGCCGGCGGCAGACGCTCCGGGCCGACGGCGTCGCGCAACCGTCCGCCCAGCCCGTCGCCCGCCTCGAACAGGGTGCACCCATGCCCGGCCGCCCGCAGGTACCAGGCGGCCGTCGCCCCGGCCGGGCCGCCGCCGACCACCGCCACGCGTCGCCCCGTCGGCCCCGCGCACACCGGCAGCGTACCCGCGGCCAGGCCGTAGTCGCCGACGGCCCGTTTGAGCAGGCAGACCGCCACCGCCGCGTCGTGCGCGCCCCGCCGGCAGGCCTTCTCGCACGGGGCCGGACAGACGCGGCCGAGCACGGCGGCGAACGGGATCGTCTCGCGCACCACCGCGACGGCGCGCGGCCAGTCCCCGGCGGCGAGCAGGCGTAGCATCCGCGGGATGTCGAGATGGGCCGGGCAGGCGCGCCGGCAGGGGCCTTCGCAGTCGCCGCGATGGTCGCTGAGCAGCAGTTCGAGCGCGGCGCGGCGGGCCTCGCGCACCCGCGCGTTGTCCGTCTCGACCCGCATGCCGTTCTCGGCCGGCGCGGAACAGGCCGGAATGAGCCGGCCGGTGGCCCGCTCCTCGACCACGCACAGCATGCACGAGGTGAACGGCGGACACCCCTCGGCCCAGCACAGCGTCGGAATCTCCACCCCCAGGCCGTGCGCCGCCTCGAGCACCGTGCCGCCGGCGACGGCCGTCTCCTTCCCGTCAATGGACAGGTGGACGGTCATCCCCCCTCCGCCCCCGGCCGCCGCAGTTCGCGGACCGCCACCGCCGCCGCCATCATCCCAAACACCGAGGTGACGAACACCGCGCTGCCCAGCACGACCCGCTGCCGCGCGCCGCCGTTCGCGGCAGCCTCCCCGGCGTCCGCCTCCGCTTGCTCCGCCTCGTCGGCGTCGGCCCCGGCGTCGGCCACCGGCTCGTCGGAGAAGATGGCCGTCACCTCGCGGAAGTCGCGGGGGTCCAGCTCGTACCGCCGCCGCAGGTTCTTGCGGATGACCCGGCCGAGCGGATCCATGCGCGTGTGGGCCAGCGGCGCGGCCCGCACCCTGGCCGGATCGAGCTTGGCCGCGGCACCCAGGCTGGTGACGATGGGGATGCGCCGCCCCATGCAAGTGGCGAGCAGATGAAGCTTCGCGGTGACGTTGTCAATGCAGTCCAGCACCAGGTCCGGCAACGGCGTCAGCAGCGACGCCGAGGTCGCCTCCCCATAGAACGCCTTGACGGGATCGACCCGCGCGGCCGGGTTGATGGCACGCACCCGCTCGGCCATGAGCTCGACCTTCGGCCGGCCCACCGCGCCTTCGAGGGCGTGCAACTGCCGGTTGAAGTTGGTGAGGCCCACGTCGTCGCCGTCAACCAGCGTCAACCACCCAATCCCCGAGCGGGCCAGCCCTTCCGTCGCAAAGCTGCCCACCCCGCCCAGGCCGAACACCGTGACGTGCCGCCGCCCCAGCCGTTCGACCGCTTCGCCGCCCAGCAGGCGGGCCAGCCGCTCGAACCGCGGCGGAACCGCGGCCGCTCCGTCATCCATGGTTTCAGGCTGAGTGCGATCCTGCATCGAGGGGGAAGCTTTTCCCGGAAGTGTGGTGCGGCGTCCGCGACCCGCCGGATTCCTGCCGCAGCCGTCCTGCCGATGCCGTGGCCGTCCGCCCTGCGGGCCTCAGGCCCCCTGCACCATTTCGAGCGCCGCCCGGGCGATCGTGTGCCGGTTGGGGAGCATGGCCTTTTCGAGCGGCGGGCTGGCGGGGATCGGCACATCCGGCGCGGCCAGGCGCCGGACCGGAGCCTCAAGATACTCGTAGACCTGCTCGACCAACTGGGCGCTGACTTCGGCCGCCACCCCGCCGGTGCGGTTGACCTCCTCGACGATCAGCACCCGCGCCGTGCGGCGCGCCGACTCGACCAGCGTCCCGATGTCCAGCGGCGCCAGCGTGCGCAGATCAATGACCTCGGCCTCGATCCCCTGGCCCGCCAGCTCGACGGCCGCCGCCTCGGCCTCGACCGCCATCCACGACCACGCCACGATGGTGATGTCCGTCCCCGGGCGCGCCACCCGCGCCCGCCCGAAGGGCACCGTGAAGTCGGCGTCCTCGGGCACATCGCCGCGACGGCCGTAGAGCATCTTGTGCTCGACGAACAGCACCGGGTTGTCGTCGCGGATGGCGGTTTTCAGGAGTCCCTTGGCGTCGGCCGGGGTCGCCGGGGCCGCGATGCGCAGGCCGGGCACGTGCAGGAACCAGGCGGTCAGGTTCTGCGAGTGGGTCGGGCCGTAGCAGCGCCCGCCCCCCGTCGGCGTACGCAGCACCAGCGGGCAGCGCGCCTGCGGGCCGTAGACGTAACGCAGCTTCGCGGCCTGGTTCAGAAGCTGGTCCGCCGCCAGCCCGATGAAGTCCATGAACATGATCTCGACCACTGGCCGCATCCCCGAGAGCGCCGCCCCCACGGCTGCGCCCACGAAGCTGCCCTCCGAGATCGGCGTGTTCAGAACCCGCTGCGGGCCAAACTGTTCCGCCAGGCCACGCGTCACCCCGAAGGCCCCCCCGTAGGCGGCGATGTCCTCGCCCATCAGAAACACGCCGGCGTCACGGCGCAACTCCTCGGTGAGCGCCTCGCGCAACGCCTCGGTGTAGGAAATCTCTCTCACGCGAAGACTCCCTCTCCCAGCGTCGCGGGGTCCGGGTAGGGGCTGGACTCGGCGAAGCGGACGGCGTCCCGGACGGCCTCCTCGACGCCGGCGCGCAACGCCTGGTCGGCGGCCTCGTCGAGCAGCCCGCGCTCGAAGAGCCGGTCGCGCCAGCGGTTGATGGGGTCGCGCTCGCGCGCCGCCGCCTCCTCCTGCCGGGTGCGGTAGCGGCGCTGGTCGCCGCGGGAGTGGCCCGAGAGCCGGTAGGTCTTGCACTCGATGAGCGTGGCGCCCTCGCCGGCCAGGGCGCGGGCGCGGGCCGCGGCGGCGGCCGCCTGCACCGCCTCGACGTCGTTGCCGTCCACGACGACTCCGGGCAGCCCGTAGCCGGCCGCGCGGTCGGCGATGTCGGCAATCGGCACCGACGCGCGCACCGGCATGGACATCGCGTACTGATTGTTCTCACACACGTAGAGCACGGGCAGTTTCCACAGGCCCGCCATGTTGAGCGACTCGTGGAAGGTGCCCTGGTTCGAGGCTCCGTCGCCGAGGAAGCAGGCCGCCACGCCGGCCCGGCCCTGCATCTTTATGGCCAGGGCGACGCCGGTGGCCACCGGGATGCTGCCGCCGGTGATGCCGTTGCCGCCGAGGAATCCAAGCGCGTAGTCCGCCATCAGCTGGCTGCCGCCGCGGCCGCCCGAGTAGCCGGTCGCCTTGCCGTACAGCTCGGCCATCATGCGGTTGGGGTCGCCGCCGCGCGCCAGGAAGTGCCCGTGGCCGCGGTGGGTGCTGGTCACCGCGTCGCCGGGCCCGAGCGCGGCGCAGACGCCGACCGCCGTCGCCTCCTGGCCGGTGCACGGATGCGTCGTGCCCTGAATCTGCCCGCGCGAGAACAGCTCCTCGACCGTCTCCTCGAAACGGCGGATCAGAAGCATCAGGCGGTAGCGCGCGATTTCCGAGTAGGGCAGATCCACCATGCGTTGGCTCTCATTCTCTCGCACGGCCTGGGGCAACCGTGCTCGGGCAGACAAGGGCGCGCGGCCTTCACATCACGCCTGCCCGAGCGCCAGGCAGGCGGCAGCGCCGCCGGGGTCACGCGCGCTGACGAGGATCACGCCGTGCCGGGCTAACGTACGCGTTGCCGTCGCCAGGTCAAGCGCAGGCAGGCGCGGGTCGGCGGCGGCGGTGTTCAGCGTCGGGGGCAGGGCGCCGTCGGCCAGGGCCTGCAGCGCGGCGATGAGCTGCAGTGCGGGGCCGGCGCCGAGCGTCTCGCCGGTCATGGGCTTGGTGCTGGTGACGGGGATGGCGCGGCCGGCCGCACCCAGCGCCCCGGCGAGGCCCACCGCTTCCTGCCGGTCGCCTTCAACGCTGCCGTTGGCGTGGGCGAAGACGGCAGCGACTGCCTCACTTGCCAGGCCGGCTTCGCCGAGCGCCATCGCGACCGCGCCGGCCGTGGAGTTGCGGAGTCCGCAACCCGGCGCGGCACCGTCGCCGCCGTCGCCCGCGCCGCCGCCGCCGAGCAGTTCGCCCAGCACGCGGGCCCCGCGCGCCGCGGCATGCTCGAGGCTCTCGATGACGACGATGCCGGCCCCCTCGCCGAGGAGAAAGCCGTTGCGGGATGCGTCAAAGGGAGCACTCCTCTCCTCGCCGCCGTTCGGCCCGGGCGATAGACAGCCCAGCAGGTCGAAGCCACGTGCCGCGGCCGGGCCGAGCGCGTCGACACCCCCGGCCAGGACGACGTCGGCCTGCCCGCGGCGGACGGCATCGAACCCGGCCAGGATCGCCTGGGCGCCGGCGACCATGCCGGCGGCGAAGTTCAGGTGCAACCCCTCGATGCGGTAGTCTATGGCCAGGAGGCTGACGGCGGTGTTCGAGTAGGTGTGCGGGAAGAGGATCGGCTTGACCAGGCGCGGCCCCTTGTGCAGCAGGTCTGCGAAGTACGTGGCGGCCGTGCCCAGGCTGCCGAGGGCGGTGCCGAGCGAGAGGCCCACCCGCCCGCGATCCTCCGCCGCCAAGTCGAGGCCGGCGTCGCGCAACGCGAGGGCAACGCCGGCGAACGCGATCTCGGAAGCCCTGTCCAGGTAACCCTTGGGGCTGGGAAGGTAGGGAGCCGCCTCGAAACCGACTAGCTCGGCCGCCAACCGGGACCGGCCCGACGCCGCGGCCAAGAGCGCGCTCTCGCCGAACCCGTCCACGCCCGCCGCGACCGCCTGCCAGAAGGCCCCGCGCCCGATCCCGATGGCCGAGACCGGCCCGCAACCGGTGATCACCACGCGACGCGGGCGACTCCGGCTTCCGGCCTGTGAGGGATGCCGCCCGGACTCAAGAGGGCTGGCCGGCTGTCGTTGGCCCGGGCCGGCCTCGTGCTTGCGGAAGACCGCCGCCGCGTTGCAGCCGCCGATGCCGGCGGAGTTCGAAAGCACGCAGGTGACCCGCGCGGCGCGGGCCTGGTTGGCCACCACGTCAAGGTCGCACTCCGGATCCGGCGTCTCGTAGTGGGTGGTCGGCGGGATGAGACCGTCACGGATGGATAGGATGGACGCGACGGCCTCGATGCTGCCCGCCGCGCCCATCATGTGGCCGACCGACGACTTGATCGAAGTGACCGGCAGGCGGCGGGCGTGTTCGCCGAAGACGGCCTTGACCGCCTGCGTCTCGGTGCTGTCATTGGGTTTGGTGCCGGTGCCGTGGGCGTTGATGTGGTCGATCGCGGCCGGCGGCAGGCCGGCGTTTTCGAGGGCCAGGCGCATGACCCGCGCGCTGCCGGCGCCCTCGCGGGCCGGCGCCGTCATGTGGAAGGCGTTGTTGTTCGTAGCCGCGCCCGCCACCTCCGCGTAGACGCGTGCCCCCCGGGCCAGCGCATGGCCGAGCTCTTCGAGCACGAGAACCCCCGCGCCCTCGGTGAACTGGGTGCCGCTGCGATTCAGGTCGAAGGGCCGCACGCAGTCCGCGGCCAGGGTGCGCAGGGCGCACAGGCCGCTCCAGGAGAACCGGGACAATGTATCGTAACCGCCTGCAAGAGCGATGGTTGCACGACTGCAGCGGATGAGGTCGAGGGCCGCGCCGATGGCCGCGGTCCCGGATGAACAGGATAGTGAAAGCACCGTGCGCGGGCCGCCGAGGGCGAAGACCCGGGCCACATGGTCGGCCGCGCCCATGAACAGACTCTCCGAGAAATCGCCCGCGCTGGCGGCGCTGACGCCCGCCACGCCCTCGAGGATTCCCTCACCGCGGATGGCGCCGCCGAAATTCGTCGCAAGCACCAGGGCGGTGCGGGCGCGGAGTTCCACGTGGTTGCCGCGGTCGCCGCCGAGGCCGGCGTCCTCGAGGGCTTCGGCACAGGCGACGAGGGCAAACTGGGTGCCCAGATCACAGCCGGCGGCGGGGGCCAGAGCCGTCGGCAGGGCGAACTCCGCAATCTCGCCGGCCCGCGCGCTCGCGAAGTCCTTCGCCTCGAAACGGCGGATGTCGCCGATGGCCGACTCCCCCGCACACAGCGCCCGCCAGTTCGCCGGTACGCCGCGGCCCAGCGGCGACACCAGTCCCATGCCTGTCACAACAACCGTCATCGTGCCGTATCCTGCCATGTCCACCCGCCGTCCACCCTCTGCCCCCCCTCTGTCTTCTCTTCTATTTGCTATTTGCTATTTTCTATTTGCTATCTGCTATCCGCTGTCCGCTACCCCATCTGCATCCCCCCGTCCACGCAAATCACCTGCCCGGTGATGTAGGCGGCGCGCTCCGAGGCCAGAAACGCCACCAGATCGGCGACCTCCCGCGGCTGCCCGAAGCGCTTCAGCGGCACCTGCGCAAGCTGCTTCTCCCGCTTGGCCGTCGGCACCGCGGCTAGCAGCTCGGTCTCGATCACACCCGGTGCCACGGCGTTGACGGTGATTCCGCCGCCGGCCATTTCGCGCGCCACCGCCCGGGTCAGGCCGATGAGCCCGGCCTTGGCCGCGGCGTAGTTGGCGCGCAGGGCGTCGCCGAGCAGCCCGGCGTCCGAGGAGATGCTGATGATCCGGCCGTAGCGCTGCCGGGCCATCTCCTTGGCCACCGCCTTGATGCAGTGGAACGCGCCCTTGAGGCAGGTGTCGAGCACCTCCTGCCATTGCTCGTCGGTCATGAAGGTGACCAAGTTGTCGCGCAGCACCCCGGCGTTGTTGACCAGGATGTCGAGGCGGCCGTAGGCCTGCCGCACCGCCGCGACCATCGCCTGCACCGCCGCCAGGTCGCGCACGTCCGCCTGCACCGCCAACGCCTCGCCGCCCAGTTTGCGAACCTCGCAGACCGTCTCCTCGGCGGCGGCGGCGTTGACGAGGTAGTTGACCGCGACGCGGGCGCCGCGCCCCGCTAGGGCCAGCGCGATCGCCCGGCCGATCCCGCGCGAGGCGCCGGTCACCAGGGCCACCCTGTCCTGTAGCTCTCCCGGCATCGTTGTGCTCTCCAGCCTGGGCGTCATGACCACGGCGCACCGGCGGCGGCGACCGCCCCGCGCCGTCGCGCCGCGTGCATCAATCAAGAGGAGTAAACCGCCGGAGGGGCGGGCCAACCCCGGGCCGGCCCATCAGGCCCGGTAACGCCGTGCGGTATCGAGGAGGGCGATGATGTTGGCGGACGGCATGTCCTCCGTGAAAACCTGGGACGGGCCGATCAGCAGCCCGCCGTCCGGGGCGAAGGTGTCCAGCACCCGCCGGGTCTCGGCCGCCACGTCCTCGGCGGTGCCTCTGACGAGCACGAGATGGTTCACGCCGCCGTCGAGCACCAGCCGGCCGCGGCGCCAGGCCTTGAGCCGGACGTGGTCGTTGCCGGTGACGTACTCGGGGAATGGGTTCCAGCAGTCCATGCCGATCTCGAGCAGGTCATCCAGCAGGGGTTGGATATACCCGCACGAGTGGAACCACACGCGGGCGCCGTAGTCGTGGACGATCCGGAAGGCCTGCCGCCACGCCGGCTTGTAGAAACGCCGCCACATCGCCGGGCTAATCATCAGCCGGTCCATGGTGCCGACGTCATCATCGGCCCGCACCACCTCGATCGCCCCGCGGCCGGCTTCGAGCAAGGCCCGGAGGTAGCCGCAGGTGAAGTCCGTGAGCCGGCCGAGGTAGCAGGACATGAAGCTCTCGTCGGTCACGTCAAGCAGCGCCTTCTCGTTCCCGCGCAGCATGTTGTGCATCTGATAGCCGAGTCCCACGTGGCCGGCCGCGACGACCATGTCGGCGGCCCGGATGGCCAGCGCCCGCTCATGGACATGCGAGAAGTCGAACTCCGCGAGGCGCGGCCAGGGGTGGGCCTCAAGGGCGGCCGCGGTGTCGCACGCGGCCAGGCCACAGCCATGCGCGTAGCCGTTGCCCCAGAAATCCAGCGCCGTCCCGTCCGCCGCCACTTTGGGCGGCCCGACGTAGCGTCCCATGACGGCATTCCATTCCCAGACGCTGAACCCTTCGATTCCGGCGACCCGCCAGAGGTCGTTCTTGTCACGGGCACCGTAGTGGGCGAGGGCGCCGGCGAGGGAGTCGCCATGCGAGTCGAAGGCGATCGGAGGCCGGTCCGGGCAGCCGCCGTGGAGTGCGGTGAGAATCCTTTCCCGCCGGGTCATGGGCATGGCGGAGAGGCTCCTTGGGTGTCTGGCGGCGCACGGAGTCCGTCCGCAGGCTGTGGCACCGCGTGACCACCAAAGATACGGGCTGAACCGTGCCCGTCAACCATGGCCCATCGCGTGGCGATGCCTTCGCGCGAGTTCGTGAAAACAACGAAGCCGCTCGCCCTGACCTTTCCGGCGACCGGCGACGGCGAGCCCGGACCCCCGCGAGGCCGTGGCGGGCCAGCGCCCTCTCCCTGCCGAGTTCGTGAAAACGTCGGGCTACCCCCGCCGGCCGTGCCTGCCCGAGTTCGTGAAAACGTCGGGCTACCCCCGCCGGCCGTGCCTGCCCGAGTGCGTGAAAACGTCGGGCTACCCCCGCCGCCGCCAGCGCGTTTTCACGAACTCGGCCAAGGGTCTGGACAGTGCGTTTTCGCGAACTTGCGGTTTCGGCGGCGGGGCTGTTTTCACGAACTTGCCGTTGTTCTGGCACATCTGCAGCCAACTCTGGGCAGACGGACAGGGGAGGCGTTTTCACGCACTCTGTCAATGGCCGGGGAGGGGGCGTTTTCACGAACAACGGGGCGGGACAGGGCCTGTCCCCGGACGGAAACCGCACCCGGGGCCTGCCCCGGCTACCGCCGACTTCCCATGATCGGGGCGTCCGGCAGGCGGCGTGTGGGTGGCCGGATGGCGGCCCGGCTGGGTGGCCGGCGGGCGCCTGCGGTGCCGCGCACAACGGATGGTGAGGGTCAAACCAAGTGCTGGGCGGCGAAGCCGACGGCGTTGTCGAAGATCTGCTGGCCCAGCCCCTTTTGCGGGAGGACGCCGTTGAGCCTCTGCCGGGCCCAGTGCGGGTGGTTGTACGGCGACAGGTAGGCCTCGGGGTGCGGCATCAGCCCGAAGATGCGGCCCGTGGGGTCGCAGATACCGGCGATGGCGGCGACCGAGCCGTTGGGGTTGTGCGGGAACTCCTGGGTCGGCCGGGCCGACTGCGGGTCGGCGTAGCGGAGGGCGACGAGGTGGTTCCTCTCGATGGCGGCCAGCGTCCGCTCGTCGGCGGGGATCAGGCGGCCTTCGCCGTGGCGTACCGGCAGGGGCAGGAGATCGAGTCCGCGGGTGAAGATGCAGGGGCTCCGGGGATTGGCGGCCAGCAGGACCCAGTCGTCGCGGAAGGCACCCTGCTGATTCTCGGCAAGGGCGACCTGCTGGGTGAAGAGCTTGCCGTCGAGAACGGGAACCAGGCCCAGGCGCGTCAGGGTCTGGAACCCGTTGCAGATGCCGATGACCAGCCTGCCGGCCGTCACGAATTGGCGCAGGTCGTCGCCGAGGCGGCACTTGATGCGGTTGGCGAAGATGGTGCCGGCGCCGAGATGGTCGCCGAAGGAGAAGCCCCCGATGAAGGCGAGGATGTGGAACTCGTCCAGCCGCCGTCGGCGGCTCAGGAACTCATTGAGGTGCACGCACTCCGCCGTGGCGCCCGCCTGGCGGAAGGCGCAGGCAGTCTCGCGTTCGCAGTTCAGGCCGAACCCGGTGATGACCAGGGCCTTGACGTCGGCTGTCTTGTCAGGTCTCATCAGACGTGATCCAAGGTTTCGGTGTAAGCCTTGACCAGGGCGTCCAAGCCCAGTTCGGCCACCGCCTCGCCGGCGTGGTGGAGACGGAGGACGGGCGTGAGCGTGACCGTGCCGACGCAGGCGTGCGGCACCTCGGCGAGGATGGCCTCCACGCGTTGCCGGTCGGCCGGCGCCACGGTGGCGATGAAGCGCGAGTTGGACTCCGAGAAGAGCTTTTCGCACAGCGCCAGCCCGCCCTCGGCGGGGATCGCCGCCACGTTGATGTCCAGCCCGCGCATCCCGCCCATGGCGACCTTGGCGAAGCCGACGCCCAGTCCGCCGCCGGCCGGGGTGTGCAGCGACCGGCACAGCTCGGCCTCGGTGAGCCGGGCCACGCATGCATAGAGCCGTTTTGCGGAGTCCGCATCCACGGCGGGGACGCGGTTGCCGACCGCGTCCAGCATGGCGAACAGTTCGCCGCCGCCGAGTTCGGCGCGGGTGATGCCGATGACGTAGACCAGGTCGCCGGGCAGCTTGGCGTCGAGGGTGACGGCCTTGCCCACGTCGTCCATGCGGGCGAGGGTGGAGAACAGCACCGTCGGGGGGATGGAGATGCGGCGGCCGCCCACGGTGCTGTCGTTCTTCATGCTGTCCTTTCCCGAGATGCAGGGCACGCCGAAAGCGACCGTGTAGTCGTAGAGCGCCTGGTTGGCGCGCACCAGCTGGGCGAGCTTGTATTCGCCGTCCGGGTTGGCGGGGCTGGCAACGGGGTCGGGCCAGCAGAAGTCGTCGAGTCCGGCGATGTGTCCGAGCCGTCCGCCGACGGCGACGGTGCGGCGGACAGCCAGGTCGATGGCCGATGCCATCATGTGGTAGGTATCGATATCCGAGTAGCGTGGCGCCACGCCGGCGGCCAGGATCACGCCCTCGCGGCTGAGGGGTTCGACCGTGGCCACGGTGGCGTCGGAGGCGATGTTGCGGTTGACCCCGACGTAGGGTTTGACCACGCTCAGGCCCTTGACCTCGTGGTCGTACTGCCGCGCCTTGAACTCGCCGGAGCAGAGGTTGAGCCGCGCCAGCAGTTTGAGGAGGAGCCCGCCGGCCTCCGCGTCGGGCGGCAGGGGCGGCTCGGGCCAGCGCGGCGGAGTCCAGCGCGCGCGCAGCTGCATCTGCGGCAGCCCGTCATGCAGGAACTCCTCGTCGAGCAGGGCCACCGTGCGGCCGGCGTACTTGACATGGAAGAGGCCGCTGTCGGTGAACTGCCCGAGCGCGGTGGCTTCGACGTCGCGGTCGCGCGCCAGGCGCAGGAAGGCGTCGAGGCTGTCGGGCGGCACGGCCAGGCTCATCCGTTCCTGGGCTTCGGACAGCAGGATCTCCCAGGGTTGAAGGCCGGCGTACTTCAGGGGGGCCGCGGCGAGGTCGATTTCGCAGCCGCCGCACAGCGCCGACATCTCGCCGAGGCTTGACGAGAGGCCGCCGGCGCCGTTGTCGGTGACGAAACGGTAGAGTCCGGCGTTGCGGGCCTCGATGAGGAAGTCGGAGAGCAGTTTCTGGGTGATGGGGTCGCCGATCTGGACCGCCTGCGTGGGCGAGCCGGCGTGCAGTTCCTCACTTGAGAAGGTGGCGCCGTGGATGCCGTCCTTGCCGATGCGGCCGCCGATCATCACGGCGTGGTCCCCGCGCCGGATCTCCTTCAGGTGTGCCGGCCGGCCGTTGAGCTCGCGCGGCAGGACGCCGACCGTGCCGCAGTACACCAGCGGCTTGCCGAGGAAGCGGGGGTCGAACCACTCCCACCCGACCATGTAGGGGATTCCGCTCTGGTTGCCGCCATCAATGACCCCCTTGTGCACCTGATCGCGAAGGCGGCGCGGGTGGATGAGCCCCGGCGGCACGTCCTTCTCGGCCATGAACGGCGGGGCAAAGCAGTACCCCCAGACGTTGAACAGCAGCTCCGCGCCCATGCCTGTGCCCAACGGATCGCGGTTGACGCCGACAATGCCGGTGATGGCGCCGCCGTAGGGGGCGAGCGCGGTCGGGCTGTTGTGCGTCTCGACCTTGTAGACGAGGTTCAGACGGTCGTTGAAGCGGATCACGCCGGCGTTGTCGTGGAAGACCGAGACCAGCCAAGCGACCGACTTGGCGATCTCCTCCGTGCCGCGGCGGATGAACGATTTGAAGCAGGAGTCGATCTCGCACGTCCGCCCCGTCTCATCGGTGTAGGTGATCCGGGCATTGAAGATCTTGTGTTTGCAGTGCTCCGACCACGTCTGCGCGATGCACTCCAGTTCGACGTCGGTGGGCGCCTCGCTGAGGCCGGCCGCGCGGCGGCGGGCGGCGTTGGCGCGGAAGTAAGCCTGGATGGCTCTCATCTCGTCAAGGCTGAGTGCCAGCACGCCGTCGCGGCTGATGCGAAGCAGCTCGGCGTCGGGGACTTCGAGGTTGACCGTACCGACGTGCGGCTCGGACCGGTCGGTGACGGCCGGGCAGTTGACCGGGGCCCCGTCCTTTTCCCATTCCTCGCGCGAGACGACCCAGGTGGTCTGGATCAGGCTGTTGGCGAGCAGCTTCACGGCGAGACGGCCGACCGCCTCGCGGTCCAGACGCGGCCCGCGCACGAAATACTCGGTCGAGGTGTAGACCGCCTCCGCCCCGGTCAGGGGCCGGCCGAGTACGTCGCCCAAGGCCGAACCGGCACTGCGCGCCACGTTGTCGGTGACGCCGGGGCGAAAGCCGACCACCACCACCCAGTCAAACGGATGCGGCGGCTTGGACTGGCCGAGGTGACCGTTCTGGATGATCGGGTTGGTGAAGGCCGCCAGGGCGGCGGCCGCCCCCGCCTCGTCGCACTCGACGAACAGGGAGTAGACATCGCGCGTCCACACGCCCTCAACCGGCAGGCGGAGGAAACGCTTCGCCTGTTGCAGAACCCCGGCCCCGCGTGCGTCGGACGCCGCCGGCCCGGGGCTGATCTCAAGTCGGTAATACATCGGCAAAGCCTTGCATCACCCGCGCAACCGTGTGCGTGAAAACGCCCACTATAGCGCGGGCCGTCACCAAGCAAAACTGTCCGGCGCAAGTTGGCGGGACGCGGTCAGGCCCGCCGGGTGCGTTGGGTTCGGGTCGCGGGCGCTGCCCCGTGTCGCCGGGCGTACCGTGGAATGCGGTCATCTGGGCACGCCCGGGACAGCGCCTGCCTGCGCGGTACGGGCTGCCGCGGCATGCAGACGAAGGCCGCCGCTTCATCGGTGGCCCGCCGGGCTGGTGACCGCGTGCGGGCGGCCCCCCGTGATGCCGCTTGGCTGTATGGGGCTTGGGAGTCGGGGTGGCGCGCGCGGGATCCCGCACCGGTGGTCGGCGTCGGCCCGGCGTCAGAAGAGCGTGTAGATGAATGGTGCCGCCCCGCCGCTGACCGCCGCCGCGGCCATCAGCAGCGCGAGCAGGGCGAGAACCACGACCACCGGCACCAGCCACCACAGGCGGTTCTGCCAGACGAACCCGAGGAGTTCACGGAGCAGTCCGCGATTGGCCCGGCGGTCGAAGCCACGGGCGGGCCCCGGCGGGGGAGTCTCCGGCGGCTTGCTGGGGACAGGGTGTTCGCTCATCGTGCGGGACTCCTCGAAGTCGGCGATCACCTTCCGGCCGCGGCGCGGGTCAGTAGAGCCGGTAGTAGTCTTCCGTCGGCCGCTCTGGCGGCATGGGTTCCCAGTAGGTGGCCCGGCGCCGGTCTGGCCGTCGCGTGATGACCCCGCACCAGCGCCGGTAGAGGAGTCCAAGCGGGGTCAGCAGGCCGAAGAAGACGACGCCAAGTGCGAGGCTCTGAACCATCCAACCGATGGCGCGGCCCAGGCATGTCCACGCGCCATATAGTGGCCGGGCGCGCCGTGGCGCCAGCAGGCACGACGCCGCGACCGCCGCCCCCGGCAACCACCACCGCCAGGGCCATCGCCAGCCGTCGGCGAATGCCGCCAGGCTGAGGGGCATCTGTTGCCGTCGCCACTCCGCCACCAGGCCAAGCACCATCATCCCCGCAAGGAAGATGAGTCCGAAGACCCGGACTTCGCGCGCCGGGGCCCGCCAGGGCGACCCCTCGGCGGCGCCGCCCCGGCCGTCGGCGGCCGTGTCGTCGGCCCGGCGGAAACCATCCACATAGGAACTGTCGTCCACGGTGGCGGGCGGCTGGCGTTCCTTGAGCAGGAGGTGGTTCCCGATGGCCAGGGCGTCCATGCCGGTGCTCATGAAACAGCGGTACGCCTCGCGCGGCGTGCAGACGATCGGCTCGCCCCGCACATTGAAGCTCGTATTCACCAGGACGGCACAGCCTGTGCGCGCTCGGAATCTCTCCAAGAGGCTATGCAGCAAAGGGTTCCGCTGCCCGTCAACCGTCTGAATCCGGGCACTGCCGTCAACATGGGTGACGGCCGGGATGTCGCTGCGGGGCAGGTTGAGCCGTTCGATGCCCCACAGCGACTCGCTTCCCGGCGGCGGCTGAAGGCGCCGCCCGGCCTGCACCTGCCCGACCCGCAGCATGTACGGGCTGGCGCAGGGAAGGTCAAAGTACTCCCCCGCGCATTCCTCGAGGACGATCGGGGCGAATGGGCGGAAGGACTCGCGGAACTTGATCTTCAGGTTCATCGTGCTCTGCATCTGCGGATGGCGCGCGTCGCCGAGGATCGAGCGCGCCCCGAGCGCGCGCGGCCCGAATTCCATGCGCCCCTGGAAAAAGCCGACGACCTGGCCGGCGCAGAGCAGGTCCACAACGCGTTCCAGGAGTGTCCCGCGTTCATCATGCCGTTCGGCCACGGCGCCCGCCGACCGCAGGGACTCGGCCACCTCGGCGTCGCTGAATGCGGGGCCGAGGAGTGCCCCCTGCATGCGGTCGTGCGTCTCATCGGTCTCGCGCGGGTTGCCGAGCAGCTGGTGCCAAGCGAACAGCGCCGCCCCCAGCGCGCCGCCGGCGTCCCCGGCGGCCGGCTGGAAGAACAGGCGTTCGAACCCCGACTCGCGTACCAGGCGTCCGTTGCCGACGCAGTTCAACGCCACCCCGCCCGCCATGCACAGACAGCGCTCCCCCGTCTCACGGCGCACGAAACGGGCCAGCCGCAGCATCGCCTCCTCGGTGACGATCTGCAGCGCCGCGGCCAGGTCCATGTCCTTCTGCCTGATCCGGGCCTCCGGCGGGCGCGGGGCGCCGCCGAACAGACGGTGGAAGCGCTCGCCGGTCATGGTCAGGCCCTGGCAGTAGTTGAAGTAGCGCATGTCCAGCCGGAAGCTGCCGTCGTCGCGCAAGTCCAGCAGATGATCCCGGGTCAGTGCCGCGTAGTGCGCCGCCGCGTCGGGATCACCGTACGGGGCCAGCCCCATGACCTTGTACTCGCCGGAGTTGACTCTGAAGCCGGTGTAGTAGGTGAAGGCCGAGTAGAGCAACCCCAGCGAGTGCGGGAAGCGGATATGGCGCTCGAGCCGCAGGCGGTTGCCCTCACCCCGGCCCATGGCCGCGGTGCTCCACTCGCCCACCCCGTCCACGGTCAGGATGGCGGCGCGACGGAAGGGCGAGGCCAGGAACGCCGACGCGGCGTGGCTCTCATGGTGGCCGGTGAACAGGAGCGGTCCGTCATAGCCGCCCAGCCCTGTGCGGAGGGCGCGGGGGATGAACAGCTTCTGCCCCAGCCACAGCGGCATGGCCCGACGGAACGAGGGGAACCCGGCAGGGGCATAGGCGGCGTAGGTCTCCAGCAAGCGGTGGAACTTGGTCAGCGGCTTTTCGTAGAATACCACCGCGTCCAGGCGTTCCGGCCCGATGCCGCCCGCTTCGAGGCAGAAGGCGGCAGCGTGCCGCGGGAACGAGTCGTCGTGCTTGACCCGGGTGAAACGCTCCTCCTGGGTGGCGGCAATGACCTCACCGTCGCGGACCAGCGCCGCCGCGCTGTCGTGGTAGAACGCCGAGATGCCGAGGATGTGCGTCACCGTGCCGGCGTGCTCCCGGCGTCCGGCGCCTTGACCGGCGGCGGCCCGAAGACACCCTGTCGTTCGAGGAATGCCTCGATGGCCGTGGCGGCCACCGCGTGGCCCCGCGCATTCCAGTGCTTGTCGTGGGCAAAGCGAACCGGCTCGCGGCGGTGGGCAAACGCGTCGTCCAGGGGCAGATAGGGGACACCGGCTGGCTCCAGGGCTGATCGCACCTGCCCGACGCGCGCCGGGTTCATCGGCGCGCTCACCACAACCAGCCGGGCGCCATGCTGCCGTGCGGACTCCGCAAACTCGTGCAGGATGGCGGCCGTCAGCCGGCCGTCGTCGTCAATCGCCCGGCGGCCCTTGGATTCCGCGGCGGCGTGGGGTGCCTCCCGGTCCGGCACCGCCGTGGCCGGCGCGGCCGGCGCGGCGGCCGGCGGCGTCGCCGGCGGCGGGGAGACGGGCGCGCGTTTGGAGACGGCCCGGTAGAGGGTCGCATACAGATATGTCCGCCCGAGGATGAAGGTGCCAACCCTCTGCCGAAGGGTGCGCCGCGGAACCGGCACATTCGTCAGCCGCAGGACGTTGCCGTCCAACACGAACCGCGGCTTGGCGTACCAGTACTCGAAGTCGCGGGCATTGTTCTCAAAGTCGTTCTCATGCATCAGCAGCAGTACCACCTCGGGCCGCAGCCGGCACCCCCGCTCCCGGTAATACAGGTACTCCTGGTCGGTGCCGAAGCCGCTGACCGCCGCATTGACAACCTCGCAGTCGGGACGGCGGCGTTCGATGCACTCGGAGAACCGCTCCTCCCGCTCGACCCCGTACCCCCAGGCCTGCGAATCGCCCACAACCAGAAGGCGGCGGCGGCCGGGCGCAGGGGCAGGCGGGCACTCGTCGTCCCGCAGGCCCTGCGAGTTGATCGCAACCTTGACGGCGAAATCCGGGTGCCGGAACACGCCGACGGTGCCGGGGCGATGGAACCAGCCGAGCTGCGCGTCGTACACCCAGAACAGCCGGTCCGCGGTCGCCGGGGCCCACGTGGGGAAGAGGAGCCGCGTCGCATACTCG
Organism: Lentisphaerae bacterium ADurb.BinA184; assembly: GCA_002068325.1. Lineage (GTDB taxonomy): Bacteria > Verrucomicrobiota > Lentisphaeria > Oligosphaerales > MVZH01 > MVZH01. Next base: position 299 of record MVZH01000033.1, on the reverse strand, counting down.
GCGGCGACCAGCGCCAGGACGATGCCCAGCCCCGCCAGGGCGGTCTTCAACCCGGCGCGGAGGAATCGGTTGTTCAGTCGCCCGTCCATGGTGTCGAGCGGAAAATAAGCCCCTGCCCAGGCAAAGCAAGGGGGCGCTGACCTGTCGGGACCAGGTGGCCTGCCGGGGCGGAGACGCGAACAGCCGCCGGTTCCGGCGGCGCGACGGTCGCCGGCGATGGCCGCCGTCAGGCCCTGACGGGGTAGCCGCAGACCAGCAGGTCGGGGCCGATGCGGCGCACGGTTGTCTCCCGCAGCCGG